>NZ_JBEZDP010000016.1:0-149041 GCF_040648395.1 Micromonospora sp. NPDC049151
ACGACATCTACGTCGCCCTGTCCACCGGCACCACATTCAGCCCCTCCACCAAATGGCACGACTACTTCGGCCTCACCGGCGAAACCACACTCTGAAGCCGTCCAACCGCTGACGACGCCGGGCCCGGCTCGGGGCCTTCCGCTGACCGGCCGGGACCGCCGGTCGCCGCGTACCCGGCCCGTGATCGTCCGATCCGGGCCGGGCGCGGCCTATCGCTTGACCAGGCCGCGCAGCGCCGCGAGCACCGACCGGTGGCTGACCTCGGCGTAGATCTTCTTGTCCGGGCCGTACAGGACCACATACGGACACTGCTGGTCGTCACCACCCATGGCCTTGTCCAGCAGCCGCCGGCCGGTCGCCACCTCGTACACCCGCAGGCGGTAGGTCGCCTTCAGCAGCGTCAGCGTGTCCGGCTTCGGGTCGTCGTAGCGGCACTTGCGGATCGTCGCGCCGATGCTCGTGCGGTCCAGGCAGGCGACCATCTGCACGGTCTTCGGGTCCTCCGACGCCCAGGTCCGTTCCACCCGCTTCGACAGGCCCTCGTCGTAGTAGTAGACCCGGTCGTGCCGGCGGTCCGTGCCCAGGTCGGTGCCGACGAGCAGCGCCACCGGATGCGGCGCGGCGCCGGTGCGCTTCGGCGACTGCGGGTAGTAGAGGACGCCGTCGCACACGTTGTTCAGGTCGGAAATCTGCCCGGCCGGGTAGTCGCTGGGCTGCGGTCCCCGCGCCGGTGGCTCGGCGTCCTCGGTCGCCCCGGGCGTGGGGGTCGCGCCGCCGGGTGACCGCCACGGGTCCGCGAACGGCTCGGCCGGCTCGCGTTCGGCCGACTGACGCCCGGTGGACCGCAGCAGGAGGACCCCGCCGACCAGGCCCGAGCAGAGCACGAGAAGCAGGACGCTCAGCGCCGAGACGGCGACGACCAGCCCGCGGTTGCGGCCGCCGGGAGCCGACGGCCCCGGCGGGTACGCCCCGAACGGCGCCGCCTGCCCGAACGGCGCCGTCGGCACGGCCGGTCCGAACGATGCTGCCGGTGTGGCCGGCCCGAACGGCGCTGTCGGCGTGCCTGGTCCGGACGGCCGCCGTGGGCGGCGGCGCGCCCGCGACCGGCGGCGGTCCGGCGGTGGGACCGCCGTCCGGCGGCGTCCACGCAGGCTCCTCGCCCGGCTGCCCGTCTGTCGTCGAATCCCGGTCGGCCCCCGTGCCGGATATGCGCATTCCCCCGTCGAACCCGTGCGGATCGCGCAACTTATCAGGATCGGCGCGCCGGAGATGCCCGTGCTAGGTGGTTGCGCTACCTAGATAGCGGCGCTACCGTCATCGTCCGTGAACGTCGCATCGGGACACTGCGGAGCGGGATGAACCAGGAACGGCGGGCGCAGTGGCTGCGCGGCGTGCTCGACCTCTGCGTGCTCGCGCTGCTGAGCCGGGGCGAGTCCTACGGCTACGAACTGTCCCAGGCGTTGCGGGCCCACGGGCTGGGCGCCGTGCAGGGCGGCACCCTCTACCCGGTGCTGCTGCGGTTGCAGCGCTCCGGCCTGCTCACCGCGCACTGGCGGGAGGGCGGGACCGGCCCTGCGAGGAAGTACTACCGGATCAGCCCGGCCGGCAGCGCGGTCCTGCGCGAGGCCGTGACCGACTGGAGCGCCTTCGCGTCGAGCGTGGGCGGGATACTGAGGGAGGAGCCGAAGCGGTGAACCACAACCTCTGGCTCGCCGCCCTGACTGGCGAGCTGCGCCGGCACGGGGTGGGGCCCGATCTGACCGGCCACGTCGTCGCCGAGGCGGCCACCCATCTGCTCGACAGCGGGGAGTCGCCGCTGCGGGTCTTCGGCGCGCCGGAGACGTACGCCCGGGCGGTCGTCGACAGTCTCGGCGGTCCCGACGTGCGGCCGCCGCGCCGCCGGCCCGGACCGGTGCGGCTCGCCGCCCGGGGCATCACCAAGCGCTACCGGGGACGGACCGTCCTGGACCGGGTGGACCTCACCGTCGGGGCGGGCCAGATCGCGGCGGTGGTCGGTGCCAACGGCGCCGGCAAGAGCACCTTCCTGCGGATCTGCGCCGGCCTGTTGAGCCCGGACGAGGGCACCGTCGAGGTGCACGGCTCGCTCGGCTACTGCCCGCAGGACGGCGGCACCGCCGAGTTCCTCAGCTCCGACGAGCACTTCGTGCTGATCGGCGCCGGCCGAGGGCTGGGCCGCACGGCCGCCCGGCGGGCAGGTCGCGCGGAGGCGGCCGGGCTGGAGTGGACGCCGCCGCGACGCACCCAGGCGCGGCACCTCTCCGGCGGCACGCGGCAGAAGCTCAACCTGGTGCTGGCCCGGCTCGGCGAGCCGGAGGTGCTGCTGCTCGACGAGCCCTACCAGGGCTTCGACAGGGGGACGTACCTCGACTTCTGGCACGAGGTGTGGCGCTGGCGCGACGCGGGCAAGGCCGTCGTGGTCGTCACCCACCTGCTCAACCAGCTCGACCGGGTCGACATCGTCCTCGACCTGACCGGAGGGCGGGACGCGTGAGCCGGACTCTCGTGGTGGCTGAGGCCGCCCTGCGCGAGCTGCTGCGCCGCCGTACCGTGCTGGTCATCCTGCTGCTGATGCCGCTGGCCTTCTACCTGAGCCGCCGCGGCGACTTTCTCGGGCAGTCGATCCGCTTCGTCTGTCTCGGCCTGGCCTGGGCGCTCAGCACCGCCGCGCTGTTCGCGGGCAGCGCGGCGCGCGGCATCGAACCGCGCCTGCGGCTGTCCGGCTACGGCAGCCGGCACCTGGTGCTCGGCCGGCTGCTCGCCCTCTGGACGGTCGGCGTGCTGCTCTCCACCCCGTACTTCCTGCTCGTCCTGGCCGACCAGCGCGACGTCCGGTACGGTGCGATCGCCCTGATCATGGCGCTGACCGTGTTCGTGTCGGTGCCGTTCGGCCTGCTGCTGAGCGCCGTGCTGCCGCGCGAGCTGGAGGGCACGCTGGTGCTGCTGACAGTGGTCGGTCTGCAGATGGTGATGAACCCCGAGGGCAGCGCCACCCGGGCGTTGCCGTTCTGGTTCAGCCGGGAGATCGCCACGTACGCAGTGGACCACACCGACGGCGGCTACCTCACCCGCGGCCTCATCCACGGGCTGGCCTTCGGTGTCGCGCTCACGCTGCTGGTCGTGGTGGCCGCCGCGGTGCGGTTGCGGCAGCGCCGGCATCTGCGCCTGGCCACCTGACCGGTGGGGGCGGCGGACCGGACCGGGCCGCCCGGCGTGGCAGGATCGGTGAGTGCAGATCGGGTTGCTCGGGCCGTTCCAGGTCACCGTGGACGGCTGCGTCCCGGCCGACGTGCCGGGCGCACGGCTGCGCGCGCTGCTCGCCGCCCTCGCGCTCCATCCCGGCCGGGTGGTCCCGAAGCCGGCGCTGGTCGACTGGATCTGGGGCGAGCAGCCGCCCGCCGACGCCGCGAACGCGCTGCAACGGCTGGTGTCGCGGCTACGCAAGGCGCTTGCGGCGGGCGCCGTCGACGGGCTGCCGGACGGTTACCGCCTCGTCGTCGAGCCCGACGCGGTCGACGCCGTGCGATTCGAACGCCTCGTCCGCCGGGCCCGCGACGGCGACGGGCCACAGCGGGTACGGCTGCTGCGTGAGGCGCTGGGCCTGTGGCGTGGCGACGCGCTGCGCGACGTCGGGCTGCCCGGCAGCCCGGCGCTCGACGCGGCGGCCACCCGGCTGGAACGGCTGCGCCTGGCCGCCACCGAGGACCGGTACGACGCGGAGATCGGACTCGGCCGGGAGGCGGACCTGATCCCCGAGCTGGCCGACCTGGTGGCCGCCCATCCGGTACGCGAGCGGCTCGCCATGGCGCTGATGCGCGCGCTGGTCGCGGCCGGCCGGGACACCGAGGCGCTGCTGGTCTACCGGCGCACCGCCGACGCGCTCGCCGACGCGCTGGGCGCCGACCCGTCGCCGGAGCTGTCGGCGCTGCACGTCGCCCTGCTGCGCGGCGAGACGGTACGCCGGGAGGACACCCGCCGCACCAACCTGCGCGCCGAGCTGACCAGCTTCGTCGGCCGGGACGCCGACCTCGCCGCGGTCGGTGCGCTGGTCACCGAGCACCGGCTCACCACGCTCACCGGTCCGGGCGGCTCCGGGAAGACCCGGCTGGCCACCGAGACCGGGCGCCGGCTGACGGGCGACCTGCCGGACGGGGTGTGGCTTGTGGAGTTCGCCGCCGTCAGCGCCGACGGGGACGTCGTGCAGGCGGCGATCTCCGGGCTCGGCCTGCGGGACGCGCTGCTCGGCGACGCGGCGAGCGCGGAACCGGTCCACCGGCTCGTCGCGGCGATCCGGGACCGGGACATGCTGCTGATCCTGGACAACTGCGAACACGTCGTCGAGCAGGCGGCGGCGCTGGCCCACCGGCTGCTCGGCGAGTGCCGCCGGCTGCGGATCCTGGCCACCAGCCGGGAACCGCTCGGCATCACCGGCGAGGCGTTGTGGCCGGTCGTGCCGCTGGGCCTGCCAGGCGGCGACGCCCCGATCGCCGAGGTCGAGTCGTCGCCCGCCGTACGTCTGCTGCGGGACCGAGCCGCCGCCGTCCGCCGCGACCTGGCGTTCGACGAACACACGTCGGCGACGATGGCGCGGATCTGCCGCGCGCTCGACGGCATGCCGCTGGCAATCGAGCTGGCCGCGGCACGGCTGCGCGGCATGTCCGTCGACCAGCTCGCCACCCGGCTCGACGACCGGTTCCGGCTGCTCACCGGCGGCAGCCGGACCGCGCTGCCCCGGCACCGGACGCTGCGCGCGATGGTCGACTGGAGCTGGGAGCTGCTCAGCGACGCCGAACGCGCGGTCCTGCGCCGGCTGGCGGTGTTCTCCGGCGGGGCGAGCCCGGACGCGGCCGAGCGGGTCTGCGCCGGTGGCGCCGTCGCGCCGGGCGACGTGCTCGACCTGCTCACCGCGCTGACCGAGAAGTCGCTGCTGGTCGCCGCCGCCGGCGACGTCGCGCCGCGTTACCGCATGCTCGGCACGATCAAGGAGTACGCCGCGCAGCGGCTCGCCGAGGCGGGGGAGGCGGATGCCGTGCGCCGCGCGCACCTGGCGTACTTCACCGAACTGGCCGAGACCGCCGAACCGCGGCTGCGCCGCGCCGACCAGCTCACCTGGCTCGCCCGGCTCGACGCCGAGCACGACAACATCACCGCCGCGATGCGCGGCGCGCTGTCGGCCGGTGAGGGGCCCGAGGCGATGCGGCTCTCGGCCGGCGCCGGCTGGTACTGGTGGCTCGGCGGCCACCGCACCGAGGGCATGGAACTGATCGCCGCGGCCACCGAGGCGCCGGGTGAGGTGCCCGACGACGTCCGCGCCGTGGTGTACGGACTCGTGGTGTTGTTCCTCAGTTCCGGGCCGGGCGACGCGCAGCACGCGGCCGAGTGGATCCACAAGGCCTACCGGTTGAGCGGGGAGGGCCGGCGCGGTCACCCGGAGCTGGCGCTGGTCGTGCCGATGGAGCGCATGCTGCGGGAGCCGGACGCGCTGCTGCCCGCCTGGGAGTCGCTGCTCGACCACGATGATCCGTGGGTACGCGCGCTGGCCCGGCTGCACCTGGGCAAGCTGCGGGTCATCCTCGGCATCGAGGCGGCGCAGGCGGAGGCGTGCCTGCGGCAGGCGCTCGCCGAGTTCCGGGCGGTCGGCGAACGCTTCGGGATCTCGTTCGCGCTCAGCGAGCTGGCCGAGCTGATCGCCGTACGCGGTGACGTCGCCGCCGCCTGCGACCACTACGAGCAGGCAGTCGCGGCGGTCACCGAGGTCGGCGCCGTCGAGGACGTGATCCGGATGCGGGCGCGGCTGGCCTGGCTGTACCGGCTGGGCGGCGACGAGGCGGCGAGCGCCGACGCCGTGGCCGAGGCGCGACGGCTGGCTGCGGGGGTCGCCTGGCCGGGCGCGCTGGCCGAACTGGCGCTGGCCGAGGCGTACCTGGCCCGCCACGACGGTGACGCGGACGAGGCGTACGCGCGACTGCGGGCCGTGTCGGCGCTGCTCGGCGACGAGGCGGAGCTGGCGAGCGTCCGGGCGGGCACCCAGGATCTGCTGGGCTACCTGGCCGAGGACGTCGAGCAGTCGCGTACCCATCGGGCGGCGGCGTGCCGGGCGGCGCGCGAGGGTGGCTACGCGCCGCTGACCGCGCAGGTGCTCGTCGGTGTCGCGGACCTGGCGTTGCGGCTGGACCGGCCGGGCCAGGCGGCGCGGCTGCTCGGCGCCGCCACCGAGGTACGCGGGCAGCCCGACCGCGCCCACCCCGACGTGCCCCGGATCGAGGCGGCGGCGCGCGACCGCCTCGGCGACGTGGGGTTCGCCGAGGCGGTCGCACAGGGCCGGGAGACCGGCTGGGAGCGGCTGGCCGGGGTCACGCTCGCTTCGTGAACGTGGACCGCGCCCACAGGTAGCCGACCACCGCGATGCCGGCGCACCAGGCGAGCGCGGGGATCACGTCGCCGGCCGACGGCGCGCCATCGAGCAGGCCGCGCAGCGTCTCGATGATCGGCGTGAACGGCTGGTACTCGGCGATCTGCCGCAGACCCGGCCCCATCTTGTCGGCGGGCACGATCGCGCTGCTGAAGAACGGCAGCAGGACCAGCGGCACGGAGGCCATGCCCGCCGACTCCGGCGACCTGGCGAACAGGCCCAGCGCGACGGTGAACCAGCTGACCGCGACGCTGAGCAGCACCACCACGCCGGCCACGCCGAGCCAGTGCGGCGGTCCGGCGGCCGGGCGGAAGCCGAGCAGGAACGCCACCCCGACCAGGGCCGCGACCGCGAGGACGTTCGTCAGCACGGTGGCGACGACGTGGCCGGTCAGCACCGCGCCCCGGGAGACGTGCATGACCTTGAACCGGTTGATGATGCCCTTTGTCATGTCGGAGTTCACCGACGTCGCGGTGCCGCCCAGGCCGTAGCAGACCGCCATCAGCATCAGGCCCGGCGTCGCGTAGTCGACGTAGTCGACGCCGACGGAGAACGCGTCGCCGAGCATGTACACGAACATCAGCATCACGATGATCGGCATCAGCACCGCGTTGAACACCGAGGTCGGGTTGCGGCGCAGGTGCGTCAGGTTGCGGCGCAGCATGACGACCGAGTGGTTCCTGCTCATTTGGCCGCCACCTCCGGGGTGCGGCCGGTCAGGGCCAGGAAGACGTCGTCGAGGTCGGGGGTCTGCACGGACAGGTCGTCGGCGCTGATCGCGTGCGCGTCGAGCCGGTCGAGCAGGGCGCGCAGCGCCGTGGTCCCGCCGTCGGTGGGCACGCGCAGCGCCAGCGCCTCCTCGTCGCGTACCGCCTCGGGCAGCACCAGCGCCGCCGCGTCGAGTTCGGCGACGCTGCCGAACCGCAACCGCACGTGCGTGCCGGGGATCCGGCGCTTCAGCTCCTCCGGCGTGCCCTGGGCGACCAGCCGGCCCTGGTCGAGCACCGCGATCCGGTCGGCGAGGCGGTCGGCCTCGTCCAGGTACTGGGTGGTGAGGAAGACCGTCACGCCACCTGCGACCAGCTCCCTGATGATCGACCACATGGTGCGGCGGCTGCGCGGGTCCAGCCCCGTCGTCGGCTCGTCCAGGAAGATGATCCGCGGCTCGCCGACCAGCGTCATCGCCAGGTCCAGCTTGCGGCGCATGCCCCCGGAGTACGTCGACACCAGCTTCCCGGCGGCCTCGACCAGGTCGAACCGTTCCAGCAACTCGGCGACGACCCGTTTGCCGGTCACCCGGTTGCGCGGGCCGAGGTCGACCATCAGTTGCAGGTTCTCCCGACCGGTGAGCAGTTCGTCCACCGCCGCGAACTGCCCGGTGACCCCGATCGCCGCGCGGACCGCCCTGGCCTCGGTGACCACGTCGTGCCCGGCGACCCGCACCGACCCGGCGTCGGCGCGGATCAGGGTGGTCAGGATGTTGACGGCAGTCGTCTTGCCGGCCCCGTTCGGGCCGAGCAGGCAGAAGATCGTGCCGGCCGGGACGTCCAGGTCGACGCCGTCGAGCACCACCTTGTCCTTGTACGCCTTACGCAGCCCGGAGACCGCTATCGCTGAACTCGTCATGCGACCACCATGGGCGGCCGTACCGCCACCGCCCTGACACGGCGCTGACACGGCCGCTGTCAGCTTGTCGGTGGGGCGGCGTACGGTCCCGCCGTGGATCGGGAGACGTGCCGGCCGGTCCCGGCAAACCCGGTGGTCCGGACGGGCCGGGTCGGCGAGCATGGCGGCATGGCCGGGGAAACGTCCACCACCAGGTTGCCGCTTCAGGGCGGGCTGCCGCCGTCCGGCGCGGTGACCGGGCCGGTGGTGGAGATCGCCTGCGACGAGTCCGGTTTCTCCGGCACCAACCTGCTCGACCCGGCCACCCCGGTGATCGTCCACGCCGGCGTCGACCTGAGCCGCGACGAGGCGGCCGAGCTGATCAGTGGGCTGCGGTCCGGGTTCCGGTTCTCGCCCGACGAGGTCAAGTCGCGGCAGTTCCTGCGCCGCCGCGAAGCCGCCGAGGCGGTGCGGTGGTTCCTGTCGGCGCTGCGCGGCCGGGCGTACGTGCACCTGGTCGACAAGGAGTTCTTCCTCGCCACCCGGGTCGTCGACCTGCTGCTGGCCGAGCCGTCGTACACGGCGGGCACCCGCCTCGCCGGTGACCGGCGTCCGGCCGCTGCGGCGCTGCACCGGGCCGGGCGGGCGGCC
This sequence comes from Micromonospora sp. NPDC049151, assembly GCF_040648395.1. Classification (NCBI taxonomy): domain Bacteria; kingdom Bacillati; phylum Actinomycetota; class Actinomycetes; order Micromonosporales; family Micromonosporaceae; genus Micromonospora; species Micromonospora sp. NPDC049151. Next base: position 8,687 of record NZ_JBEZDP010000016.1, read on the forward strand.
GGGCCCGGCTGGGCGGCCTTCCTCGCCGCCGTCGTCGAGATGCTGCGCACCAAGCGGCGGGACCGCGCGGACGACCGGAGCGTCGAGCGGTTCTTCGCCGCCCGGGACGCGCTGCGGCGCCACGTCGGTGACGCGCAGGCCGGCGCGGTCCTCGACGCGCTCGACCCGGCCCGGGTGGCAGCTGTGCGGGCCCGGCTGTACGCGGGCGACCGGACGATCCCGCCACCGCTGGAACCGTTGCTGCCGGCGCTGGCCGAGACAGTCCTGCACTGGAGCGCCGGGCGGCGGCGGGTGCTGGTGATCCACGACGAGCAGAGCGCGCTCACCGAGGACCGGCTGCGCCGTCTCCAGGCGGCACTGGCAGCGGGCGTCCCGGCCGGCCCGTCGCCGCTGGCCGGGCTGGTGATGACCGACTCGCGCGACGACCCGCGCGTGCAGTCCGCCGACCTGCTCGCCGGGGTGGCCCGCCGGATGCCCGCCGACGGGCCGCTGCGCCCGCTGCTGTCCCCGGAACAGGAGCCCACGTGATCCTCGACGACGTCACGCCGCGCGCCGGAGTGCACTGCGAGACCACCACGCTCGGCGTGCTGACCCGGCACGCAGGTCTCGACCTCTCCGAGCCGATGCTGTTCGGCCTCGGCGAAGGGCTCGGCTTCGTCTACTGGGACGCCAAGGGCATGGACGTGCCGTTCCTCGGCGGGCGCACGAAGCCGCTGTGCGTGACCCGGGCCGCCGCCGGCCGCCTCGGCCTGGACCTGCGCGTACGGGAGACGACGTCGGCGGTCAGGGCGTGGCGCGACGTCACCGACGCGCTGGACGCCGGGCAGCCGGTCGGCCTGCAACTGGACTCGTACCACCTCGACTACTTCACCACGAAGGTCCACTTCGGCGGGCACACGGTCGCGATGTACGGCTACGACGACACCCACGCCCACCTGGTCGACACCGCCCAGCAGGGCGGCGTGGTGACCACCACGCTGGGCAGCCTCGCCCGGGCCCGCGCCGCGCGGGGGCCGATGACCGCGCGCCACCTGTCGTACACGCTCACCGCTCCCGGCGGCCCGCCGGACCTGGACGCCGCCGTCCGCGCGGCGGTACGGGCCAACGCCGAGGCGTTCCTCCACCCGCCGATCGCCAACCTCGGCCACCGGGGGATCGCCACCGCCGCCGCCCGGGTGCCCCGCTGGCTGGCCCGCGCCGCCGATCCGGCACGCGACCTGCCGCTGGCCGCGACGCTGATGGAACGCGGCGGCACCGGCGGTTCGTTGTTCCGCGCCCTGTACCGGGACTTCCTCGCCGAGGCCGCCACCGTCACCGGCGACACCCGCCTGCGGCGGGCACAGCTGATGTACGCCGACATCGCGCCGCTGTGGACCGCCGTCGCCGACCACATCGCCACCGCCGGGCGCACCGGCGACGCCGTCCACCTGACCCGCGCGTCGGCGGTCCTCGCCGACCTGGCCGTCCGCGAGCGCGAGGCGATGACGGTGCTGGCCGCGCTCGACGCCGGGTAGGCGTCAGCTCATGTCGAGCGTGTACGCGGCCTCCCGCACGTCGGCGTCCGGGTGACGGCGCAACCCGGTCAGTAGGTCCCGCCACGGCGTCTTCCAGCCGAACTCCGAGCCGTGCCCGACGAGCGCCACCGCGAACAGCCCGCCGGCCAGGTCGCCGCGCCCGGCGAGGTGGACGACGGTGTCGGCCAGGACCGCCGGTTCCAGCCGCTGCCGCAGGTCGAGCAGGCGCGCGCCCACGCGCTCGGCGGTGCGCACCGCGACCAGCGGGCGGCCCGCGCAGAGCGCGGCGACCTCGTCCAGGCCGTCGAGGCGGCCGAGGCCGACGAGTAGCCTCGTGGCCGTACCCAGGAAGGAGTCCTGGCCGGCGAGCCACCGCGCCGCCTCGACCAGCCCGGCCCGGTCGGCGCCGGCGGGTCGGCTGGCGGACCACAGGGCCGCGCCCTCCGCGAGCGACTCGACGCGCCGCCGGGCCGGCCGGTCGGTCACCGGGCCGCCCGGGTCGTCGTCGGCCGCGTCCCGCTCCACCAGGCGGGTCAGCGCGGCCCGGAACGCCGCGTCGCCGCCGGCCCGCAGCAGGTTCGCCACCCCGATGCTCGGCGTCGTCTCGTCCGGGTCGGTGAGTCGATCCACGACCAGGTCGGTGACGCCGGTCAGCCACGGCCACCACCCGCCGAGCACGCCGAACGCGGCGCTGCGGACCTCCCGGTCGTCGGCCCGGCACGCCGCCGCGATCAGGTCGGCGTAGGCGCGGCGGTGGCGCTCCGAGATGCCGGACGGGAACGCGCCGAGCACCGCCCGCCGCTCCTCGCGGCTGGCGTGCACCGCCGCCCGCAGCACCGCCCAGGTCGCCTCGGACCCCAGCCGCTGCCGGGCGGCGGAGACGATCGCCGCCCGCACGTCGCGGTGCGTGTCCGGATCGGCGTACGCCTCGCCGAGCGTCGCCATCACGCCGGTGTGGGCGTAGCGGGCCAGGAGCCGGGCGGCCTCCTTGCGGCTGGTGACCTTCGCGGCGCCGGTGAGCACCCCGCCCAGCAGCTCGGCCAGGCGAGCCGGCGGGACGTACCGGGCGGCCCGTCCGGCCGCGTACAGCGCGACGCGTGCCCGGTCGCCGTCGGCGTACCGCAGCAGCACCGGGAACGCCTCGTCCGGCCGGTCGGTCCGGACCAGCGCGCCGAGCGCCGCCTCGGCGACCGGCACCTCGGACGCGTCGACGTGGCGCAGCACCAGCTCGCGTCCGGCCGGACCGGCCCCGGCGGCGGCCCGGATCGCCGCCGCCCGCCGCCAGACCCGTTGCCCGGAGTCGGCGACGACGCGGGCCTGAAGCGCCACGAAGCGCTCCTGCTGGCGGGGGAGCCAGCGCTGGGCGTACGGCGCGGTGTCGGGCACCCACCGCAGGCCGCGTTCCACGAACCGGCCGCGCGGAGGGCGGTCCAGCACCCGGTCGAGCAGGTCGGTGCGGGACGCGCAGACGATCGTCCACACCTCGTGCAGCGCCACCGCCGACGCGTCCACGGCGAGCACCTCGGCGACGCGCCGCGAGCGGGTACGCGGGTCGGCGAGCCAGAACCCGGCCGCCGCACGGGCCACCGGGGGCAGGGTGTCCGGCCCGATCGCCCGGCGCAGCAGGTCCTGTAGCTCGGGCAGCCGCCAGGCCCGCCGGCCGAGCGCTTCGGTGAGCGCGAACAGCAGGCCGTAGCGGCCGCGCGCCATGCCGTCCTCGATCCGGCCGCGCAGCCGGTCGAACACCACCTGCTCCTGGCCGTGGCGCAGCACCGTGTCGAGCCGGCGCAGCACCGGCACGTTCGCGTCGCTGCTCACCTTGTCGATGGTGAGAAGCGCCCACTCGGCAAGCTCCGGCACGTCCACGTGAAGCGTGAGGACGTCGACGGCGAGCCGGCTCAACGCCGTCGTGGTGGTCGCCGAGGTGTCCCGTGCGTCGACCGCGTCGGTGGTGAGCCCGGTCAGCCCGCCCGCGTTCATCGCGGTGAGCAGCGGCGTCACGGTGGCCAGGGCGGTGAGCGCGGCGGCGCGTACCGGTTCCTGCTCGTTGCGCAGCCGGCCGAGGCGGACCACCACCTGGGCCACCGTCCGCGGGTCGCGGGAACGGCGCGCGGCCGCCACCAGCAGCCGCCAGCCGTCCGCCCGTTCGTCCGCGTCGCCCGAGCGCAGCGCCGCGCTCGCCGACGCGGACGCCTGCGGCCACGGCAGGTACGCGCTCCAGAACCGCACCTGCTCCTCTCGCTCGCGGACCGACGGCAGGGCCAGCACCCGCGCCGCCTCGCGTGCCCGCACCGGTGCCGGCAGCGCCTCCATCACCTCGCCGCCGGGCCGCAGTGCCGTGGTGTCGGTGTCCGCCAGCGCGCCGTCGTACAGGTCGGCGCGGCGGCTCGGCGCGACGGCGCGCAGCAACGCGGCGAACGCCCGGTCGTGCTCGCGCAGCCGGGCGGCCAGCGGGATCAGCTCGCCGGTGGGCAGCGCGGCGAAGCGGCCCAGCAGCGCCCGGGGCAGCGCGGTGCCGGCCAGCCAGGCCGCGCGGCCGGGCGAGGTGAGCAGGCGTACGACCCGACGGGCGTCGTGTGCGGCGAGCCGCCCGTACGCGACGAGCGCGCCGGGCAGCGAGTACTCCGGCGCGTATCCGTCGAGCAGGTCCAGCGCCCGGCCGGGATCGCCGCGCAGCACCGCGCCGGCGACCTCGGTCCAGATCCGCCCGCGCGACTCCGGCGGGGCCGCGGCCAGCCGTTCAGCGGTGCGCGCCAGCACGATGTCGCTGTGCCACCGCATCAGCCGTTCCGGGTTCAGCGCGTGTTCCAGGTCGGGCAGCAGCGCCCGTACCGTCTCCGGGCCGCAGGCGGGCAGCAGCGCGGCCGCCTCCTGGTCCCCGAAGCGTTCGCGTACCCCGGTGATCAGCGCGTCGGCGACGGCCGGCGCCGGGCGGCGGCGCAGCCCCCGGTAGACCCGGCGCCGCGCGTTCGCCGGCCGGTCGGTCAGGTCGACGGGTGTCACGCCGGCCCGCACTGCCGCGTTGAGCGCGGTGGCGCCGATCGAGGGCTCCGGGTCGTGCATCGCACCCAGGACAGCCTCGGTGTCCTGGGTGGCCAGCGCGGCGAGCAGCGCGAGACGCCGCTCGTAGGGGCCCTGCCGGCGCAGGTCGGCGCAGACCTGCGCACGGTCGGGCGCGGTGCGTGCCCACGCCACGAGGCGTCGCGTCCGGTCGCGGTGGGACAGCGGATCGAGTGACGTCAGCAGAGCGCGGGTGGCCTTGAGCACGGCGCCCATTGTGCCGGTGGGCGGGTGCGCGCGGGTGCCCCGTCACCCCATTCCGCAATTCCTATGGAAATTGTAGATTTTCAGCGTTCTCCCAGGTGGCCGGGATTGACATCAAAAGGACCGTCGGGGATATTCCTAGCGGCGCGTCGGGGCGCGGGCGAGCAGGCGGAGTCTGCGGATTTCACCTGCGTGACGTGCGCAAAGCTGTCGTGCTGCCCCTGCCCTGCCGGGGTCCGGATGAGGTTGGACAATGATTAAACGGGCCGTCGAATTCGCCAAGCACAATTCGCCGAATTCCATGCGCGTCGCGGCCCGGCGGGCACAGATGGAAGCGCGCAACGCCCGCATGCGACTCACCGTGCCGGTGGTGGAACGCAGCGAATTCGCCAACATCTTCCACTGCACCGTCCGCAAGACCGGCAGCCAGTGGATCAAGGCGTTGTTCAGCGACCCGGCCGTCTACCGCCACTGCGGGCTGCTGCCGTACGACCCGCGCTTCTACGCCGGCGGGGCCACCGCGCCGGTGCCGGCCGGCCGCATCGGCCTGGCGATCTTCCTCTCCCACAAGCGGTTCGAGGCGGTGCCCAAGGCCGGCGGCTACCGCGCGTTCTTCGTGATCCGCGATCCCCGCGACGTGGTCGTGTCCAGCTACTTCTCGCTGCGCAACTCGCACGCCCCGATGGGCGACATCCCGCAGGCGCGCAAGGCCCTCCAGGAACTGCCGAAGAAGGAGGGCATGCTCTACGTCATCGACCGGCTGCGCGACAAGAAGCAGTTCGGGCAGATGCGGTCCTGGGCGGTCGCGCCGGCCGCCGAGACGTTCCGGCTGTTCCGCTACGAGGACCTGACCGGCGAACGGCAGGCCGACGAGGTCGACCAGCTCATGCGGCACTGCGGGATCACGCTGCCGCGCCCGGAGCTGGAGGCGCTGCTGGCCCGCTACAGCTTCAGCAAGATGAAGAAGTCCAAGGAGACCCCGGGGCGGATCTCCCACTACCGCAAGGGCGCGTCCGGCGACTGGCGCAACCACTTCGACGACGACATCTACGCCGCGTACACGAAGGCGGCCGGTGACCTCGCGGAGATCCTCGGCTACCCCGCCCGGGACGAGACCCCCGCCCGCTGACCGGCGCCGTATGCTCCTGCCGTGGAGCTGCGGTTCACCACGCGGGCGTCCGACTCGGCCTGGATCGACACCGTGTGGACCTGCGCCAGCGATCGGGTCGACGAGATGACCTCGGTGGCGACCCCGTGCTGGGGGCTCGTGTTCTGGCAGCGTGACGGTCGCTCCTACGCGGCCGTCTCCGGCCCCGAGACCGCTACCGGCACCGCGCCGGTGCCCGAGGGCGCCACCTTCGTCGGCATCGACTTCGCGGTGGGCACCTCGCTACGGACCGTACCCACGCCCGAGCTGGTGGACGGCGGCGCCGAGTTGCCCGACGTGAGTCGCCGGACGTTCCGGCTCGACGGCGGCCGGTGGGCAACGCCCGGCCCGGACGACGCCGAGGCGCTCGTGGCACGGCTGGTCCGCGCCGGTGTGGTGGTCCGCGACCCGCTGGTCACCGAGACGCTGCGCGGCGGCCGTCCACCGGCGTCACCGCGTACCCTCGAACGCCGGTTCCGGGCGGCGACCGGGCTGACCCGGGGCGCGGTGCGGCAGATCGACCGCGCGCGCCGGGCCGCCGTGCTGCTGGCCGCCGGTGGCCCACCCGCCGACGCGGTCACCACCTTCGGGTACGTGGACGAACCGCACCTGGCCCGCGCGCTGCGCCGGTACGTCGGACGGACGGCCGGTGAGCTGCGCGCGGGCGCCGGTGGGGCGATCGCGCTGGACCCGGCTCAGCGGGTCACGTCGTAGATCAGCTTGACGACGCCGTTGGGGTAGGTGGCCGAGTCGCTCAGCCGCAGCGTCTGCCGGTCCCGGTCCGCCTGGCTGAACAGGCCCTTGCCGGCGCCGAGCAGCACCGGGAAGACGAGCAGGTGGTACCTGTCGATCAGGTCCGCCTCGGCGAGACGGCGGGCGAGTTCGGCGCTGCCGTGGATGAAGATGTCGCCGCCGTCGCCCTGCTTGAGCGCGGCCACGTCGGCGGTGCCGCGCAGGATCGTCAGCGGTCCCCAGCCGTCGATCAGCGCGTCCTCGGGCAGGCTTGACGACACCACGTACTTCGGCAGGTCCCGGTAGGCGGCGTGGTCGTCGGAGTCGCGCCAGGTCGGCGCGAACGCCTCGTAGCTGCGTCGCCCGAACATCAGCGCCGTGGTCTGCGCCAGCTCCTCGCCCTTGAGCGAGAACGCCTCCGGCAGGAACTCGATGTCCTTGACGACCCAGCCGCCGCTGCGGTGGTCCTCGCCCGGGCCGCCGCCCGGGGAGTCCACGACGCCGTCGAGCGACATGAATCCGGTGTAGACGAGATCACGCATGCGGCAATGCTAGGAACGGCCGCCACCTGCCGTCTTGTACGGAACCGACACGCTTCAGCAGCCGCACGACGCGCCGGCCGGGGCGGTGAGGGCGTCGGCGGGCCGCCGCACGAGCCCCGCCTCGGTGCGTACCGGGAAGCCCTCCCGCACCCAGTACTCGTACCCGCCGATCATCTCCTTGACCGGACGGCCGAGCCGGGCGAACTCCATCGCCGCGCGGGTGGCGCCGTCGCAGCCCGGCCCCCAGCAGTAGGTGACCACTGTGGCGTCCGGCGGGACCAGCTCGCCGGCCCGGCCGGCGATCTCCGCGGTGGGCAGGTGCACCGCGCCGGGGATGTGCCCCTGCCGCCACGCCGGAAGGGCGCGCGAGTCGACCACGACCAGGCCGGGGACGCCCGCCTCCAGGTCGGCGTGCACGTCGCTCACGTCGGCCTCGAAGGCGAGCCGGGCCGTGAAGTGGGCGAGGGCGTCGGCGGGGCGGGCCGGGGGAATGCGCAGGACGTTCGACATGGCACTCATCGTGGTGGCCGCCGACCGGCCGCTCCAGTGGCGCGAGCGACACCGCCCGCTAAGATCCCGCCATGAACCGCGCCACCGTGTCGGTGCTCGCGTACGAGGGCATGTCGGTGTTCGAGACCGGCATCGTCACCGAGGTCTTCGGCCTGCCCCGCCCGGAGTTCGACGTGCCCTGGTACGAGCTGACCGTCTGCGCGGAGGACCCCGGCGCGGTACGGCTGGTCGGCGGCGCCACCCTGCACAGCGGCCACGGCCTCGACGCGTTCGCCGCCGCCGGCACGCTGATCGTGCCGGGCGTCGCCGACGTGCACGCCGACCCGTCGCCAGCCCTCACCGGCGCGCTCCGGGCGGCCCACCGGCGCGGCGCCCGGATCGTGTCGATCTGCTCGGGCGCGTTCGCCCTGGCCGGCGCGGGCCTGCTCGACGGCCGGCGGGCCACCACCCACTGGCGGTACGCCGACCTGCTCGCCCGGCGGCACCCGGCGGTACGCGTCGATCCGGACGTGCTCTACGTCGACGACGGGGACATCCTCACCAGCGCGGGCAGCGCTGCCGGTCTCGACCTCTGCGTCCACCTGGTGCGCCGCGACCACGGCCCGACCATCGCCAACGCGGTCGCCCGCCGGCTTGTCGTACCGCCGCACCGCGAGGGCGGCCAGGCGCAGTTCATCGAGGCGCCGGTGCCCGGCGACCCGGATGACGACCGGCTCGCCGCGAGCATGTCCTGGGCACTGGCGAACCTGAACACCCCGATCACCGTGGAGCGGCTGGCGCGGCGGGCGCACATGTCGTCCCGCACCTACCTGCGGCACTTCGCGCGGGCCACCGGCACCACCCCGATCCGGTGGCTCGTCGAGCGGCGCGTCCAGGCCAGCCTGCCGCTGCTGGAGACGACAAACGCGCCGATCGAGGAGGTCGCCGCGACTGTGGGGTTCGAGACGGCGGTGACGTTCCGGCACCACTTCGCCGCCGCGATGCGGACCTCGCCGTCTGCGTACCGCCGGACCTTCACCAGGACGTCCGGCGCTCACGCCCCGGGCAGCGGGACGACGTAGGAGTCGACGCGGGCGATGAGCCCGTCCCGGAACGTGAACAGGTCGTTGAAGGCGAACCGGAACGGCCCGTGCTCGACGCTGACGCCCCGGCCCTCGCCGGTGACCACGACGACCGGCCCGTCCTCGTGCACGCGCTCGACGTCGAGGCGCGGGCTGCCGCTGAACGCCGGGTTCTCGATCTCGCCGTCGAACTCCGCCCGGCCCCGGGTGGTGCGGTGGCCGTGGATGACCCACTCCACGTCCTCGGTGAGCGTGGCGAGGATCCGCTCGTGGTCGCTCGCCCGGAAGCCGTCGAAGTATTCGGCGACCAGGTCACGCTGGCTTGCTCGGGTCACTGCTGTCTCCTTCGTCGTGGGGCGCGAGGTGGGCGGCGAGGGCGTCGAGGATCGAGGCGAGCCCGTCGGCCGCCTGGTCGGTGCGCAACTCGGGCGGGAGTTCGCGCTGGTGCACGGTGAGATCGGTGCCGTACCCGGCGGGCCGCAGCGTGACTGTGGTGCGCAGGCCGGTGACCGGCTCGTCGAACACCAGCTCGCGCGGCCTGTCGACGCTCACGTAGACGAACCGCAGCCGTCCGGTCCGGCCGTCCGGCGCGTGCGTGTCCAGCGCGAACTCCCCGCCCGGTCGCAGGTCGACGACCACCGACGCCGCCGGCACAGTGGCGTGCGAGCCGCCCCAGAACGCCGCGATGCCGGCCGGCGAGGTGAACGCCTCCCACACCCGGTCCGGCACGGCGGGCAGGTGGCGGCGGGCGATCAGCTCGTCGCCGTGCCGTTCGGTACGGGCTCTCACCGGGCCGCCTCCGGGCCGGAGAGGTGCGTCTCCAGCGCGTCGAGACGGTCGTCCCAGGCGCGGCGCTGCTCGTCGATCCACGAGCCGAGCCGGGTGAGCCGGTCGACGCGCAGCCGGCACGGCCGCCGCGTGCCCTCCCGTCGCTGCTCGACCAGGCCGCAGCGGCGCAGCACGCCGACGTGATGGGAGATGGCCTGCGGCGTCAGGTCGAACGGCTGGGCCAGCTCGCCCACTGTGGCCTCACCCCGGGCGAGACGGGTCACCAGGGCCCGGCGGACCGGGTCGCCGAGAGCGGCGAAGGCGAGGTCGAGGTCCGGTTCTGAGCGCATACCCGAACGCTATCGCAAACACTCCTTTGCGCAAACACCCATTTGCGGGAAGCAACGGGGCCGGTGGCACCCGTGACGTTCCACCGACCGCCGCACCGGCCCGCCGAACACCTGCCGACCTGCCGGAACCCGGCAGCGGGGCCGGGCGTTGGGGGAGTGGCGATGCTGTTTCGGGTGACGCCGCATCGGGAACGTCGTCGGGACGGGGCACGGGACGGAGGTCGACGTGAGGACACCGAGTCGCCGGAGGCGGATGCTTGGCGTACCCCTGCTCGTCGCCACGCTGCTCGCCGGCGCCTGCGGCGACGGCGGCGGGAACGACGGCGGCGGCGCGAGCACGACCTCGACGCCGGCCGCGGGCCCGACGTCCGCCACACCGTCGGCGTCACAGCCGCGCGGCGGGTCCGTGACGATCCCGACGTCCGCGTTCGCCGACCTGCCGCCGGAGCTGCGCAAGACCCCCGCGCAGCCGACCGAGGTCGCCGACGCGCTGCCCGAGCTGTGCGACAAGGAGTTCCGCAGCGGCGGGCGGTCGGTCACCGCGAGCGCCGCGATGATGAGCACCTACAAGCAGCCCAAGGATCCGCCGGAGAACGTCCCCTACGGCACGCTGCACCAGACCGTCTTCGCCTTCGAGGGCACCGGCGCGGCCGACTACCTGCGCCGGGTCCGGGGAGCGGTGGCGGACTGCCTGTCGTTCCCGGCCGCGGGCGGCAGCGTCACAGTCACGTCCCGGCCGATGGCGGGGGCCGGGGACGAGGCCCTGCTGGTCACCGTGAGCCGGCCGGCGACCGGCCCGGACGGCAGCCTGGCCAAGGGCCGGGCCACCAGCCAGATCGTCGTCATCCGGGTCGCCGACGCGGTCACTGTCGTGCACGACCAGGGCTGGGAGGGCACCAGCGCCGACCCCGGCCTGGCCGACGACATCGCCCGGTCCGCGTTTCGCGGCCTCGACTCCTGGCAGCGCTAGCGACGGCGGCGTGCCACCCGGCGTACGAGCGGGTACGCGACGCCGCCGGACAGCAGCCAGGGCGCGGCGGCGAGCAGCAGCCCGGCGCGATCAGGACACGGCGGCCCGCACCAGCTCGGTCAGCCTCTTCTCCACCTCCGGGCTCCACCGCAGCAGCGCGAACGACGCCGGCCACATGTCGCCGTCGTCGAGGTTCGCCGCCTCCTGGAAGCCCACTGTCGAATAGCGGTACTTGAACTTCCCCGCGTCCTGGAAGAACACGACGATCTTGCCGGCGGCGTTCGCGTACGCGGGCATGCCGTACCAGGTCTTCGGGGACAGCTCCGGCGCGGCGGACGTGATCGTCATGTGCACGCGCTCGGCCAGCTCGCGGTCCTCCGGCGCCATCTGCGCGATGCGGTCGAGCACCGCCTGAAGGTCGTCGGCCTTCTTGGCGCCCTTCTTCCCCTCGGCACGCAGCTCGGCGGCGCGCTCCTTCATCGCGGCGCGCTCCTCGGCGCTGAATCCGTCGGACATCTCGGTTCCCCCTCGTGGCTCGCGGTCCGCGTGGCGCCGACCGCCTGACGACAACGCTATGGCGTGGCGCTGACCGGGCGCTTCTCGATTCCTGATCACCTGCCGGGACCACGGCGACCGGGCGCGGCACCTACCATCGCCGCCATGGCGACCCGGCTCGTACAGATCAACATGAAGGCCCACGACGAGGTGGCGCTCGGCGGCTTCTGGGCGAAGGTGCTCGGCTGGGAGACGTCCAGCGAGGCCCCCGGCGTGACGAACCTCGAACCCGAGGGCCTCACGTACCCGGACCCCCGCGTCCTCTACGTCGACCTCGTCGTCTCCACCGAGCCCAAGACGGCGAAGAACCGTGTCCACGTCGACCTCGCGACCACCTCGGCCGCGCACCACGCCCAGCTGGTCGCGCGCCTGACCGCCCTCGGCGCCACCCCCGCCGACGTGGGCCAGGGTGACGTGCCGTGGACGGTCCTGGCCGACCCGGAGGGCAACGAGTTCTGCGTACGGGAGCCGGACGCGCGGTACGCCGGCACCGGGCCGATCGGCGCGGTGGTGGTCGACTGCGCCGACCCGCGAGCCATGGCCGGCTTCTGGGGCCGGGCCACCGACTGGACGGTGCACGAGGTCACCGACCGGGAGGCGGTGCTGCGCTCGGCGAAGGGCGTCGGACCGTACCTGCGGTTCGTCCGCACCGCCGACGCGAAGACCGGATGGAACCGCGTCCACCTCGATGTCCGCCCGTACCCGTCGGACGACCTGGACGCCGAGACCGCGCGCCTGCGGTCGCTCGGCGCCAGCGACGCGGACCTGGGCGGGGCCGACCCCCACTGGCGGGTGCTCGTCGACCCGGAGGGCAACGAGTTCTGCGTGCTCACCCCGGGCTGACCGGCCACGGCACCGGGCGGGCGGGTGCGACAGCCCGCCCGGGCGCCGGTCAGGCCGTCTGCTCCGGCCGGAACTCGTGCACCACCTCGATCGGCCCGACGATGTGCCGGTTGAACTCGTCCAGTTCCTCGGCCGGCACCCACAGCTCCAGGATGTCCCGGCCGCCGGCCTGCCGCACCGGGTAGCGGGCGGCGAACGCGCTGTCGACGTGGAAGCGCGTCACGTAGCCGACGCCGGAGGCCGCCACGTTCCAGTCCCGGGCGATCATCACGGCGTACTGCTCGTTGAGCACCGGATAGAAGATCGGCTGGTCCGGCAGCCGAGGCGGCCAGGCCCGCCAGCCGGAGGCGCGGACGAGGTCGAGTTCCCGTGGGCCGGTCGGCCGCCACATCGTCGTCGTCTCCGTCATCGCGTACCCCCTTCTGCTCCGGTCGTGGCACGGTACCGGCGGCGTGCCGCGACCGGCCATCGGGTTTCGGCAGCAGAATCGACAGCGGGTGCGATGAGTTCGCGCCGCCCCGGCGGTCCAACCGTCGACATCCTGGACAGACAGGCAAGGAGCACCGCGATGGCCACTGTGATCTCCACGCTGTTCATCTCGGCCGACGGCGTCGCCGAGATCGACCCCGACTGGCACTTCCCGTACTTCGACGACAACATGGGCCGCGCCGTCACCGAGGACTACGACACCTCCGACGTGCTGCTGATCGGGCGCGAGACGTACGACAGCTTCGCCGGCGCCTGGCCGGAGCGCGAGGCCGCCGGCGGTGAGGACGCGCCGTTCGCCAAGCAGCTCGGCGACATGCGCAAGGTGGTCGTCTCGCGCCAGCCGCTGGAGTTCTCCTGGCGCAACTCCGAGGTGATCCAGGGTGATCTGATCGACGCCGTGCGGGCGCTCAAGGCCGACGCCGGCATCAAGGGCATCCTCATCCCCGGGTCGATCTCGGTGGTGCGGCAGCTGCTCGCCGCCGGCCTGGTGGACGAACTGCGGCTGCTGGTGCACCCGGTCGCCGCCCGCAAGGGCCGCCGGCTGTTCGACGAGGGCGATGCGCCGTACCACCTGCGGGTGGCCGCGACCGAGGCGTACCCGACCGGCGTGCTCCGGGTGATCTACACCCCGGCCCCGGCGCCGGGCGCGGTCGGCTACGACGACATCAGGGACCAGGTGCCGGCCGGGAGCTGACGAGCGCGGGACGGCAGCGGGCCGGTCCGTCGTGAAAGGATCCGCCGGTGCGTCGCGCCCGGCTGCTGCTGATCCTCGCGACGGTGTGCGCCGTCGCCCACGTCGTCGGCGTCCTGACGGCCGCTCCGCTCTGGCGCGGCGCCGAGGTGCTGAGCCTGGCGCTGCTGCTGGCGTACGCCGTCGCCGCCGGACTGCCGCCCCCGCGCTGGGCGGTGCCGGTGGCGCTCGCGCCGCTGATCGTGGACGCGGTCCGCACCATGCCGGCCGAACCGGGTGCCGCGGACACCGGCTGGGTGGTCTACGGCAGCGGCGACAACGTCTTCGACAGTACGGCCGGCTTCGACGTCACGCTCGCCGGCAGCTGGGCGGCGCTGGCCGCGGTGGCGGCGCTGCTGGTCGCGTTCCGGGGCCGGGGGCGGCGCCGGCACCTGATCGCCGCGGCGGTCGCCGCCGCGCCCGTCGTCGGGTACGCGGCCGTCCGCGCCGCCGACATCGGCCTCGCCGTCGCCGCCGGCACCCGGATCGTGGAGACGCACACCGTGACCACGCTGACCCGGGTGGAAGGCCGTGGATACCACGACCAGGCCGATGTCGTGCCGGCGCTCGTCCTCGCGGTGCTGCCGCCGCTGGCGCTCGCGCTCGCCGCGCTGGGGCTCGCCGTGCTGCTGGCCGGGCGGGGCCGGCGGCTCGCCGCGACCGGCGCGGCGCTGCTGGCGGTGCTCGCGTTGCCGCTGCTCGACGCGGGCATCGAGGCCCTGCGCCTGCCCGGTTCGGCCGACGGCACCGCCCTGTTCGCCTGGTACGCCATCACACCCACCCGGACGCTGCCGCAGCCCGTGCCGGCCCTCACGGCGGTGGTCGAGCTGGCCGCGTACCTGCTGCTCGTCGCCGGCCTGACCGGCGCGGACCGCGCCGCACCGGCGGTGCCCGCGCCGGCGGAGGCCGGTTGACGTCAGGCGGCCGGCCCCGGCTCGATCAGCGGCTTCCGGTCACGGCGGCGCCTCGTCCCCGTCGTCCTCGCCCGGCTCGTCCTCGTCCGCGTCGTCGAGCAGGCCCTGCCGGTGCAGGAACGCATACCACCCGTCGTCGTCGGTGACCAGCTCGGCGTAGCCGGGACCGAGCACGTAGTAGTGCACGAACGAGTCGAGGCCGGGTGCCAGCTCCTCGAACGCGTCGCTCATGAACCACTCGGTGCCGGTGGGCGGGAAGTGCCACACCGCGCCGGTCGCCCGCTTTAGGAAGATCGGCTCGTCACTGCACGTGGCGACGACCAGCCAGCCGGTCCGGTCTCCGGGGATGGGGGAGAAGCCGGGCGCGTGGTCGAGGAAGTACTGCATGTCGGCGAGCCGGTCGACCGAGACCAGCTCGAACGCGCCGGCCCGCAGGCCGTCGGCGGCCAGCAGCAGCTCACGCAGGGCCGCCGGCAGCTCCGCCGGCACGTCACCCGCGTCGGCCGGGGCGCCGATTCGCGCGTACGCGAGAGAGGCCGGCTCGTCGGCGGTCAGGTCGGCGCGGAGTTCGTCGAGAAGTCGCGCGAGTTCGGAGGGCATTCCACTACCTCTCTTCTGATCGAGGTCCGTCCGGGATCTGCGCCATCATGGCGTCATGACGAAGGCGGACGTGGTGGTGGCCGGCGGTGGCGTGATCGGGTTGACGACGGCGCTGACGCTCCAACGGCGCGGCGCGCGGGTCACCGTGCTGACCGCCCACGACCCGGCCGACACGGTGTCGGCGGTGGCCGCCGCGGTCTGGTACCCGAGCCACACCGAGGAGGATCCCCGGGTGCTGCGCTGGGCCCGCGACACCCACGCCGAGCTGCGCCGCCAGGCGGCCGACGGCGTGCCGGGAGTGGTCGACCGGCCCACCCGGATGTGGCTGCGCCACCCCTACACCGGGCCGCCCTGGTGGGCCGACGCCTGCGGCGACCTGACGGCCGAGCCGGCGGAGCCGCCGTACACCGCGCTGCTGCGGTTCACCGCCCCGTCGGTGGAGATGACCAGCTACCTCACCTGGCTGCGGCAGCGCCTGGAGGCGCGCGGCGGCCGGGTCGTCCGCCGCGCGCTGGGCACGCTCGCCGAGGCGTACGAGTTCGCGCCGGTCGTGGTGAACGCGACCGGGCTGGCCGCCGGACGGCTCGCCGCCGACCCGGCCGTGTACCCGGCACGCGGGCACGTCCTGCTGGCGGCGAACCCCGGCCTGACCGTCTCGGTACGCGACGAGGACGACCCGGCCGGCGTCACGTACGTGCATCCGCGCCGGCACGACGTGGTGCTCGGCGGCACCTACGACGAGGGGGTGGGACACACCGGCCCCGACCCGGAGGAGGCGGCGGCGATCCGGCGCCGGTGCGTGGCGCTGGTGCCGCAGCTCGCGGACGCGCCGGTGCTGGGGGAGCGGATCGGGCTGCGCCCGGCCCGGCGCGGCGGCCCCCGGGTCGAGGTGGAGCCGGCGCACGGGCGGTTGGTGCACGCGTACGGGCACGGCGGTGCCGGGGTGACGCTGTCCTGGGGCTGCGCCGCAGAGATCGCCGATCTCGCCCTGAGCGTCTGACCGTCCCGGCGCAGGCAGGTAGGCGGCCCACCGCCGGAGCGCGCGGGCGGTAACCTCGGCCCGGTGTCCGCCCGCCGCGCCGCACTGTTCGCCCTCGTCGCCCTGATGACCGTCTACATCGGCTGCACGCTTGTCGCTCTCGCCGCCTACAGCCACCGGATCGGCCTGGTGACCCACGACGGCTCCGGTTTCCTGGTGGAGTTGCTCGACGCCGTGGTGCCCCTGCGTGACCTGCTGCCCGCCGTGCTCTGGTTGCTGTCGGCCACGCTGCTCGTCACGCTCGTGGCCCTCGGCGGATGGGCCGCCCGGAGGGTCACCGGCTCCGACGACGAGCGGCTACCGGCGGCGGCGTGGGTGGCCGGGATCGCGGCGGTGCTGCTCAACCCGCTCGCGGTCGTGCGCTACGCGTCCGCCACCGCCGAGGGCGGCGAGTACATGCGGACGGTGCAGGTGGAGACCAACCTGCTGGTGCTGGCCGCCGCCGTGGCCACCACGATCAGCGTGCTCGCCGTCGCCCGGCTCGTCCGGCACTCCGAGACGGCGAGCCCGGCGTCCCGGCGGATGCGGGTGGACGACTGGTCCGCGGACGCGGCGGGACGGGAGTGACCTGTCCGCTCAGGAGTGTCTCGTCCAGGCCCCGGCCATGTAGCCAGGCGCGACAGCGTGGACCGGTCAGGAATCGAGAAGCATCGCGCGGGCGGGCGGACCTAGCGTTTCCGGCACGGGCCTCCCACCGGGGCGGCCACCGGGGAGAGGTCGTCGACCGATGGACACGCGCATCCGTCAGCTGCACCGCTGGTTCTCCGTCGCCTTCACCGTGACCGTCGTGGTCACGTTCGTGGCGCTGGCGCAGAAGGACCCGATCGTGTGGGTCTCCTACGTGCCGCTGCTGCCGCTCGCCCTGCTCCTGGCCAGCGGTCTCTACCTGTTCGCGCTGCCGTACCTGCGGCGTCGCCGTACCGCCGCGCGCCCGCGCTGACCTGGGGGATTACCGGGGCCGGTCCGCGGGCAACACTGGCGGATGGATCAGAAGGTGATGGTGTTCGCCCCGGCGCCGCTGTTGACGGTGACGATCGAGCAGCAGGGCGACGCGCCCGAGCTGCATCTGCACCCCGGTGGGCAGGGGGTGTGGCAGACCCGGATGATCGCCGCGCTCGGCGTGCCGGTCACGATGTGTGTGGGCCTGGGCGGCGAGGTCGGCGACGCGGTCCGCAAGCTGCTCGAAGACGAGGACGTCACGGTACGGGTGGTGCGGCGGGAGTCCGGCACCGGCTGGTACGTGCACGACCGACGCGACGGCGAGCGGACCGAGATCGCCGAGCACCCGGGCGCGCCCATGGTGCGGCACGACATCGACGAGCTGTACACGGTGACGCTCACCGAAGGGCTGCGCGCGCCGGTCAGCGTGCTCAGCGGGCCGGCCGACCCGCAGGTGGTGGACCCGGACATCTACCGCCGGCTCGCCGCCGACCTGAGCGCCAACGGTGGGACGGTGGTGGCGGACCTGTCCGGGCCGTACCTGGAGGCGGTGCTCGACGGCGGCGTGACGGTGCTGAAGGTCAGCCACGAGGAACTGCTCGACGACGGCCTGGCCAAGGACGACAGCGTGGACGCGCTGCGCGACGCCGGCCGCCGGTGCCAGGAACGCGGCGCGCGGACGGTGCTGATCAGCCGGGCCGGGGAGCCCGCGCTGGCGCTGCCGGAGGACGGCGAGCCGCTGCTGGTGCACGCGCCGCCGCTGGAACTGGCCGACCACCGGGGCGCCGGTGACTCGATGACCGCCGGGGTGGCGGCGGTGCTGGCCCGGGGCGGTGACCTGCGGGAGGCGCTGCACGTCGGCGCCGCCGCCGGCGCGCTCAACGTGACCCGGCACGGGCTCGGCACCGGCCGGGCCGAGGCGGTACGCGAACTGGCCGGCCGGGTACGGCTGACCCCGCTGGACGGTGGCGACGATGACGGCTGACCGGCGACCCCGGGTGCTGGTGACGAACGACGACGGCGTGCACGCCCCCGGCATCCGCGCGCTGGCCCGGTCCGCGTACGAACGCGGGCTGGACGTGGTGGTCGCCGCGCCGCAGCACGAGGCGAGCGGGATGAGCGCGGCGCTGTCCGCGGTGACCGAGGACGGACGGCTGGTGTTCCGCGAGACCGAGCTGGACGGGCTGCCCGGCGTGCCCGCGTACGCGGTGGCCGCCTCCCCGGCGTACATCGCGGTGCTGGCCGGGCTCGGCGTGTTCGGGCCGGTGCCGGACCTGCTGCTGTCCGGCATCAACCGGGGCGCCAACGCGGGCCACGCGGTGCTGCACTCCGGCACCGTCGGCGCGGCGCTGACCGCCGGGAACAACGGCATCCGCGCGCTCGCCGTGTCGCTCGACGTGCTCACCCCGGCGGCGGCGAGCGCCGGGAGCGGCGGCGCGGCGATCGCGGTGCTGGACAGCGTGGACGACGAGTCCCGCCACTGGTCGAGCGCCGCCGAGCTGGCCGGGAGGCTGCTGCCCTGGCTGGCCGGCGCGGAGCCGGGCACGGTGCTCAACCTCAACGTGCCCGACCTGCCGGCCGATCAGGTGGCCGGGCTGCGCCAGGCGACCCTGGCGCCGTTCGGGCAGGTGCAGGTGTCGGTCGCCGAGCGCGGCGAGGGCTTCGTGCGTACGGCGGTGGAGGAGAACGCCGTCCGCGCGGTCCCCGGCACCGACATCGCCTGGCTGGCCGACGGGTACGCCGCGGTGACAGCGATCCGGGCGCTCGGCCACCTGCCCGATGTGGAGCTGCCGGTCGACGGCTGAGGACGGTCCGCCCCGCCACCGTCGTACGGGTGGCGGGGCGGGAAGCGTCACTCGCCGGCCGCGCGCCTGCGGTCGGCCTCGGCGTCGGCGGCGCCCACGGGAACGCCGTCGCCGTCCCGGTCGGCCCGGGACAGATCCACGTCGGCGCCGGCCCGGGCGGCGTCCGCCGTCGCGTCGTCGGCGCCGACGACCTCGCCGCCGTCGGCCTGCCCGTCGTCGGGGACCAGCTGCCCGGCGGTGGCCAGCCCGATCGGTGCGTACCTGGGGTCGGTCATCTCGTCCTCCTCACCGGTGTTCCTTGAATAGCGGTACCCCGGGACGGAGGGCAGCACACGTGCGACGTCAGCGTCCCCGGTCGAGGAAGTCCAGGGTGACGGCGGCGAACAGCGGCGACTGGTCGATGTCGTAGTGGGTCAGGCCGGGCAGGATCGCCAGCGCGTGCCCGCCCGCCGGGCGTCCCTCGCCCGCCCAGCCGCCGTCGCGCCGGCCGCCGTCGAGCAGCCCGAACACCTCGACGAAGTGGCTCGGCGGGGCCATGTCCGCGTCGGCGGCCACCACGAGCGTCGGCACCCGCAGGGCCCGCACCTGCTCGGTGAGGTCGAAGTCCTGCCGCATCGCCTCGCCGATCTTGTCGAGCAGCCGGGGGAAGTCGGCCGGCCGCGGCGCGACCCGCTGGTACAGCTCGTACATCGGGGTCTCCTTCATGAACTCGGCGGCCCCGGCGCCGACCTGGCCCTGCTGCGCCAGCATCTCCGGATACACCGCGTCGCGGCGGATGTGCGCGGACGCGGCGACCAGCCGGCCGACCTTCTCGGGGTGCCGGAAACCGACGTGCAGGGCGACCCCGCCGCCGAGCGAGAAGCCGACCACGTCCGGCCGGTCCAGCCCGAGGTGGTCGATCAGCGCGGCGACGTCGTCG
Source organism: Micromonospora sp. NPDC049151 (assembly GCF_040648395.1). Lineage (NCBI taxonomy): Bacteria > Bacillati > Actinomycetota > Actinomycetes > Micromonosporales > Micromonosporaceae > Micromonospora > Micromonospora sp. NPDC049151. The sequence goes on from NZ_JBEZDP010000016.1 coordinate 28,378, forward strand.
GCCATCAGCGCCGTGTCGAGCGGGCGGTCCACGTCGGCGGTGCGGCCGTGCCCCTGGAGGTCCACCAGGGTCACCTGGTGCCGCGCGGTGAGCGCGGGCAGGATCGGCGCGAACATCTCACCCGAGGTGAGGCCGCCGTGCAGCAGGATCATCGGCCGGCCGGCGCCGTGCGTCTCGTAGTACAGGTGGACGCCGTTGACGTCGGCGTACCGCCCGGGGGCGTGGGTCTCGTCGCGCTGCGCTGTTGTCATCGGTGCTCCTCGGATGTGGTGACCTGACGGCTGGTGGACCGGGAGGGCGGCACGGAATCATCGGTGCGGGATCGAACGTGCTCGCATCGACGCTGCATGTGGGCTAGGTTCGGCGAGGTGAGCGAGGTGGCGAGCGTTCCCGTCGAGGCGCAACTCGAGGCGTACCGGTCGGAGTTGACCGGCTACTGCTACCGGATGCTGGGTTCGGCCTTCGAGGCCGAGGACGCGGTGCAGGACACATTCGTCCGGGCCTGGCGCAATTTCGACAAGTTCGAGGGGCGGTCCGCCCTGCGGACCTGGCTCTACCGGATCGCCACGAACGTCTGCCTGACCATGTCCACGAGCGCGCAGCGCCGGATCCGGCCGATGGACCTCGGTCCGGCGGGCGTCGGCACCGCCACCCATCCCGGCGAGCCGCGCCCGGAGCAGATCTGGTTCGGTCCGGCGCCTGACGACCGGGTGCTGCCCGAGGTCGCCGACCCGGCCGAGGTGGTCGCCGGCCGGGAGTCGGTCCGGCTGGCGTTCGTCGCGGCGTTGCAGCACCTGCCGCCGAAGCAGCGGGCCGTGCTGATCCTGCGCGAGGTGCTGGCCTGGTCGGCCCAGGAGACCGCCGAACTGCTGGACACGTCGGTGGCGAGCGTCAACAGCGCGCTGCAACGGGCGCGCGCCACGATCGCCTCGGCCGACACCGAGACCGAGGTGCGCCGTCCGCTCGACAGCGAGCAGCAGGCGCTGCTCGCCCGCTACGTGCGGGCCTTCGAGGCGTACGACCTGGCGGCGCTCACCGCGTTGCTGCACGAGGACGCGACGCTGTCGATGCCGCCGCTGCCGCTGTGGCTGCGCGGCTCCGCGCACATCGCCGCGTGGATGGCCGGCACTGGCAGCGGCTGCCGCGGTTCCCGACTGGTGCCGACGGCCGCCAACGGGATGCCCGCGTTCGGCCAGTACCGGTGCGACCCCGACGGCTCAGGTCACGTGCCGTGGGCGTTGATCGTGATCGGCGTCTCCGGGGGGCGGATCACGTCGCTCAACAACTTCCACGACGTCGACCGGCTGTTCCCGCTGTTCGGGCTGCCCGCCCGGCTGGAGGAGGGCGCCGGCCAGCCCGAGCAGGCCGGCCAGTTCGCGTAGGCCCGCGCACGCGCCGCGTACCTCGAGCCGCCAGCCGAGCCGCCGGGCGGTCAGGCGCAGCCGCGCCAGCACCTCGACCGTGACCAGGTCGGGTGCGGTCACCGCGGACACGTCGCACACCACCACGCCCCGGTCGCGGTCGCGCAGCGCCTCGGCCAGTTCGGCGCAGCGGGCCGCGATCTCCGCGCGGGTCGGCGTCCCGTCGGCCAGGCGGAGCAGGTGGGTGATCACAGGCGTTGGACCGCCGTACGTCCCCGCTCTCATCGGTACGCGCGCGTCGGCGCGATTTGCCTCGACCACCTTGTCGCACGCAGTTACATAGACGTTAACTGCTATACCAATCATCGGTGCTCGGCTATATGATCCCGGTAGTTCACCCCGAAGCCTCACGAAACCGCAGCTCCCGCACCCCTCGGGTCGAACTCCGCAAGCCAGGTGCCCCCGCGACGTCTGCCTGGCGACCGCCCGGCGTTGCGGTTCAGCCTGCCGGAAAGGTGGGAACGGATGACAGGGCTTCCGTCCTTGGTCATCGGCATCGCGACCTCGTCGGCCGAGCGCCGGCAGCTCGCCCAACTGCTCGGCGGCACCGAGTCGTTCCTGATCGTGTCCAGCGCCCATCAGGCCCGCCGCTTCCTCGACCTGGTACGCCGGCCCGCGCTCACCGTCGTGCCGCACCCGCCCGTGGGTGACGAAGCGCCGGCCGAGCCGCCCCGGCGGGAGCTCGCTGTCGACTCCGACCGGCGGGTGCTGCGCTGGCGGGAGCGGGAGATCGGGTTGACGCCGCTGGAGCACGACCTGCTGGTCTGCCTCACCGGCACGCCCGGCCAGGTGTGGACGTACGCCCGGCTGCACCGCGCGGTCTGGGGCAACGACCACCTCGGGCGGCGCTCGGACATGCACTCGGTGGTCCGCCGCCTCCGCCGCAAGCTGGGCCGCCTCGACGCTCCCGCCGAGATCCACGCCGTGCGAGGCGTAGGTCTGCGCCTCACTCCCTGACCCCCGCCCGGCCTCGCCGTCGATCTTGCACTTGCGGCCACTCGGGCGGGGCTTTCGTGTGCTTCGCCGGGGCGGAAAGTGCAAGATCGACGAGAGTGTGGAACGGCCCGCCCGGCGCGTGCGCCGGGCGGGCCGTTCCTGTCGGGTGCGGGGTCAGCAGCGGGTGGGGGAGAGGGTGAAGTCCTCCACCGTGGGCGTGCTGCTGTTGATCTTCGTCTGGCGCGTCTGGGGCTTCCAGCCGTCCTTGGCGACGATCAACGTCAACGGGTTGTTGCGCCGGTCCATCCAGTAGGCGTACCGGCCCTGCGCGTCGGTGGTGAAGGTGTACGAGCTCGCCCAGGAGTCGACCTGCACCGTCACGCCCGCCAGCGGTGCGGTGGCGCCCTGGCAGCTCTTGCCGGAGACCGTGCCGGACAGCTTGCCCCAGGTGGTCGGCGGCTGCGCGATCATGGTCACCGCCACCGGCTCCACCGTGTACGGGGTGTCCTCCTTGATCGCCACCGACGCCGAGTACGTGCCCGGCTGGTCGACGTTCGCCGTCATCGTGACGGTGACGGTGACCTTCTCACCGGGCGCCAGCGTGACCTTCGACTTGTCGACGGTCAGCCAGCTCACGTCGGCGGCGGCCTCCGAGCACTCGGAGAAGCCGGGCAGGACCTCGCTGTCCTTGGTGGCTGTGAAGCTGCCCGACGAGCCGCCGATCTTGTAGAACCCGCACGCCGCGCCGCCCCGGTAGCGGGCGGTGTTGGCGTTGGGCAGGTTCGCCCACGAGTTGGTCGCCGGGTCGAACGCGAAGCCGGCGTTGGTGATGGCGCCGCCCTGCGACCCGCCGACGACCAGGAGCTTGCCGTTCGCCACCGCGTACGAGGAGGCCCAGCTGTCGGCCGGCGCGTCCGGGATGGCGGTCCAGGCGTTCGCGGACGGGTCGAAGGCGTACCCGACCTTCTGCGACGTGGTGCCGTCGTTGCCGCCGGTGCAGTAGACGGTGCCGTCGATCCCGCCGCAGGACAGGAACGCCACCGACTTCGGGTACGCGGGCAGCGTCTCCCAGCTGTCCGCGCCGGGGTCGTAGCGGACCACCGAGTTGGACATCGGCGTGCAGCTGGCAGTGGTGCAGCCGCCGATCGCGTACAGCTTGCCACCCGCGACCGCCTGGCCGGCCGCCGAGCGCGGCGCCGGGTTGTCGGCCTTGCGGCTCCAGGTGTTCGCCGCCGGGTCGTACGAGAAGGTTCCGGCGTCCGGACCGGCGGCGCCCCAGCCGCCGGTGGCGATGATCTTGCCGTCGACCACGCCGACCGTCATGGCGTTACGCGCGCCGGGCAGGTCGGCGATCCCGGTCCACGCCTGGGCGATCGGGTCGTACCGGTAGTTCTTGGCGCTCGACGCGGTGCCGTCGCCACCGGCGATGGAGTAGACCTTGCCGTCGACGCTGACGACCCGGTTGTCCATCACGTTCGACGGGTAGCCCGGGATGGCGGTCCACGGGTCCGCCTGCGGGGCCGCCGCCGCGATCACGGTGGACGACTTGCCGGACGAGCGGGCGGCGAACGACGTCGCGGCGGTCAGCCGCTGGACCGGCGCGCCGGTCGAGCCGAGCAGCGCCTGCTGGGACAACTGGGAACCGTCGGCCCGTTGCAGCACGAACCCGCCGTCACGCTCGCTGAACTCGGCGGTCACCGGCGCCCCGCCGGTGTTCGTCACGGTGAAGGTCTTGCTGACCTTCCCGCTCGGCATCCGGACCGTGCCGGTGATCGAGGTCGGCTTCACCGACAGCCGGCCGGCGGCGAGCTGGAAGTTGGCCGCCGTGGCCCAGTCCTCCTCGACCGCCACCTGCTTGGTCTGGCTCACGTAGTTGCCGGCGCTGGCGGTGAACGGGTGCGTCCCGGTCAGCGACGAGAACATCCAGTAGAAGCCGTCGGGCAGCTCGGTGTCGTCCGGCGTGGCCACCGTGGTGGCCTTCTCCGCCGGGCGGTCCTTGCTGGTCACCGTGGCGCCGTTGACGTAGCTGTTGTCGTTCTTGTCCCGGACGTGGCCGAGGACCAGGCCGCCCTTGACCGGCTTGCAGACGAGCTTGCTGCCGATGAGGACGTTGTCGACCTGCCACCACCACTCCCAGCTCGCCTCGTAGTAGTGGAAGCGCACCCGCACCTGCGACTGGTCGGCCGCCTGCGGGATCGGCACCTCGGTCACCCGGGGCCCGCGCACGTCGGCGGCCTGCCGCAGCACGTTGCTCCACGTGGTGCCGCCGTCCAGGCTCAGGTCGACGTCCGCGCGGTCGCTGTTGAGCCAGTTGTAGTCCTGGTTGAACCGGATCACCGGCGTGGTCACGCCGGTCAGGTCGACCACCGGGCTGACCAGCGACGTGTCCTGCCGCCCGCCGCTGCCGTAGTTGTCGCTGTCGATGATGGCGAAGTTGCCGCTGCCGCCGGTCAGGTTGCCGCGCTCACCGGCGTCGGTGAACTCCCAGACCTGGCCGGTGCCGGCGTTGTCCACAACGGTCCAGCCGTCCGGGGTGCCGGTGCCGTCGAAGGTCTCGTACACGCCGTCGGAGCTGACCGTGTAGCCGGGGGCGGTGGCGCACGCCTCCGGGTTCGCCTGCACCGCGATGTTCGCGGTCACGTTGGCGGACCCGACGGTGACCTCCTTGGTGGTGGTCAGGTAGCCGGCGTACTGCGGCTCGACCTTGAGCCGGTACGTCGTCCCGGCCGGCAGCGACAGGCTGTAGCGGCCGGTCGTCGGCGTGGTGTAGTCGGAGATCGGCGTGCCCTCGACGCTCACCTTCGCGTACAGCGGCCAGCCGTGCCCGGAACCGTCGGTGACCTGCCCGCTGACCGTGACGCTCGCCACCGCGGTGAGCGCCACGTCCAGCGTGGTGGTCGTGTTCGCGGTGACGGTCGCCGACAGCGTGCGGGTCGCGTACCCGAACGCCGAGACGACCACCTGGTAGTCGCCGGCCGGCAGGAGCGAGGAGTACGTCCCGTCCGCGCCGGTGGTCAGCGTGCGGTCCGCCGCGCCGGTCAGGGTGACGCTCGCGCCGGCGATCCCGGCGCCGGTGGCGGCGTCGGTGACCTTGCCGGCCAGCGTGCCGTTGTCGCCGATCGGGGCGGCGGCCAGTAGCGCGAGCGCGTCCAGGCGGCCCTCGCCGTAGACGTTGTTGTCGTCGGTGGTGCCGCCGCACTGCGCGTCGCCCTTGTCGATCGCCGTGTCGTTCAGCAGCGCGCGGGTCGCGGTGACGTCGCCGACCAGCGTGGGCGCCGCCGACCAGAGCAGCGCGATCGCGCCGGCCAGGTGCGGCGCCGCCATCGAGGTGCCGCTGATGCTGGCGTACGAGTTGGTCGGCACGCTGGAGCGCACGTTCACACCAGGGGCCGAGATGTTCGGCTTGATCTCGCCGTTCTGCCCGGTGCCCCGGGACGAGAAGCTGGCGATGTTGTTGTTGACGTCGTACGCGCCGGCCGAGTAGTTGCTCGCCAGGCTGCCCGGTGAGCCGCTGGTCTGGCAGGACGGGCCGTTGTTGCCGTTTGACCAGACGCCGAAGATGCCGGACGCGGTCCAGGCGTTCGTGACGTCCTCCATGAACGGCTGGTTGGACGGCGCCGTGGTGCCCCACGAGTTGTTGATGATGTTCGGCCGCTTGCTGGCGTCCGGGTTCTGCCCGTTGAGGTCGGTGGGCTCCAGCATCCACTGCCCGGAGGAGATCAGCGCGGCGTCGGACGGGCAGCACCCGTTCGCGGCGATCCACTTGACCTCGGGGGCGACACCGATCTGGTTGGCCCCGTCGGCGCCGGCCATGGTGCCCATGGTGTGCGTGCCGTGGCCGTCGGAGTCGCACGGCGCGGTGGCGCACTCGCCGGCCGCGTCGAACCAGTTGTAGTCGTGGTCGAAGGTGCCGTCACCGTTGTTGCCGCGGTAGGCGTTCACCAGCGCCGGGTGGTTGAACTGGACGCCGCTGTCGATGCTGGCCACGGTGATGCCGGCGCCCTTGACGCCGTACTGGGACCAGACGTCGTCGGCGTTGATGTTGGCGATGCCCCACTCCAGGGCGTTCGCCGACTTCTCGTCGGTGCCCGGGGTGGTCTCCGGCAGCTTGTACTCCACCGGCGCGTACAGGCCGTCCACCTCGGAGTGGGCGGCGAAGTTCTGTGCCATGGTCAGCGAGCCGTCGGTGACCTTGATGGCGTTCGTCGCCCAGAAGGTCTGGTACTTCGTGCCCGAGCGGTCCAGCTCGGCGCGGATCTTCGACTGGCTGTCGGCGGCGGTCTTCTTCAGCGCCGCCGCGACGGCGGCCCCGCGCTCGTTCCAGTCCTTGATCGCGGCGGCCTTGCCCAGGTCCGCCTTGGCGCCGAAGTGGATCCAGAAGTCGCCCTCGCTCTTGCCCTGGAGCTGACGGGTGAGTTCGGGACGGATCTTGTCGCTGGCCGACGCGCCGGCGCCGGTGCCGGCCTGTGCCCCCGTGCCGGTGGCGGCCAGCGCGGTGGCGGCGAGCACCAGGGCGGCGCCCGCGCTCACCAGCCGCCGGGCCGGGCCCCATCTGTGTGGACGTCTCAGCATCGGTGCTGCCTCCTACTCCGATGACCCGCTGATGATCGAGCCATGGCAGAAGGGCCAGGAGACGGACTCTCCCGACTGGTCGCACCGGTGTTGCAAGAACCCCCCAGGCCCCCTAGGCGCCGTGCGGGTCTGCGCCGGACGCCTGAGTGGACACTATGATCGACAGTAAGGAACGATCAATGACCGTACGTGAGCAACATGTCACCAACAGGCCCCCGTGTCGGGCGGCTTGTTGACAGTTTCTGTCACGGTGGGGCGCGGTGACGACTGACGGCACGAACGCGGCTGACTCCGGCACCGACCCGCCGGAGCGGCCCTTCTCGCTCGTCATCGGCGTGACGTCGTCGCCGGCCGAGCGGCTGCGGCTGACCGAGCTGCTGGACGGCGTCGCGCCTCTTCTGATGGTCACCGATCTGGACGAGCTACGCGAGTTGATCATGACAGATGCGCCAGCCCCGCCCGACGCGCCGGCTCGGCCCGTACCCCCGGACGAGCCCGCGCCGGACGGCGCGCTGGTGATCGACGCCGCCCTCTCGACCGCCCGGTGGGGTGACCGCGAGACCGCCCTGACCCGGCTGGAGCGTGACCTGCTGACCTGCCTCACCGCCGAGCCGGTACGGGTGTGGAGCTACGCCGAGCTGCACCGGGCGGTCTGGCGCGACGCGCCGACGCACGGCCGCGCCGACGTGCAGTCCCTGGTGAAGCGGTTGCGCCGTAAGCTCGACGGGCTGGGCACCGGCGTCACCATCGCGGCGGTACGCGGCGTCGGCCTGCGGCTGACCGACCACCGCCAACCCCGGGTACGGGGCGACTGACCGTCCGTCCACGGGGCGCCCTGAGCCCGCCGCAACGGTGATGTCGCGGACCCGACGGCGCGCACGGCCGGACGGTGACAGCCGGTGACCCGATCGGTGGAGGCCCCCCGCCGGTGTGGCCGGAATTGATGGCGACCGGTCGATTACCGGTGCGGCGTGTATCGCGAGAAGTCTTTGCCTCCTACGGTGACGTCCGGCACGCGGACGAGGGGACCCGGGAATCACCCGGGAGGGCCGTCCCGGCGGACAGGGAGAGTTGACTCGATGCGAGTTTGGCTTCGCGCGGTGGCGGTGGTCGCCGCCGGCGCGGTCGTGGTGGCGGGAGTACCGGCGCTGGCCGGCACCGTCGTCGTGCGGGACGCCGGCGTGGCCGGACACGCCGGCGCCCAGGCGACGGGCAGCAGCGCCGCGCTCGGCGCCGCGCGTACGACCGCGACCCGTGCGCTGGTCACCCCCGGGGACACCCGGCTGATGCCGACCACGCCCCGCACCGACACGCCGCGGATCACCAACGGCGAGATCACCGACATCGAGGTGATCGGCAACCGCGTCTTCATCGCCGGCACGTTCACCTCGATCGCTAACGTCGGCGGGTCCGCGATCGCGCAGCGGTCGCTGGCGTCGTACAACCTGGACACCGGCAAGGTGGACACCGGGTTCAAGCCGGTCATCGACGGCGCGGTCGCCGCCGTGGAGGCGTCGCCGGACGGCTCGTCGCTCTACATCGCCGGCTCGTTCAACACGATCAACGGCGTGACCAAGCGCAAGATCGCCCGGCTGAACCCGACCACCGGCGCGCCGGTCGCCGCGTTCACCGCCACCGCCAACGCGCGGGCCACCGCGCTCGCGGTCAGCGGCAACGCCGTCTACGTCGGCGGCCAGTTCGCCACCGTCAACGGGGTCAGCCGCAGCGGCCTGGCCGCGCTCAACCCCACCACCGGCGCCGTCGACACCGGCTTCAACCTGCCGCTCACCGGCGGCATCGGCGTCGGCGGCATGCTCACCGTGCAGCAGCTCAAGCTCACCCACGACCGCACCAAGCTGCTCGTCGTGCACACCGGCCGCCAGATCGCCGGCCAGGACCGCTACGGTGTGGCGCTCATCGGTACGGCCAGCAAGGCGCTGTTGCCGTGGCGTACCCGGCTGTGGGAGGACAACCTCTCCTTCGTCGGCGGCATCCAGCGCGTCTTCGCCGGTGACATCGCGCCGGACGACTCGTACTTCGTGGTCACCAGCGGCTCCGGCGGCGACCGTCCGCCGATCAACGACACCGCCATCGCGTACTCGCTGACCGGAAACGACAACGTCGAGCCGCTCTGGATCTCCCGGCACTTCGACAGCATCTACTCGGTGGCGATCACCGACACCGCCGTCTACGTCGGCGGCCACTTCAGCTGGCAGGAGTCGCCCACCTCGAACGTGCCGTGGCCCGGCCTGGACAACGTCGGCTACGGCACCGGCCAGGGGCTCAGCGGCTACGGTCTCGGCGACCAGGTGGTCCGCCGCGACCACATCGGCGCGCTGGACCCGCTCACCGGCACCGCGCTGGAGTGGAACCCCGGCTCCAACTCGTACGAGGGCGAGAAGGCGATGCTCGCCACCTCGCGCGGCCTGCTCGTCGGCGGCGACGGCAACGTCAAGGGCGGCAAGACCACCGGCCGGGTGGCCTTCTTCGACCTCTCCAAGGAGCCCAAGCCGGCGGCGCTGGACACCACAGTCACCACGCCGATCGAGGGCGCGGTGAAGCCGGCCGGCGAGTCGTTCACCATCAGCGGCCAGGCGCTCGCCCCGGCCGGCGTGGCCCGCGTCCAGCTGGAGATCCAGGACCGCACCAGCGGCAAGTACCTCCAGGCCGACCTGACCACCTGGGGCGCGTTCAAGGCGATCAACACGACTGTCGCCGTGCCGAACGCCACCTCCACCACGTGGAGCCTGCCGGTGACGCTGCCCGCCGGGGTCTACCAGTTGCAGGCCAAGACGTTCGACCGCAACGGCGCCGGCGACACCACGAAGGCGGTCAAGAAGATCGAGGCGTTCCGCTTCGACGACCTGCCCCCGACGACCCGGATCAGCTCGCCGTCGGCCGGCCTGGTCGCCACGCAGACGTTCGTGGCCTCCGGCACCGCCACCGACGACAAGGGCGTCAACTCGCTGATCTACTCGTTCCGCACCCCGGACAACAGGTACCTCCAGGACGACGGCACCGTCGCCGCCGTCTACAACACCTTCCGCGGCGAGCCGGACGTGATCGGCGCGAAGTCCGCCACCTGGCAGTACGAGGTCACGCTGCCGACCGAGGGCCAGTGGAAGATGACCGCCACCGCCGTCGACACGAGCGGGCAGAGCGACCTGCGCGGTGACACCCGCGACTGGACCGTCTCGGCCACCGGCGTACCGCCGACAGTGGCGATCACCTCGCCTGTGGCGATGACCCCGCCGGGCAACCCGGCGCCGTTCACCGTCGCGCCCGGCGGCACCGTCACGTTCGCCGGCACGGCGCGCGACGACGACGACCTGAAGTCGGTCGAGATCTACCTGCGCAACAACACCACCCGTGAGGCGCTCGCCAGCGACGGCACGTGGGGCGCCGACTCGGTCGCCGGCTACCACCGGATCTCGCCGACCAACCTCGACGCCGCGACGTTCGACTGGTCGTTCACCACGGTGCCGCTCACCCCCGGTGTCTACGACTTCCGGGTACGGGCGACGGACAAGCTCGGCCTCACCACGTCCAGCACCAACATGGGCCGGCTCACCGTCACCGCGCAGGTGCCCGGCGACGCCTTCCCGAACGGGCTGCTCAGCTTCACCGGCACCAACCAGGACATCGACCAGCTGCACCTGGACCTGGCCGGCACGGCGACCGACGACAAGGGCGTCCGGGCGGTCCGGATCGCGCTGCGCGACCTGGACACCGGCCGGTACGTGCAGCCCAACGGCACCATGGCCGCCGCGTTCGCCACAGTCGACGCCACGCTCGCCTCGCCGGGCGCGACCAGCACGCCGTTCACGCTCTCGATCGACCTGCCCACGCGGGGCACGTACAGCGTGGAGGCGTGGGCCGTGGACACGGCCGGCCAGCAGGACAACTCGACAAGCGGCGCTACCGCCCGTTACCTGGTCTACCCGGGTGACACCGACCCGACGCTGGAGCCGAGCATCACGCCGGTCGAGGGTCAGGCGTACACCGGCGGCCGGATCGTGATCACCGGCCGGGCGGTGGACGACGGCGGGATGCAGAAGGTCGAGGTGCAGATCGGCAACAGCGCCGGTCAGGGCATGAACTCGGCCGGCACGTTCGGCCGCGCGGGCGCGCCGACCAGCTGGCCGTGGATCGCCACGTTCCTCACCAGCCCGGGATCGCCGGGGTCCAACTTCGCGTACACGTCGCCGGTGATCCCGGCCGGCACGTACACGGTGACGATCCGTGGCATGGACAACAGGGGGCAGTACCAGCAGCCGCCCCGTACCGTCACGGTGACCGTCACCGACTGACCGGACGGCCTCGCGGGCCGGTCCGCGCCGGGACTCCCGGCGCGGACCGGCCCGTGCCCGTCTCAGGGACGGATCAGGCACATCCCGGCGGCGGCCGGCCGGTCCATGGTGGCCAGCGCATCCGGCGCCTCGGCCAGGTCGATGACGCGGGTGACCAGCTCGGCCGGGCGCAGCACCCCGGCGGTGACCAGCCGCAACATCTCCGGGTACGCGTGCGCCGGCATGCCGTGGCTGCCCCGCAGCTCCAGCTCGTACGCGATCACCAGGTCCATCGGCAGCGCGGGCCGGCCCTGCGCGGCGGGCAGCAGCCCGACCTGCACGTGCCGGCCGCGCCGGCGCAGCCCTTCGATCGACGCGACGCAGGTGGCGTGACTGCCCAGCGCGTCCAGCGAGAGATAGGCGCCCCCGCCGGTGGCCTCCCGGATCGCGGCGGCCACCTCGCCCGGGCCCTCGAACGCGCTCGCGTCCAGGCAGACCGCGGCGCCGCTGCGGCGGGCCAGCTCCAGCGCGCCGGGTGATACGTCCACCGCCACCACCCGCGCCCCGCTCGCCGCCGCGACCATGACGGCGGACAGGCCGACGCCGCCGCAGCCGTGCACCGCCACCCACTCGCCCGCCGCGACCCGGCCCTGCGCGACGACGGCCCGGAACGCGGTGGCGAACCGGCAGCCGAGCGCGGCGGCGGCGGCCTCGTCCAGCTCGTCCGGCAGCCGGACCAGGTTGACGTCGGCGTGCCGCACCGCGACCAGCTCGGCGAACGAGCCCCATCCGGTGAAGCCCGGCTGGGTCTGCCGCTCGCAGACCTGCTGGTCGCCGGCCAGGCACGAGGGGCACCGCCCGCACGCGCAGACGAACGGCGCGGTCACCCGGTCGCCGGGCCGCCAGCCGCGTACGTCCGCGCCGACGGCCACGACGACGCCGGCGAACTCGTGCCCCGGCACGTGTGGCACGCGGATGTCCGGGTCGTGGCCCTGCCAGCCGTGCCAGTCGCTGCGGCACAGGCCGGTCGCGCCGACCCGGACGACCACCCCGTCCGGCGCCGGCGCCGGATCGTCCACCTCCCGGACCTCCGGCCGCCCCCCGAACCGCTCGAACACCACAGCGCGCATACCCCCGATCCTCACACCCGCCCCCTCCCGCCCTCCGCACCCCTCCCGCCCTCCGCGCCCCTCCCGCCCTCGCCCCGGCTCCCGGTCCCCTGCTCTCGGCGATCTTGCACTTGCTGCCCCGCCGATGTCGTGAATGTCCTGTCTGCCCGGGCAGAAAGCGCAAGATCGCCGGAGAGGGGCCGGTCCCCGCCTGTCGCTTCTCCCATCACCTGGGAACCCTGGTCCGTATCCCGGGAGCGCCGTAGATCTTGGTACGAAAAGGCCCCCATGGGGGCCGATTCGTACCAAGATCTACCGGTCGCTCGGGTCGCCGGTGCGGGATGGGTCTCATGCTGGTGATCAAGGAGTTTGTGTCCTCGTCAGGGCGGTGTCAGCCCGCAAACTCCTTGATCACCGGGGGAGACGGGGGAGACGGGGGAGAGAGGGGAGGGAGGGGGAGTGGGCTATAGGCGGCGGCCCTGGGATGTGTGGGCGGTGATGCCGTCCAGGGGGGTGCCGGGGGTGAGGGTCGTCGGGTCGAACCAGAAGATCATCACCTGGGGGTCCTCGCTCCACCGGACCAGCTTCGCCTCGACCTGGTGGCCGTCGACCGTCCCGACGATGCGCGCCGCCGGGCCGACGAAGTAGCCGAACGTCGGCACCGGCGCGTCGGCGGGCACCCGCTGCTGGTCGTACCCGATCTCGTGGAACCCCGGCCGGCGGTCGCTGCCGGACACGTCGTTGACCAGGAAGTCGGAGGTCAGGCGACCGTCCGGGGTGCGCCGGCCGGCGACCAGGCCGATCGTCACGCCGGGCACTCGCGGCAACTCGACCGGGACCATGAAGAACACGCGCTCGTCGGCGCCGTACCGGATGCCGCTGCCGACGACGGTTCCGAGCGGTCGCGGTGGGGCCTCGGTCGGTGCCGGCACGGCGGCCGGCGTGGGCGGGGGAGTGCCGGCGGACGCGGTGGCGACCGGCTCCCCGGCCGGGGCGTGCGGCGGGCCGGGCCGCGGCGCCACGACGTCGACGCCGACGGCCACCGCGATCACCGCCACCGTCGCCGCGACCCCGGCGCCGATCCGGCGGCGTCGGCGCAGCCGGCGTCCCCGGCGCATGATGTCCGTGATGTCCAGGCCGTCGGCCCGCTCGGTGGCCCGCATCGCGCGGCGCAGCTCGTCCATCTCGGTCACCGGCACGTCTCCTGCGGTCGCGGCGCGGACAGACCGGCGGTACGCAGCTTCCCCAGCGCCCGGGACGCGGTGCTCTTGACGGTGCCGACCGATACGTCGAGTTCGTTTGCCACCTGGGCCTCCGGCAGGTCGAAGTAGTGACGTAGGACGACGACGGCGCGTTCGCGCGCGGTGAGCGTGGCGAGCGCGGTGACCAGCCACCGCCGGGTCGCCACCTCCTCGGCCAGGTCACCGCCGCGCCGCTCCGGCAGGTCGTCGCTCGGATATTCGCGGATCGGCCGTCGCCAGCTGTCGATGAGGTGGTTCACCAGCACCGACCGGGCGTATCCGTACGGGTCGCCGTTGCGGATCCGGGACCAGGACGCGTACGTGCGCACCAGCGCGGTCTGCGCGGCGTCCTCGGCGTGGTGGTGGTTGCCGGTCATGAGGAAGGCGGCGTGCGTCAGCCGCGCGGACGACGCCCGCGCGAACTCGACGAACTCCGCGTCACCCCGGGCCATGCCGGCCTTCTGCCCCTCTCACCCCGGTAGTGACGGGCGGGACGGGCAAAAGGTTGAGTCCCCGCCGGACCAACTTCGGTGACTGGTCACCCGTCCTCATCGCTGCGCCCGAGACCGGGCGCCGAGGGGAGACGAGATGACCAGGACCGTGGAACGGACGCGCGGCGGCGCCGCCGTGATCGTGCTGGCGGTGTCGCTGGCCGGCTGCGCGCCGGCGGCGGCCGACCAGCCCGCCGCCGCGCCGCCCGGACCGTCCGCCGCCACACCGGCCGTGACGACGGCGGCGCCCGCCCGGCCCCGGCCGGCGCCGATCGGCTATCCCGCCCACGGCGGCGGCGGGTGGCGGTTCGCCGCCGCCGAGCCGGCGACCTCCGGGGGTACGGGCCGGCTGCTGCGCTACCGGGTGGCGGTGGAGCGGGACGTGACCGGCCTGTCGGCGGCCGAGTTCGCTTCGCAGGTCACCGCCATTCTCACCGGCCCGGGTGGCTGGACCACCGACGGACAGCTCACCCTGCGCCGGGTCGGCGCACGCGGGCCCGCCGACTTCACCGTCCACCTCGCCACCCCGGGTACGCGCGACGACCTGTGCGGGGACGGGCCGGACGGGTACACGTCCTGCCGTAACGGGAGCCGGGTGGTGGTGAACGTGGCCCGCTGGGTGCGTGGCGCACCCGCCTACGGCAGCGACCTCGCCGCGTACCGGCGGTACGTGGTCAACCACGAGGTCGGTCACCGCCTGGGCCACGGGCACGAACGCTGCCCGGGGCGGGGCCGTCCGGCGCCGGTGATGCAGCAGCAGACGCTCGGCCTGCACGGGTGCACCCCGAACCCGCTGCCGTTCCTGCGTGGCGAGCGGTACGCGGGACCGTCCGGCGCGTACGCCGACCGGGTGCCCCCGCCCGAGGGCGGCCGGCCGGGCTGACCGGCGGGCGCCCCGCGCATCGCCCGGCCAGGGGGCCGGGCAGCGGCCGGGCGATGCGGGGTGGTCCCATTCGGGGCTCAAAACAGCGTGGCCGGGCCGACCGGCTTCGGTTCCGGCAGCGGCGCGAGGCCGGGCACCCGCGCGCGGACCTGGTCGTGGAAGCGGCGGGCCAGCTCGGGGGCGTCCGCGTTGTCCGGCGTGTGCACGAACACGGTCGGTGAGCGGCCCTCGCGCAGCCAGCCGGTGACCACGTCCAGCCACGGCTGCCAGCCCTCGACGGCCTGGGCCGGGTCGTCGCGACCCAGGTAGCGCACGATCGGCCGGTCGGTCAGCGCCCGGGTACGCAGCGGGAGGCGCGGTTTGCGCGTCCACGCCTCCCGTTCCGCGTCGCTCGTCGGCGGCGTGCGGAAGAACGCCGTGGTGTCGAACGGGATCCACTCGGCGCCGGCCCGGTGCAGCGTCGCCTCCAGCGCGCGTACCGCACCGGGCTCGGTGAAGAAGGCGCTGTGGCGGACCTCGACGGCGTACCTGTGGGTGGTGGGCAGTGTGCGCAGGAACCGGTCGAGGTCGGGCACGTCGCCGGGGCCGAACGAGCCGGGCAACTGGATCCAGAGCGTGTCCGCCCGGGGGCCGAGCGGCTCGATCGCGTGCAGGAACGCCCGCAGTTCCGCCTCGCCGCCGGTGAGCCGGCGCTCGTGGGTGACCACCTTCGGCAGCTTCGGCAGGAAACGGAAGCCCGGGTCGGTCTGCTCGGCCCAGGACACCACCGTCTCCCGGGCCGGGGTCGCGTAGAACGTGGTGTTGCCCTCCACCGCGTCGCACCATCCGGCGTACGCGCGCAGCCGCTCGTGCGCGGGCAGCGGGTGCGGCAGGAAGCGGCCGGACCAGGACCTGTGTGTCCACATGGCGCAGCCGACGTGCAGGCGCGCCCCGGTCACCGGTAGGGCCAGTTCGTCGATCCGCCGCGCAGCCGCGCCTCCCGGTTCCACTTGCGGGTGAGGTACAGCGCGAGGCAGCCGAGCCCGGCGAACACCGGCGCGAGCAGCATGAGCAGCAGTCCGGTACCGAGCCGGAAACCGTCACTCTTGATGCCCTTGGCGGTGGTCAGCGCGAACGCCTCAGCACCGTCACCGGTGCAGCTCACGAAGTCGGTGTCCATCCAGGTGACCCCGCCGGTGACCAGCACCGGCGTGAACCGGCGCGGGTCACCGCGGTCGCGCATCACCGCCGCGGTCCCCTCGGGCCGGGCCCCGGTCAGCTCCCTGCTCCGCTGCTCGCCGGTGGAGTAGACCCGGCTCTTCGTGGTGCACCGGACGGAGGCCGGGTCCACTGTGGCCGGGGTGGCGAGGATCAGGATGTCGCCGGGACGTACGCCGGTGTCACTGATCTTGATCTCCGCGCCGGGAGCGAACTCGGCGTCGGCGGAGAAGGCCGACGCGGCCGCGAACGGGCCCGTCTGGGTCAGCAGCGCCAAACCGAGGAGGCCGGCGAGCAGGAAGCCGCCTCCACCGACGAAGATCCACATCGCGACCACGGCGCGGAAGCGCTGCACGAGCGGGTTCACTGGACGCGGTCCATGTCGCAGGCGCCGTCGACGACCTGCCCGGGGTCGGAGGAGTACGCGCTGTACTTGGCGTCCGGCACGGACAGCTGCACGCAGAGCGCCGACGCGTCGTTGTTCGTGACGAACGTGACGACGCCGACGCCGTCGTAGTCCCCGATCGGCAGATCGCTCACGCCCCGGGGGAACCGCCCGGTGTCCTGCTTGATCGACACGGCGTCGCTCATCGCGTCCCGGAGGTAGGTCTCGGGATCGGTGCCGGCGTCCCCGCCACAGGAGGCGACCGAGAGCGCCAGTGTCGCCAGCGCCGCCACCGGGCCGGTCCTTCTCCGTCGCATCCGTCCTCCTCGCGCGCCTCACGTCGGCGGGCCGAGCCCGCCCGCTTGCCGCGCCCACGGTAGCCGGGCCGGTCAGACGCCTCGGATCGGGTCGAGGTCACCAGTTGCGCCGGACCGGCCCGGCGCGGGGTCACGGGCGTTCCACCCGCACCGGGTCGCCGCGCACGAGGTCGTCGTGGACCCGCCAGCGGGCGTCGGCGCCGGCCCGGCGGGCCGCCTCGTCGTCGGCGGCGATCCGCTGCCGCAGCAGCTCGACGGCGATGCGCCGGTTGAGGTGCAGGTGCCGTTCGGTGTCCACCACCACGGTCCGGCCCGACGGGCGGTGCGTGGCCCGTACGGCGGTGCTCGCCTTGTTGCGGTGCTGACCGCCCGGCCCGCCGGTGCGGCACGGCACGAACTCGACGTCGGCCTCGTGGAACGGCGTGACCACCACGTCGGTCCGGCAGGGCTGCGCGGTGACGTACCAGTTCTTGCGGCCGTGACCCGTCCGGTACGGGCTGGGCGCCTGCCAGCAGAGCGTGCCGGTCCACCCGGCCGCGAACGCCTCCGCCCCGGCGCCGGTGATCAACAGGAGCACCGACCGGTAGGCGCCCGTCCGGTCGCCGGGCACCGTCTCGACCCGCTCGCTACGCAGGCCCCGCCGGGCCGCCTCGCCCTCCAGGCGGGACAGCAGCCGGGCCAGCGCCCACGCGCACTCGGCGGGCCCGCGCCCGGCGGACAGCAGCAGCTCGGTCACCGGCGGCCCTTCCGGCGCTCGTCGCGGCGGCCCACGTCCGGCGTCTTGTAGGTGACAAGCGGAACCGTCGTGGTGACGGGCGTGGCGAGGTCGTGCGCCACCAGGTCGCCGATCACCTGCTCGATGCGCTTGTAGGCGGTGGGCGCCTCCTCGAACAGCAACTGCCGGTCGCCGCACACCACTACCGAGCCCACAGGCGTACGCCGCAGTTCCTCGACGGTGTGCTTGGCCCGGCCCCGGCGTAGCGCGTCGGCGCGGGACATCTTGCGCCCGGCGCCGTGCGCCACCGAGTAGCCGGCGTCCGCCCCGGCGTGCGCGGCCACCAGGTAGGAGGGCGTGCCCCGGGTGCCGGCGATCAGCACGTTCCGGCCGTCGCCCGGGGCCGCGCCCTTGCGGTGCAGGTAGCGCCCGTCGCGGATCTCGACCAGGTTGTGGCACTGGTCGACGACCGGCTCGGTGGGTTCGGCGCCGAGGGCGTACGCCACCCGCGCGGCCAGCAGCCGCCGGTTGAGCGAACCCCACCGCACTGCGGCGTCGTGCCGGGCCAGGTAGGCGTCCGGGTCGGGCGCGGGACCGGCGCCGTGCGCCTCGGTGTGCTCGCGCAGGATCCGCTCGCCCAGCCCGCGTGACCCGGAGTGGACCACGAGCACCAGGTCACCGGCCTCCAGCCCGAGCCGCGTGGCGTGCTCCGCCGCGAGGATCGGCCCGACGCGGGCCAGCTCGACGAAGTGGTTGCCGCGCCCGACGGTGCCGAGCCCGTCGAGGTGACCGGCCGGCACGTCGCCGTCCAGCACCGACCAGGCCGGGTCGTCGGCGTCCCGGTCCGGGTCGAGCGCCCGGTCCAGGTCGGGGAACCGGGCCGCGAGCCGTTCCGGTACGGCCCGGCGCAGCGCGATCGGGAACACCGCGATCCCGCACCCGATGTCGGAGCCGACCAGGAACGGGTAGAGCACAGTCGAGGACATCGCGGCGCCGATCGGCGCGCCCTTGCCGGGGTGCAGGTCCGGCATGGCGGCGACATGCGCCATGCCGTCCAGGGCGGCGACCTGGCGGCACTGGTCGAGCGCGGCGGACTCGATCCAGCTGCCGGGGGAGGAGAAGACGGAGACGGTGGCGGGCACGACGGCCCGCCCGGAGGGGTACGCGGACACAGACGCTCGTTTCTGCGGAAGAAGAGAGGCGGGAACGGCAGGCGGCGAGGGCCTGCGAGCTGGGTGCGGTCCGTCAGAACGTCATGCGCCCAGCCTCGCGGAGGCGGCCCCGGGGCGGCAACCGACTTTCGGCCCGCGACGCGTTCGCGTCGACATCGCCGCACCCGCTCCATAGACTCCGGTCGTTCTGGTACCACGAGTCCAGGGAGGACCCCCGTGTCGAGCGAAACCCGAACGCACGCCGCCTTACCCCTGCTGGCCCGTCTCGCCGGGGTGAGCGTGGCCGCCGCGACGATCGTCGCCGCCGCAGGTGTCGCCGCGACCGCCGCGCCGCCGGCCGATCCCGCGCCCACGAAGGGGCCGTGCGCGTACACGCCCACGCCGGACGAGCCGGCCGCCCGTCCGGTGCCGCTGCCGCCGGACCCGCGCCGGACGCCGGACCGGGGCACCGTGCGGGTCACGCTGCGCACCAACCAGGGGCCGATCGGGCTGACGCTGGACCGCGAACAGGCGCCGTGCACCGTGCAGAGCTTCCTGCACCTGGTCCGCAAGCGCTTCTACGACCGGACGCCCTGCCACCGGCTCACCGCGTACCCGACGCTGACAGTGCTCCAGTGCGGCGACCCGTCCGGCACCGGCGAGGGCGGCCCGGGCTACCGCTACCGCGACGAGCTGCCCACCGACCTGCCGCCCGCGCCGACCGACCCGACGGGCGTACGCCGCCTGTACGCGCGGGGCACCCTCGCCATGGCCAACGCCGGCCCGGACACCAACGGCAGCCAGTTCTTCCTGGTCCAGGCCGACTCGGCGCTGCGCCCCAACTACACCGTGTTCGGCCAGGTCGACGCGGCCGGGCTGGCCACGCTGGACCGGATCTCGGCCGGCGGCATCGCGCCCACGCCGGAGGACCCGGCTCCGGTCGACGGCGCCCCGGCGGTGCCGGTGGAGATCTGCCGCGCCAAGCAGGGCCGCTGACGCGACGGCCCGGCGGGACGGCCGTCCAGGCCGCCCGCCGGGCCCGCGCCGTCGCCGGTAACCTGCGGCGATGACGCATGAGCGGGAGATCACCGAGCCGGTCGACCTGTGCCGCCCGGACGGGCGGTTGAACCCGGACGCGGTCGGCTGGAGCCGCCGGCCGCTGCACCGGGCGAACCTGCGGGGCTGGGGCCGGGCCAAGCGGTGGGAGCACTGGGGCGTGGTCACCCCGACGCACATCCTCGGCCTGGTCGCGTCGTCGCTTGACTACGCCGGGGTGCAGAGCCTCTACCTGCTCGACCGGGCCACCGGGCGGGAGACCACTGCGGAGGCGGTGGTGCCGCTGGCCCGGGGCACGGTGCTGCCGCCGGTCAGCGGCGCCGGGCCGGTCCGGGCCCGGGGCGGGAAGCTCACCATCGCCGTGGACCAGGGCCCGGACGGCAGTACGGTGCGAGCCACCGCGCCCGGCATCGAGGTGGACCTGACAGTGCCGCTGCCGCCGGGGCACCAGTCACTGGGCGTGGTGGTGCCGTGGAGCAGCCGGCGGTTCCAGTACACGGTCAAGGACATCGGGCGGCCGGTGCACGGCACGATCACCGTGGACGGCACCGCCTATCCGGTGGGGGAGGGGTCGTACGCGGCGCTCGACCACGGCCGGGGCAAGTGGCGGTACGCGGTGCGGTGGAACTGGGCGGCAGGCAGCGGACCGGGCCGGGCGATCCAGCTCGGCGGGAAGTGGACCGACGGCACCGGCTCGACCGAGAACGCGGTCTTCGTGGACGGGCGGCTGCACAAGATCGGCGCGGACCTGACCTGGGCGTACGACAGGACCGACTGGCTGCGGCCGTGGCGGATCACCGGCGACCGGGTCGACGTCACGTTCCACCCGTTCCACGAGCGGGTGGCGCGTACCAATCTGCTCGTGCTGGCCGGGGAGACGCACCAGTGTTTCGGGCACTTCACCGGCTGGGCGGCGACCGACGACGGCGAGCGCGTGGACCTCGAGGGCCTGGTCGGCTGGGCCGAGGAGGCCCGCAACCGCTGGTGACGTCACCCGGGGGGCGGACAGCGAGGTGGGGCGGTCCCGTCCGGGACCGCCCCACGCACGACTCGGGATCAGGCCACCGAGGCCGGGAACCGCTCCCAGACCCGGTGCGCCGCCATCAGCCGCTGCACCTCGGCGAGCACCTCGGCGCCGGAGCCGCCGGTCACCACGCCCGGCGTGCCGGTGACACCGGCCTGGTTCAGCACCTCGGCGCCCGCGCCCCAGGCGCCGATCACCTTGGCGTGCCGCCAGGCCTCCTCGACCAGCAGCAACACCCGCGGGTCGACGGTCGGGGAGCCCGAAGCGCCGGCCTTGGCGTCGCGGGCCGGCAGCGCGTCCGGCGCCGGGGCCGGTGCGCCGGCCAGCAGCACCGCGTCGAACTCGACCGAGCGGCCGGTGGCGAACGTGCGCTGCACCGGCAGCCCGTCGACGGTGCCGCCGTGCGCGGCGATCAGCAGCGGCACCATGCCGGCGGCGAACACCTCCCGGCGTACCTCGTGCACGTCGCCCAGGTCGGCCTGGGCGTCGACGACGATGCCGACCATCCGGCCGTCGGCCGGCCACTCCCGGCCCACCTGGGACAGCGCCGGGCTGGGCTGCACCTCCGCGAGCGGAACCGTGGGCTGCGGCACGGGCAGGCCCAGGCCGATCGCCACCTGCTCGCACAGCACCGGGTCGACGTTTGCCAGGCACTGGAGCTGCCGCTCCTTGATCGCCTGGTGGTAGCACTTGCCCAGCTCGAACGTGTACGCCCGGATGATGTGCTCCTTCTCCACCGGCGACATGCTCTGCCAGAACAGGCGTACCTGGCTGTAGTGGTCGTCGAAGGAGGCTGGCGCGGCGCGTACCTTCGGCGCCTCGGCCACAGTCACCGGCGTGTCCACGAACGCGTGCTCGCGGTCGCCGGCCGGGAACGGGTTGCCGCCGTCGAGCGAGTTCGGCCGGTACGGCGCCACCCCGGCGTGCACCGCGTGCTGGTGGAAGCCGTCGCGCAGCATGTCGTTGACGTCGGCGTGCGGCCGGTTGATCGGGATCTGGGTGAAGTTCGGCCCGCCCAGGCGGGTGAGCTGCGTGTCCACGTACGAGAAGAGGCGGCCCTGCAACAGCGGGTCGTTCGTCACGTCGATGCCCGGCGGCAGGTGCCCGACGTGGAACGCCACCTGCTCGACCTCGGCGAAGAAGTTGCGCGGCGTCTTGTTCAGGGTGAGCTTGCCGATCGGCTGCACCGGCGCCAGCTCCTCCGGCACGATCTTCGTCGGGTCGAGCAGGTCGATCCCGGCGAACGTCTCCTCCGGCGTGTCCGGGAAGACCTGGATGCCCAGCTCCCACTCCGGGTACGCGCCGGCCTCGATCGCGTCGTACAGGTCGCGGCGGTGGTAGTCGGGGTCGAGGCCGCCGATGAGCTGCGCCTCCTCCCAGGTCAGGGAGTGCACGCCGAGCTTCGGCTTCCAGTGGAACTTGACCAGCACCGTCGCGCCGGCCTCGTCGACCATGCGGAACGTGTGCACGCCGAAGCCCTCCATGGTCCGGTAGGACCGCGGGATGCCCCGGTCGGACATGTTCCAGATGGTGTGGTGCTGCGCCTCGGTGTGCAGCGAGACGAAGTCCCAGAACGTGTCGTGGGCGCTCTGCGCCTGTGGGATCTCCCGATCCGGGTGCGGCTTGCCGGCGTGGATGACGTCCGGGAACTTGATCGCGTCCTGGATGAAGAACACCGGCATGTTGTTGGCGACCAGGTCGAACGTGCCCTCGTCGGTGTAGAACTTGGTGGCGAAGCCGCGGGTGTCGCGGACCGTGTCGGCCGAGCCGCGCGAGCCCAGCACTGTGGAGAAGCGGACAAAGACCGGCGTCTCGCGGCCCTTCTTCAGGAACCCGGCCCGGGTCACCTCCTCGGCGGTGCCGTACGCCACGAACGTGCCGTGCGCGCCCGCGCCTCGGGCGTGCACCACGCGCTCCGGGATCCGCTCGTGGTCGAAGTGGGTGATCTTCTCCCGCAGGTGGTGGTCCTGGAGCAGGACCGGGCCGCGCGGACCGGCCTTGAGCGAGTGGTCCGTGTCCCGCAGCCGGGCCCCGTTGGCGGTGGTGAGGTACGCGCCCTGCTGCCCCTTGGCGATCTTCGGCACCCCGGTCTCGGCGCCGGTCGGGGTCCGGGTGTCCGGCGCGCCCTGCTCGGCCTTGGGCGGCAGCGGCCCGTGCGGGGTGGTCGGCTCCTCCAGCGGTGGTGGCGCGCTGCCGGGGGCGCCCGGCACGTCCGGAGTCAGCGCGTCGCCGACCTTCTCGACGGCGGCTTCGACGACACCCTTGACGATCTGGGCGGGCTTGCTGGATTCCATCAGGACCTGTCCTCCTACGGCTAAATGTCCAGGCCCCTTCCGCCGTACCCCAGGTCAGGGCGGGCAAACCGGAACAATCGCAGGATCGCTGGTCAGGGTAGGTGCGGCACGGCCACGGCGGTGAGCAGCAGCCCGCCGGAGGCCAGCCAGCGTCCGTCCAGCACGTCCAGCGGTGGCCCGCCGTCGGCGCGGGTGCCGTCGACCAGGATCCGGGCGGTGAACCGGCCGGCCCGGTCGAACGTCAGCTCCGCCTCCTCGAACCCGAGCCAGCGCCCGGTCAGCGGATACCACGCCTTGTAGACCGACTCCTTGGCGCTGAACAGCAGCCGGTCCCAGTGCGTCGCCGGGTCGGCGGCGCGCAGCGCGGCCAGCCGCTCCGGCTCGCCCGCAGTGAGGACCGCGCCGGCCACCCCGTCGGGCAGCGGCTCGTGCGGTTCCGCGTCGATGCCCAGCCCGGCCAGCGCGCCGGACGGGGCCACCGCCGCCGCCCGGTAACCGGAGCAGTGGGTGATGCTGCCCACCACCCCGGCCGGCCACACCGGCTCCCGCCGGGGACCGGGACGGATCGGCGCCGGGGCGTACCCCAGGCGGGCCAGCGCCTCCCGCGCGCAGCGGCGGGCCGTGACGAACTCCTGGCGGCGGCCGGACACCGCGCGCGCGATCAGGTCCTCCTCACCCGGGTACGGCGCCTCGCCCGGCACGTCGGTGAACGCCTCGACGGCCAGCGCCCCGGCCGGCAGCAACGCCTCGATCATCCGAGGATCCGCTTCATCGGCGCCGGCTCGCCACCGCGCCGCCGCCACTCACGCGGGTAGCCCAGCGACACCTCCTCGAACCGCACCCCGTCGTAGTGCGTGGTGCGCGGGATGTGCAGGTGGCCGTAGACCGCGACGGCGGCGC
Organism: Micromonospora sp. NPDC049151; assembly: GCF_040648395.1. Lineage (NCBI taxonomy): Bacteria > Bacillati > Actinomycetota > Actinomycetes > Micromonosporales > Micromonosporaceae > Micromonospora > Micromonospora sp. NPDC049151. The sequence continues at coordinate 52,359 of NZ_JBEZDP010000016.1, forward strand.
GGTGGCGCACGTGCCAGTCGGCGGTCCGGTCGGTGCCGCACCACTGGGCGAACTCGGGGAACCAGAGCACGTCGGTGGGCTGGCGTACCAGCGGCCAGTGGCTGACCAGCACGGTGGGCAGCGCCGGGTCGGTGGCCTCCAGCCGCCGCCGGGTCGCCTCCAGCCGTGCCCAGCACCAGGACTCCCGGTCCGGGTACGGGTCGGGGTGCAGCAGCATCTCGTCGGTGCACACCACGCCCGCGTCGTACGCCTTGCGCAGCGACTCCTCCTTGGTGCTGGTGCCGGGGGCGCGGAACGAGTAGTCGTAGAGCAGGAACAGCGGTGCCACGGTGACCGGCCCGTCCGCGCCCCGCCAGACCGGGTAGTCGTCCTCCGGGGTCAGCACGCCCAGCTCGCGGCACATCGCCACGAGCGCGTCGTAGCGGGCCACGCCGCGCAACGTCACCGGGTCGTTCGGGTGGGTCCACAGCTCGTGGTTGCCCGGCGCCCACACCACAGTGGCGAACCGGTCGCGCAGCAGCCGCAGCGTCCGCTCGACGTCGGCGAAGACCTCGCCGACGTCGCCGGCCACGATCAGCCAGTCGTCCGCCGTCTCCGGCCGCAGGCCGTCCACCACCGCGCGGTTCTCCGCGTACGACACGTGGAGGTCACTGACCGCGTACAGCGCACCCGTCACCCGGCCGATCTTGCCAGTGGCGCCGCCGGATGACCAGGCTCGCCGGCCGAGGTGTCAGCCGACCTTCGCGGTCACCTCGTCGAGTGCGCGCAGCACCTCCCGGGTCACGCCCGGCTCGGCGGCGGAGTGCCCGGCGTCGGGCACGATCCGCAGTGTCGCCTCCGGCCAGCGCCGGGCCAGGTCGTACGCGGTGACCGGCGGGCAGCACAGGTCGTAGCGGCCGTTGACGATCACGGCGGGCAGGTGCCGGATCCGGTCCACGCCGTCGAGCAACTGGCCCTCGGCGAGGAAGCCGCCGTGCACCGCGTAGTGCGACAGGATCCGGGCCACCGGCAGCGCCTGGTCGTCGGCGGTGAAGTGGGCGAGCAGCTCCGGGTCGGGCCGCAGCGACGAGTTGACCGCCTCCCACCGCCCCCAGGCCCGCGCGTGCTCCCGGGCCCGCGTCTCGTCCGGGCCGTGCAACCGCCCGTGGTACGCGGCCAGCACGTCGCCGCGCTCGGCGGGCGGGATCGGCGCGACGAACCGCTCCCACTCCTCGGGCTGGAGGTGACGCAGCCCGCCCTGGTAGAACCAGTCGCGTTCGCTGCGCCGCAGCAGCAGCACGCCGCGCAGGACCAGGCCGGTCACCCGCTCCGGGTGCGTCTGGGCGTACGCCAGGCCGAGCGTGGTGCCCCACGACCCGCCGAACACCAGCCAGGAGCCGACGCCCAGCCGTTGCCGGATGGTCTCCAGGTCGGCCACCAGGTGCCAGGTGGTGTTGGCGCGCACCTCGCCGTGCGGGGTGCTGCGGCCGGCGCCACGCTGGTCGAACAGCACGGCCCGGTGACGGGCGGGGTCGAAGAACCGGCGGGCCGCCGGCACCAGGCCGCCGCCGGGGCCACCGTGCAGGAACACCACGGGTACGCCGTCCGGCCGCCCGACCTCCTCCACGTACAGGACGTGGCCGTCACCGACCGGTACGCGGTGGGTGGCGTACGGCTCGACGGGTGGGTGCAGGCCGGTCATGCCCGGTCATTGTGCCCGTCGCGGGCGCCCCGGGTGGCCCCGGTCAGCAGGCGACGTTGCCGCCGAGGTTGTCCAGCAGCGCGTCGGCGACCCAGCCGGAGACGCCTGTGGTGACGTCGCGCAGGTAGGTCCACGTGTAGGTGGTGTGGCCGTTCGCGCTGACCCGGTCGCCGCTGGCGAAGCAGTGGAAGTCGACGGTGTGGCTGAGCTGGCCGTAACCCAGGGAGGCGCAGGTGGTGTGCGGGCCGGTCCGGATGTTGACGTTCGTGGCGTTGAAGAGCTGGCCGAACTTGCTGTCCACGTTGGAGTGCGAGTGGCTGCATCCGGCGCTCGCCGGTGCGGCCGTGCCGGCCACCGCGGCGCACGCCGAGGTGACGGTCAGGACGACGGCGGCACCGATGGAGGAGATTTTCCGCATACCCGTCAACTCCCGCAAAAGGATCTAGATGTACCGGCGGATCGATCCAAATATTTGCATAGAGCAAGGTCGATGAGCAAGGTGCGTGCCGCCGCGCCCATACCCGGACCGGCGGCACGCGTCGCTCAGGCGGTGGCCGGTACGCCGTTGTCCGTACCGCTGGTCTCCGCCTCGGACGCCCCGCGCGGAGCCGGCGTGCGGACCGCGAACGCGTCGAAGCTCGGGCCGTCCAGCCGCTCGACGAACGGCTCCACGACCGGCGGCTCCGACCGGTCCCGCTCGACCCCGTCCGGCTCGGCCCGCCCGTCCGAGGCCCGGGGCGCCGCCTCGGCCGGGACCGGGGCCGCCGGCCGCGCCGGCACCTGCGGGTACTCGGCGGTCTCGCCGCCGCCCGCCGCGGCGGCCATGACCGCCGCCGCGGCCAGATCGGCGACCCGCTTGGCCTCCCGCTGCACCCGGGCCCGGGTCTCCTTGGCGTGCTGCTCGGCCAGGTCCGCCGCGCGCCGCGCCTCGTCGAGCCGCTTGCTCTCCGCGCTCAACTCCCGGCGTACGCCGACCAGCCGCTCCTCCAGATCCCCGCCGGTGCGCTCGATGGCGGCGATCTCCCGGCGGGTGTCCTCCAGTTGCCGGGAGGCCGTCTCCAGCTCCGCCTTGAGCTGGGTCAGCGACTCCTGACGCTGCTGGATGTCCCGCTGCACACCGGCGAGCTGCTCCTGGTGCGCCGCGGTCTCCTCGTCGGCCCGCTCGCGGACCTCGGTGGCGTACTGCTGCGCCTCGGCGACCAGCGCGGCGATGTCCTTCTCCGCGGCGGCGGCCCGGTCGGCCAGCTCCTGCTCGGCGGCGGCCCGCCGCTCGTCCAGCTCCTTGGCCATGGTGGCCTGCCACTGGGCCAGCTCCTGCTGGGCCTTGCTGCGGTTGGCCTGGACCTCCTGCTGGATCTGCGTCCGCGCGGCCTTCACCAGCGCCTCGGACGCCGACCGCGCCTGCTCGACCTGCTGGGCGCTCTGCTCGCTGATCCGCTTCGCCTCCTGCTGGGCCCGGTCGTGCACGGCCTGGCCCTCGACGCGCAGCTTCTCCGCCAGCTCCCGCACCGCGGTCAGCTCCGCCTGCGCGACGGTCCGCCGTTCCTCGTCCACCCGCTCCTGCTCGGCCCGGCGGGCGGCCAGCTCCTCGTCCAGCTCACGCCGCTCCCGGGCGGCCTGCTCCTGCGCCGCGACGAGCAGCTTCTCCGCCTGGCCCTGGACCTCCTCCGCGCGCCGGGTGGCCACCTCGGTGATCTGGCCGGCCTGCTTCTCCGCCAGGTCCAGGATCTGGTCCACCATCGGGCCCAGGTCGCGGAAGGACGCCCGGTCCACCGGCGCCGGACGGTCGCGCAGCTCCCCCGCCTCGGCCTGCGCCCGCTGCACCTGCGCGGTCAGGTCACGCACCTGCGCGTACGCCCGGTCCCGTGCGGCGGTCAGCGCGCTCACCTCGGCGTCGACCTGCTCGACGTACCGGTCCACCTGACGTTTGTCGTAGCCGCGCAACGCGGGATCGAATCGCGGTCGCGCGGACAGGTCGTCGTGGGGTGCGAACGGCTCGGCACCGTTTGACATGCGCCATCCTCCGTCGGTTCGCCAGCGCCAGGCCGGCGGATGACCGCCCCGCAGGGCACGATGAGGCGCTACGGTACCGCGTCCGCGCGCGGGGCTCGCCCCGCCCCGCCCCCTGCCCGCCGACCGGCGGCGCGGTCAGACCGGGAAGTGCGGGTTCCCCGCCGTCAGGCGGATGGTGAAGCCCTCGGCGTCCCTGTGGTAGGTCACGTGGTCGCAACTCTGGTGGCTGATCCACAGGCCCAGCCCGCCGTCGGAACCGTCGCCGGCCGGCAGCAGCCCGGCGTACGGGTCCTTGGGGCCCGTCCCTCGATCGTGGACGGTCACCACGATCCGGTCCGGCGCGCGCCACAGCCGCAGGCACACCGGCGGCTCGCCGTGGCGCAGCGCGTTGCTCACCACCTCGCTGACCGCGATGACCAGGCCGTCGAGGCTGTCGGGTGGCAGCAGGCCACGGTCGGCGGCACGTACCTCCGCGCGGGCGCGGGCCGGCGTGGGATCGGTCAGCTCGACCAGCGGCGCGCTCCGCTGCACCGGATCCGCCGGCGCCGGACGGAACTCGGTCAGGTAACTCGTCGGCTCGGTGTAGAGACCGGCCGCCTCGTGCCCGCCGTCCGGCCGCGCCACCAGGGGATGGGTACGCGCCACGTCGGCGAGCACGTGCGCGGGTGTGCTCCGCCGGTCGTAGGCGCAGATGCCCCAGAGCGGGAAGTCGTCGTAGGCGTGGTTGATCGCCGACTCGTAGCGGGCCCACCAGTCCCAGGTCGCGCCGAGCAGCACCGGAGGCAGCTCGCCGACCATCCGGATCTGCGCCGCCCCCGCCGCCACGTACGAGGCGAGAAGTTCCCGGTAGGAGCGCAGCGCGACGCTGGGCCGGGCGTAGAGGTCTCCGACCGGCAGGAACGTGACCTCGGCGCCCGGCGGCAGCGCCCGGCGCACCAGCTCGGCGTTGCGCTCGTCCAGGTTCACCGCCGTCGGCTCGCCGGCCGCGATCCCGTCCAGCAGGAACGGCAGCGCAACCGTCAGCAGCTCCTCGTCGGAGTCGTAGACGAACGCCTCGTGGAAGTAGCCCACGTGGCCGGAGGCCGCGCCGCTCCTCATCGGACCACCTCCACCCGCACCTCGGACAGGCCGAGCAGGTCGGCCAGCCGCGCGGGGGCCCGGCTCGGCGTGCGCAGCACCGCGACCGCGTCGTGCCGGCGGGCGTGGTCGCGCAGGTGCAGCAGGCTGCGGTGGTCGACGAAGCGCAGGTCGGCGGCGTCGAAGACGACCCGGCCCGCCACCGGGCGCGGATCGGCCCGCTCCAGCGCGGCGGCGAAGTCCCCGTGGTTGGACGGGTCCAGCTCGCCGGCCAGCGCCACCGCCGAGTCCCCGCCGCCGGCGTGCAGCCGGAACAGCACGTCGGCGTTCGTCTCCGGGTGCAGGCAGGCCAGCTCGGCGATCGCCGAGGCGCCCAGTTGCCGGCGGTCGTAGGCGCAGACCGCCGACATCGGCCGGTGCCGCATCCAGTGGTCGATCCGGTGCTCGTAGCGGGCGAACGCGTCCCGCTGGGCCGGGCTGCGGACCAGGCTCGTCGCCTCCGCCAGCACCCGCAGGCCGGTGTGCCCCGCGGTCAGCGCCTCGGTGGTGGCCCGCACGTACGCCTGGACCTGCCGGTCGGGATCGACGATCTCGTCGTGCCGGTACGCCTCGCCGACGGGAACCAGCCGTAGCGCGTCCCGCCGGCGCGCGGCGTCGACCCCGGGAACCGAGGCCAGCCAGCCGGTGACAGTGGCGCGATCCTCCGGACAGACCACCCATACCTGCTCACCGGCGGCCAGACCCGCGCTTACCTGCTCGACCGTCAGCGCGCGCAGCACGGCCGGGTCGTCGTAGGCGAGGCAGCCGTGGGTGTAGCCCGGGTACGTCACGCTCCCGCTGGTCACCGACTCCGCCTCATGGGCCCAGTCTATGCCGGGCCCACCTGGAGATCGCGCCAGGCCGTGGCCTCGAGCGGCGGGTCACCCAGCTCGAACTCGGCCCAGTTGTTCCAGTACGCGATCGCGTCCACGTCGTTCTGCTGCCGCAGCCAGGTGACGTGCTCGCGGAGCGTCCGCGCCCGGCCCGCGCCGGTGGTGTCCGCGGCGATGCGGCTCAGTCCGTACTCGGGCACCAGCAGCCGGATCCCCGGGTACGCGGCGCGCACCTTGCCGAAGGCCACGCCGAACATCCGGGAGGCGGGCCAGTACGCGGCGGTGTCCCGGGAGTAGCAGTCCACGCCGTAGTGGGTCATGCCCGGGTAACCCCAGTCGGCCGGGTTGCCGCGCCCTTCGTCGAGCCAGTAGCGGGTCACGATCGGGCCGTGCCCGAGCACCCACCGCCGGTTGCGGTGCGCCGCCAGTATCTGCGTCACCCGGCTCGCCGTCGCCCGGTACGTGGCGGGGGTCACGTCGCCCATCGGCTCGTGGTACCAGGTCAGGTAGATCGGGCGGTTCACGCCGTCGAGCCAGCCGGCCAGCTGCTCGACGTCGTCCTTCCAGCTGACGTGCATGACGGCCGAGGGCGCGTCGGCGAACTTGCCCGCGTTCAGCGGGGGCAGTTCCGGCAGCGCGTCCGCGTCCGGGCCGTCCGTGCCGAAGTCGCGCATGTAGCGGATGCCCGGGTAGTCGGCCACCGCCCGCTGGGTCCGGGCGCCCTTCTCGGCGCTCATCCCGACCAGCAGCGGCACGGTCAGCGTGGCGGTGCCCGTGCCGGTGCGGCCGGCGCCGTCACGCGCCGTCGCGGTCAGCGTCACCGTGCCCCGGCCGGCCAGCACGGTGACTGTGAAGCGGCCCGGTTCGGTGCCGCTCGGTGTGACTGTCACCCCCGGCGAGGCGCCGGCGAGCTGGATGGTCAACGGGACGCTCAGGTCCACCCGGACCGGGCTGTCCCAGGTGACGCCGGTGGGGTCGCTGACCCGGCCGGCGAGCGTCAGCAGGCGCGAGTCGGGGTGGTAGGCGTCCACCAGGACGGTGGTCGACTGCCCTGGTAGCAGGACGGTCTGGTCGGCGGTGACGGAACGGACGACGGGTGCGGCCATGAGGCTCTCCTTCGACGTGCTTCGCTGCCGCTCCGGCCGCACGTCTTCGGGCGGCCAGAATGGCTCTGACCTGCGCTTTTACCAGCTTGCGTCGGTTCGGTCCCGATCGTCAGGGCGGCCGCAGATGGCGCGAAACCCGGTCGCCGGCCGCGCTGTCCCGCCCGCATCCTGGTCCGATGCCGATCATCGTGCGGGACCTGCGCGTGCCGGACTGGCCGCAGCTGTGGCCGATGCTGCGGGACATGGGTGTGGGCGACGACCCGCCGGAGACCCACCGGCTGCGGTTCGCCGCGCTGCTCGCCGACCCCCGCTGGGCGCTGCTCGGTGCCATCGACGCGGGCGGGTTGGCCGGGTACGCCGCCGCCCAGGACCACGGCCCGCACCTGCGTTCCGGTGACGCGCACCGCACCGTACGCCTGCACGACCTGTACGTCGTTCCGGACCGGCGGCGTGACGGGGTGGGCCGTGCCTTGTTCACGGCGGTGCGGCGCTGGGCCGGCGGGCGGGCCCGGCACCTGGAGTGGCAGGCCCACCACGAGCGGGCGGCGCCGTTCTACGAGCGGCTCGGTCATCGGGGCGACCCGTGCCCACAGCCGGACTACCCGACGTTCCTTCTCGACCTCACCGGAACCGACCCTCGCCTTCCCTTGACGTGACCGGCTCGCCGCCGCTGCCCCCGCCCAAGATCGACACCAGTTCGGGGAGGTGGCTGCATCAACGGTGGTCTGATACCCCCATTTCCCCGAGCTGGTGTCGATCTTGGGGCGGGGATGTCGCCACTTCAGCGAGATGGTGTGGACCATGTCCCCTGGATTCCGAGGGTCGGCCCAGTGGTGGAGGTGGGGAGGGGTGCGCGCTGGCGGCTGGTGGGGTCTGGCTGTTGTCCGCGTGACGGCGATGGCCCTCGCGTGCTGTCGACCTCGTGATCGACACCAGTTCGGGGAGGTGGCTGCATCCGAGGTGGCCTGATGCCGCCATTTCCCCGAACTGGTGTTGATCATGGACGAGGATGGCGCCACTTCGGGGAACTGGTGTGGATCACGGGTGTGGAGGGGGCTGCTTGGCTCGGGGGCGCGGACAGGGTGGTGTCGAGCGGGGGCGTCCTCCGTGCGGACAGGGCCATGGTCGACACCAGGTCGGGGGGAGTGGGCGTGGAGCTTGGTGGGGAGGGGGTCAGGGGAGGGGGTGGGAGATGTCGCGGGCGTGGTCGGCCACCGCCGCGCCGACCACCGTCGCGGTCAGCGGAAGCACCTCCAGGCAGCGACGCACCGCCGCGCCCATCAGCGGGTTCGGTACCCGCATCGACAGCGTGCAGTGCGGCACCCAGCGGCCCGGGCGGTAGTGCTCCACCACCTCGACGCCGGCCCGCGCCAGCCGCTCGTGCACGGCGGCGTGGTGCGCCAGCAGCTCGGGCGTCGGCGCCGGCCCGAGCCAGAGGACCCGCCCGACGAACTGCCCGGCGTGCTGGAACGCCAGCCGCAGCGGCGCGGCCACCACGGTTCCGGCGAGCGCCTCGGCGACGCGGTGCGGGTCCAGGCGGGGCGCGACCGCCAGTGAGAGGTGCGGTCGGTGCCGCTGCGCCAGCAGGGACCGCATGCTCGGCACCCCGTCGGACTCCAGCAGGTCCCACAGCACCCGGATCCGCCGGGTGGCGTCGGTGTCCAGATACAGCTCCAGCGCCGCGACCACGCGATCACCCTAGAGGCGGGGCCCGCGCCGAGGTTTGCCGGGCACGCTGGGCGGTACTGCCCGAGGGGACGGCAGGAGACGGCAGGGAGTGAGGGACACGTGGACGCGACGGACGTGCTGACCGAGGCGTACGGGCGGTTGCCCGATCTGGTCGCCGGGGCGCTCGACGGGCTCGACGCGGCCCAGCTGCGGCGGGCGCCGGCCGACGGGGCGAACCCGGTCGGCTGGCTGGTCTGGCACCTGACCCGGATCCAGGACGACCACGTGGCCGACGTGATGGGGGAGCCGCAGCTGTGGGCCACCGGCGACTGGGCGGCGCGCTGCGGCCTGCCGCCGGACCCCGCCGACACCGGCTTCGGGCACGGCCCGGAGCAGATCGCCGCGGTACGCCCCGAGAACGGCGCTGTGCTGCTCGACTACCACCGGGCGGTGGTGGACCGGAGCCTCGCGTACCTGCGCGGCCTGCGCCCGGCCGACCTCGACCGGGTGGTGGACGAGAACTGGGATCCGCCGGTGACGCTCGGGGTGCGGCTGGTGAGCGTGCTCGACGACGACCTCCAGCACGTCGGGCAGGCCGCGTACGTGCGGGGACTCATCCTGCGCTGAGCGCCGCGCCGGCCCGGCGCAGCGCGAGCAGCACCCGGTCGGCGGTGGCGTCCCCGGCCGTCGGCATGGCCGCAGGGATACCCGCCGCGCCTCACCCGGTTCGGGTGAGTTCGCCTCACCCGCGATGCGGGGACGCTGCGGGACGAGCGGCGCCGGCCGCGACCACCGACGAGGAGGGCCCGATGAGCGTCTCGGCCGTGGAACACCTGACCCGGGGAACCGCCGGCCGGCACCCGGAGCTGCCCGAGACCACCTCCGGCACCATCCGCCTGGACCTGCGCGACGACGGCCGCACCGAGCACTGGTACCTGACCATCGACCGGCAGGACGTCCGGGTGGACCGCCTGGCCGAGGAGGCCGACCTGGTGGTCGGCGCGAACCGCGAGGTGTTCGACCGGATCGCGGCGGGGCGCCTGCACCCGGCCGCCGCGCTGCTGCGCAACGACCTCGCCGTGCAGGGCGAACTCAAGCTGCTGATGACGCTGCGCCGGCTCTTCCCCGGCCCGCCGGACGCCCGGGACCCCCGGGACGTGGCCGGCGCCCGGGTGGCGGCCCGATGAGGCAGGAGCTGGTCCATGTCCTCGCCGGCAACGCGTTCGCCGTGAGCGACGCGCAGGGGGACATGGAACGCGACCCGTCCGCGCCGATCGGCCTGTTCTCGTTCGACACCCGGTTCCTGTCCCACTGGGTGCTCACGATCGACGGCGAGCGGTTGCACGCGCTGTCCCGCGACGACCTGACCTACTTCGAGACCCGCTTCGTGCTGGTGCCGGGCGCGGCCAGCCACTACGTGGACGCCGACGTCTCGGTGATCCGGCACCGCTCGATCGACGAGGCGTACCACGAGAGCCTCACGGTGCTGAACCACTCGGCCGAGCCCGCCGAGTACACGGTGCGGATGGAGATGGCCGGCGACTTCGCCGACACCTCCGAGATCCTGCGTCCCGGCCCGCGCCGGCCGACCGTCATCCCCGAACCGGAGCAGCGGCGGCTGCGGATCCGGTACGAGCGTGGGCGATTCACCCGGGAGACGTGCGTCTCCAGCACGGTCCCGGGGGAGGTGGACGCGCGCGGGATGACCTTCCGGATCCGCGTCGAGCCGCAGGGCAAGTGGCAGGTCGACCTGCACGTCGCCATGGTCATCCAGGGAGCCGGCGGGCGGGACCTGCGGGCCGGCATCGAGTCGCACCGGCAGCACGTCCGTCAGGACATGCGCGACGACCTCGAACGGTGGTACGACCGGGCGCCGCACCTGGTCGCCGACCGGCCCGGGCCGGCCGCCGTGTACCGGCAGGCCCTGACCGACCTGGCCGCGCTGCGCTACATGCCGCTGGCCTACAGCGAGCGGGTGCCGGTCGGCGGGATGCCCTGGGCGATGGCGCTGTACGGGCGGGATGCGCTGATCACCTGTCTCCAGACGCTGCCGTTCACGCCCGAGCTGACCCCGGGAACGCTGCACATGCTGGCGATGGCGCAGGGCGGCCGGCTCGACGACCGGCACGAGGAGGAACCCGGCAAGATCGTCGCCGAGCTGCGGTACGGCGAGGCGGCCGCGTTCGACGAGCAGCCCACCGCGCTCTACTACGGCGCCGCCGACACCACCCCGCTGTTCGTGATCCTGCTCGACGAGTACGAGCGCTGGACCGGTGACGCCGACCTGGTCCACGAACTGCGGCACCCGGCCCGGATGGCGCTGGACTGGCTGACCCGCTACGGCGACCAGTGCGGCGACGGCTACCTGCGCTACCAGCCGCGCAACACCGACACCGGGGTCGCCAACCAGACCTGGCGCAATTCGCCGGCGGCGATCGTCGACCGGCACGGCGTGGAGCCGCCGTACCCGCGCGCCACGTGCGAGCTCCAGGGGTACGCGTACGACGCGCGGATCCGGGGCGCCCGCCTGGCCCGGGAGTTCTGGGGCGACCCGGCCTACGCCGAGCGCCTGGAGGCCGACGCGGCGCGCCTGCGGGAGCGGTTCGATCGCGACTTCTGGCTGCCGCAGCGCGGCTACTACGCGCTGGCGCTCACCCCGGACGGTGAGCCGGTCGACGCGCTCACCTCGCACCTGGGGCACCTGCTGTGGAGCGGCATCGTGGCGCCGGAACGGGCCGACGCGCTGGCCGGGCACCTGCGCGGGCCGGACCTGTTCTCCGGCTGGGGCGTGCGCACCTACGCGCAGGGGCAGCGGCCGTACAACCCGGTCGGCGCGCACCTCGGCGCGGTGTGGCCCTGGGACAACGCGATCGTCGCGGCGGGGCTGCGGCGGTACGGCTACGACGAGGAGGCGGCCGACATCGCCGCCGGCGTGTTCGCGATGGCGGAGACGCTCGGCGGATCGGTCCCGGAGACGATCGCCGGCTACCCCCGCGCGCTGACCAAGTACCCGGTCCAGTTGCCGGAGGCCGGGCGACCGCAGTCGTGGGCGTCGAGCGGGTTGCTGATGCTGCTGGCGACCATGCTGGGGCTGCGCCCGTGCGGCGAGAACCTGCTGGTGAACCCGGCCGTTCCGGCCGGCTTCGGGCGGATCGAGCTGCTCGACGTGCCGGGCCGCTGGGGGCGGGCCGACTCGTACGGCCGGGAACGCGGCGCGGGCCGCCGGATCCGCGCGGGCGGGCCGGCCCGGCGCGCCGCCTGATCCGCCGGGCCGCTCAGGCCGAGCCGGTGGTCTCCCGCTGGACCACCGGCGGCTCCTCCGGCCCGGCCGCGGCCGGCGGCTCCACCGCGCCGGGCGCGGCCGCCGGGGTCGCCGGTTCGGCGCGCCCGGCCCGGGCGAGCAGCCGGTCCACGCCCACGAACAGCAGGCCCAGCAGCCAGAACACCGTGGCGAACCCGACCGCGCTGACCGCCACCCCGTCGTAGCCGAGCTCGCCCGCGTCGATGAACGGGTACGGGTACCTGTCCACGACCAGGCCGCGTACCAGCGCGAACCCGAGGTATCCGAGCGGGAACACCAGCCACCAGGCGGCGTACCGGGGGCGCAGCCGGCCGCGCCTGTCGAACAGCGCCCAGTCGGCGACCGCCAGCAGCGGCACCACGGTGTGCAGGAACTGGTTGCCCCACCACTCACCCGGTTGCCGGTCCGGCTGGGCCATCGCGAACGGGCTGGCCGGGTTGGCCAGCACCAGGTGGTAGACGGTGCCGGTGATGGTGATGTAGAGGGTCACCGCTCCCTTGAGGGCACTCGGCGGCTCGGGCCGGTGGCGCAGCGCGCACCAGGCGGCGTACCCGGCGACGACGCCGACCGCCACGTTGCTCTGGATGGTGAAGTACGGCAGCAGGCCGGTCACCGTGGCCGGGCCGAGCGCGGTGAGGACGATGCCGGCCAGCACGGCGAGCACCACTGCCACGCGGAGGAGGATCGCCGACAGGCGACGCCGGGGGGTCACGCGGGCAAGTTACCAGCCGGTCGTCAACCGGCCCGCAGCCCGGGCGGGGTGCCCGACGGCGGCCCGGCGTGCTCCGGCGCGGGGACGTCCACGCCCGGCGGTCCGCCGGACGGGCGGACCGGGTGCGCGGTCCGGCCGCCGCCTCGCCCGCCGCCGGCCCGGCCCGGCGGATCGTCGTCGCCCAGCAGCCCGGCGCAGTAGTCCGGCACCCGGTCGTGCCCCCCGGCGGCGGTGACGAGATCGCTGAAGGCGGGTGTGGCGAGGGCGCGTCCCCGGTCCGGCTCGGCGAGCGCCCGGTACGCGACGCACAGTCCCGGCGGTGCGGACGGCTGCGGTGTCCCGGGGCCCGGCGAGCCGGCCGGCCGGGCCGGACGGGTCTCCGGCGCGGGCGGCGCGGTACCGATCGGAGGTGCCGCCGGTCGTGCGGCGTGCGGCAGGTTCCCGGTCGCGGCGAGCGCGACACCACCGGTGAGGGACGCGGCGAGCCCGGCCACCGCCACCCGGACACCGAAGCGGACACGGCGGCGACGGCGCATCCGCCGGGCCGACCGGTACGCGGCGACCGCTGCCGCCTCGCCGTCGAGCTCGCCCGCGCCGGGTGCGGCCCGGACCGCGGCCAGCACGGCGAGCAGGGCCGGCGGAGCGGACGGCGCGTCGCCGGAATGGCCGGCGAGCAGCCGCTCGACGGTTTCCTGGTCCAGACCGGATGCGTCCATCTCATGACCTCAGCGCCTCGACCCGGCCCGGCGTCACACGCGGTCGGCGCGAAGCCCCGGTGAGGCCGGTCACCCGATGCCGGTCAGGCCCCGGAGAGGGCATCTCCGGTTGCCGATGTCCGGCGGTCGCGGTGAACTGAATTACATGGGTGTCATCAAGGTGGGCACGTCGTCCTGGGCCGACCAGATGCTGGTCCGCTCCGGCTGGTATCCGCGCGGGGTCAACACGCCCGCCGGCCGGCTCGGCTGGTACGCGGAGCGGTTCGGACTGGTCGAGGTGGACACGTCGTACTACGCCGTGCCGGCGCCGGAGACCACGGCGGGCTGGGCGGCCGCGACGCCGGACGGGTTCACCTTCGACGTCAAGGCGTTCCGTCTGTTCACCGGCCACCACACCCCTGTGGACGCGCTGCCCAAGGACCTGCGCCCGGCCGGCGGCCCGAGCCGGATCCGCTGGCGCGACCTGCCCGCCGGGGCGTACGACGAGGTGTGGGACCGGTTCCACGCGGCGCTGGCGCCGCTCGCGGCGGCCGACCGGCTCGGCGCCGTGCTGTTGCAGTTCCCGCCGTGGCTGGCCCGCGGTGAGGCGGCCCGGCGGCGGATCCTGGACGCGGCCCGGCGCTGCCGTCCCTGGCCGGTCACCGTCGAGCTGCGGCACTCGTCCTGGTTCGACGGGGACGCGATGGCCGAGACCGTGACGTTCCTGCGCGAGCACGATCTCGGGTACGCCTGCGTGGACATGCCGCAGGGGCACGTCTCCTCGGTGCCGCCGGTCCTGGTCGCCACCACCGACCTGGCCGTGATCCGGTTCCACGGGCACAGCACGGCCTGGGAGAGCGGCGACAAGCAGGAACGGTTCCGCTACGCCTACGGGGAACGGGAGCTGAGGCACTGGTCGGTGCTGTTGCGCGAACTGGCCGACCAGTGCGCCGAACTGCACGTGCTGATGAACAACTGCTGCGGCGACCAGGCCCAGCGCGACGCCGCCCGCCTGGCCGACCTGCTCGGCGTCGCCCCCGCCGCCGCGCGCGCCTGACGTTTCCCCGGCCGTCGTCCGGGTACCGCCGGGGGCATGGACGACCGCGAGGGGGGATCTGTGGAGAAGCGGCACGGCGAGGACGAGCGGGACCCGCGAGCGACCCGGGAGGCCGAGGAGGCGCACGGCGGCAGCATGGCGCCGGGCCTTGTCGACGACACCGGGCACCCGGTGGCCGAGTCACCGGTGCCGGACAACGAGCCGTCGGCGCCGGGCCGGCCGGGTGAGGACGGCACCGGCTCCTGAACTCTCAGGGGCGCGTCTCCGGGCGCATCCCGGTCGCCTCCTCCAGCGCGTTGTCGCCGAGGTCGCCGTCCGCGCTGTCGTCCGGGAACGTCCGCCCGGACGGGGCCGGATCCGGCGGCGCGCCCGGTCCGGCCTCGGGCGTCCGGGTCGGTTCCACTGAGCCGAGCCCGTGCCGGCCGGCCCTCGGCCCGCCCGGCCGGACCCCGGCCGCCCGTCGTTCACCGAGCCGCCCCTCGGGCACCGCGGTCTCCTCGCTGCCCTCGTTCATCGGGTCGTCGTCGCCGGCGCCCCACGGCGGGTCGGCGTCGAAGCCGTCGGTGGTGCCCCACGGCGCGGCCGACTCCGGTCCGCGCCCGTCGCCCCCACCCGGCCGGTCCCTGCTGGTCATGGTCACCTCACCTGGCTGCTGATGTCCGCGCCGTCCGCCCGGGGACGGCCCTGTCCCGCGCCGGTACACCGCGCGGCCGGTGACCCACCCCGATGTGGGTCACCGGCCGCGCGGTGGTCAACGGGCCGCCCCGACCAGATGACGTCCGGCCGCGCCCACGGCGGCCACCTTGCCGATGTTCTTCGGCGCGGCCATCAGCCCGCCCGCGCGGTCCAGCATGCCCCGGAACACCTGGCCCGGTTTCTGCTGTTCGCCCATGTACGCCGACACCACGACGAGCGCGCCGGTCAGCGCCGGCACCGCCCACTGGAGCAGCTTCATCTGCCGCTGACTGGCGGCGACGTTCGCCGGGGTGTGGTGGCTGGGTTCGGTGGTCCCCTCGACCGGCGGCCCGCCGGCCTTCTCCAGCCGCATGCCGACCAGCCGGCTGTAGCCGGTCACCGCCAGCGCGCCGACGGTCAGCGCGGTCTTGACCGCGCTCATCTTCCCCACGCCCGCCTGGCGGGCCATCCGCGGGCTCTCGGTGACCAGTTCGCCGACCGCGCCGGCCAGGTGCGCGCCGATCGCCGCCGCGTTGACAGGTGTCCACCGCGCCCACCCGGCCGAGGCCACCGGCAGCCGCTCGGTCGTGTCGTTGATCCGCGCCGCCGCGCCGTTGACGCCGAGCGCCCCCATCAGGGAACCGCCGAACCAGGCCGCCAGGCCCAGGTCGTGCATCGAGCGCAGCGTGGTGTGCCGTTCTGACATCAGATCCCCCTCCGCCGTGTTCGGGCGGTGCGGCATACCCACGATCGGGCGACTCACGCCCGGGCGTGGCTCACCGGCGGGGAAGCGTGCCGGCGTGGCTCAGCGCCGGGGGAGTGTGTCCGCGAACGCGGCGATCCGGGCGGCCAGCGGCGCCGACGCGCGTACCCAGGTGAAGTGGTCCAGCGGCGCGCCCGCCTCGGCCACCGTGTAGCGGTGCCGCGTCACCGGCGCGCCGGTCAGCTTCTCGCACAGGTGGTCGAGCGTCTCGTGCGGCGTGTACTGGTCGTCGTCGACGCTCACCGCGAGCACCGGCGTGCGGATCCGCCGCACGGCGGCCTCCGAGTCCACCCCGTCCAGCGCCGGGAACCGGCCGGTGCGGGCGGTGTGCGCCCAGTCCCGGATCACGCCGGCGGCCTGCCGGCCGCCGAAGCCCCAGCCCGGCCAGACGCCGAGCAGCCGGGCCGTCGCCGCGATCGCCTGGGTGTACGGCAGCACGCCCCACCCGCGCAGGCCCGGGTACCGCCGCCACCACGGCAGCCCCACCGCCACCAGGGCCAGCCCGTCCACCCGCTCGGCGTCGTGCAGCGCCTGGTGCAGCACCGCGACCTGGCCGCCGAGGGAGTGCCCGAGCAGCACCCGGGTCCGGCCGTCGAGCCGGGGCTTGAGCGCGTCGAGCACGGCACCGATGTCGGTGGACATCTCCTGGTAGCCGTAGCGGCAGGCGCGCGACGGCGCGGGCGTGCTCTCGCCGGTGCCGCGCAGGTCGGCCACGATCACCGCGAGCCCGGCGTCGCGCAGCGCGGCGGCGAACGGCCGGTAGTAGCGGGCGCGCACGCCCATGGCGGGCCAGATCAGCACCACCGGGGCGCCGGGCGGACCGGCCGGCTCCGGATAGACCTGCACACCGATGCGCGCGCCGTCGACGTCCACGTACTCCTGGGTGTAGTCCCCGCTCACCCGGACAAGCGTACGGCCCGAACCTACCGCCGGGTAGGAAGGGGTGGCCGGAGCCGTTGCACCGGCGCGCGCCGCGCGTAGTCGACCCGCAGCCCGTCCCACGGGTCGGCCAGCCCCAGCTCGGGCTGCTCCCACGCGGAGAACGGCACCGGTCGTCTGCCGTGCTTGCGGCGGCTGAACCGTTCCTCTTCGGCGGCGGCCACGACCCGGCCGTCGACCACCAGGGCCGCGGCCGGGTCGTGAAAGATCGCGTTGATGCCGAGGACACGCATGGGTGGACCCGTATCCTCGGGATCCGCCCCTCACCAGTAGATCATCGACTTCTCCGCCAGCCCGCCGCCTCCGCTGTGGAGGCTCGATGCCCTGGCCGGGGCGTCGACGCGGGTCCCCGGACCGAGAAACGGTCAGCCCGGCAGCATCCCGGGGCCGAACACCTCGTACGCGATCCGCTCGGCCGGCACGCCCCGGCGCAGGAGGTTGCCCCGGACCAGGTTCATGAACGCGATCGGACCGCAGAGGTGCACGGCCACCCCGGCGGGCAGCGGGAGCCGGTCCGGGTCGATCAGCCCGCTGGACACCTCCGCCTTCAGCCCGGGCAGCTCTGCCCCGGCGGCGTCGAGATACCAGAGGTGGACGGCCAGGTTCGGCAGCCGCCGCTGGAGCGCCGGCAGTTCCGCGCGCAGCGCGTGCGCCTCGGCGTGCCGGTCGGCGTGCGCCAGCGTCACCTGGCGCCCGGGGTTCCGGTCCGCCAGGTGGGCCAGCGCCGCCATCGCCGGGGTGAGCCCGATACCGGCGCTGACCAGCAGCAGCGGCCCGTCGCCGGCGGTGGCGTCGACCTCACCGAACGCCGGGCTGAGCCGCAGCGTGTCGCCGACGGCCACCCGGTCGTGCAGGTGACCGGAGACCATGCCGTCGGGAGCGCCGGCCTCACCGCGTACCCGCTTCACGGTGATCCGCCACGTCTCGGCGCCGGGGCGGCCGGAGAGGCTGTACTGGCGGATCTGCTGTCCCCGGCCGCCGTCCAGGTCGACGGCGACCGAGACGTACCGCCCGGGGGTGAAGCCGGGCGCGGCGCCGCCGCCGGCCGGCGCGAGGGTGAGCGAGACGACGTCGGCGCTCTCCCGGGTCCGGCCGGTCACCCGCCACTCCCGCCACACCGGCGCGGCCTCGGGCACGCCGGCGCCGGCGTAGAGCCGCGCCTCGCGGGCGATCAGCTCGCAGGCCAGCAGCCAGTAGACCTCGTCCCAGGCGGCGGCCACCTCCGCGGTGACGGCGTCGCCGAGCACCTCGCCGACGGCGGCGAGCAGGTGCCGGCCGACGATCGGGTACTGGGTGGCGGTGATGCCGAGCGAGGCGTGCTTGTGCGCGATCCGGTCCAGGACCGGCCCCCACGGCAGGCCGGCCTCGCCGGTCAGGTGCGCCGCGTACGCGACCACTGCCGAGGCGAGGGCGGCCTTCTGCGCCCCGGTGGCCTGGTTGCCCCGGTTGAACAGGTTCAGCAGTTCCGGGTGGGCGTCGAACATCCGCTGGTAGAAGCGGCCGGTGATGGCCTCGCCGTGCGCCCGCACGACGGGCAGGGTGGCGGTCACGACAGCCGCTGAGGATTCCGAGAGCACTACCGAATCTCCTTCCGGGACTCGAACAGGTCGATCCCCACGAAACAGGTATCTGGAAGTCCTCTTTAGGGTCGAAGGTCCCGGGAGCGTGGTGGCATGGGTCACCGTGAATCTGCTTGTGTCGCTGACGGCACCGAATGGCTAGGGTCGGTGCGTGAGGCTCAACCGGTCGACCGACATGGCGCTGCGGATCGCCATGCTCACCGCCGCGTCCCCGGTCCGGGCCACCGTCGACGAGCTCGCCACCCGGCTCGAGCTGCCCCGCAGCCACGTCGCCAAGGTGGTGCAGCGGCTGCAACGCATCGGCGTCCTGGTGACCATCCGGGGCCGCTCCGGCGGAGTGGCCTTCGCCGAGCACGCCGGCGACCTCACCGTCGGCCAGGTCGTCCGCGCCTTCGAGGGCGACGGCGAGGTGGTCGACTGCGCACAGCCGGTCTGCCCGCTGGTCGCGGAGTGCCGGCTGCGCGGCGAGCTGCGCCGCGCGCAGGCCGCCTTCCTCGCCGTGCTCGACGGGGTACGCCTCGGCGCCCTGGTGGACGGCGCCGCCGGCCCGATCCTGCTCAGCCTCGGCACCCCACCGGTGGTCCGCTGATGGCCGTCTCCCATCCGATCTTCTCCCGGCTGTTCGCCCGCGCCAGCGTCGCCATGGACCAGGCCGGTATGGCCCGCCACCGGGCCCGCCTCGTCGCCGGGCTGCACGGCCGCGTGGTCGAGGTCGGCGCCGGCAACGGGCGCAACCTCGCGCACTACCCGTCCCGGGTGACCCGGGTGCTCGCCGTCGAGCCGGAACCGCGCCTGCGTGCCCTGGCCCGCGCCGCCGCCCCCGGCGCCCCGGTGCCGGTGACGGTGGCCGCCGGGCTGGCCGAGGCGTTGCCGGTCGCCGACGGCGCCGCCGACGCGGTGGTGCTGTCGCTCGTGCTCTGCTCGGTGCCGGACCAGGCGGTCGCGTTGGCCGAGGCGCGCCGGGTGCTGCGGCCCGGGGGCGAGCTGCGCTTCTACGAACATGTGGTGGCGCAGACACCGGGCCTGCGCCGGGCCCAGCGCCTGGCCGACGCGACACTGTGGCCGCTGTTCTGCGCCGGCTGCCACACCGCCCGGGACACGGTGGCCGCGATCCGGGCCGCCGGGTTCACGGTGACCGAGCTGGACCGCTTCCGTTTCCCGCCGACCGGGCTGCCCGCACCGGCGTCGCCGCACGTCCTCGGCGCCGCGATCCGGGCCTGAGGCCGGCCGGCGTCCCGCGCCGCGGAACGCCGGCCGACGCTTCTCAGCTCACACTCACCGTGCCGCCCGGGGCGCGGACGCAGGCGACGGTACGGGCGCCGGTCGCCGCCGCACCGGCCAGGCACCGGCCGAGCACCTTGTGCCCGGCGGCGTTCGGGTGCCACGACTCCTGGCAGGTCTGGAAGTACGTGCCGCAGGCGTTGGCGATGCGCTGGATGTCCAGCTTGTCGTAGCCGGACAGGCTGGTGACGAACGTGCCGGTCGGGCCGTCCATCAGCCGGATCGGCGTGGCCAGGGCGTTGCCCGGGCTACCGGTCGACTCGCAGAGCCGGGCGCCGTCGAAGGCGCGCTGCACGTTCAGGTAGACCAGGTCGTCCTGCGGGAACTCGGCGGCGAGCGTGCCGCGTACCGAGCTGACGAGCGTGCCGAGCCCCTGGGAGAAGCGGTGTCCGGGCGCCAGGCTGGCCCGGTGGATCGGGCAGCCGGCCGCGTACCGCTCGGCGCCCAGCGCGCGGAACTTGTCCCGGGTGTCGTCGCGGCTGTCCTCGGTCCAGTAGCTCTGGTCCAGCTCGAACGGCAGCGGGTTCGTGTAGTCCTGGAACACCACCCGGTGCTGCCCGTCGGCGTCGATCTGGTCCAGCGTGGTGAGCAGTTGCCGCAGCGCCGTGGTGGTCTCCGCGGTGGCGGCGGCGAACTGCGCGGCGGTGCCCAGGTCGGCGTCCGTGCACGGCTTCTGCTCCACCGGCCCGCCCAGGTACGCCCAGAACTCCCACCAGCCGGTCCACGCGTCGGCGATGAACCGGTTGGCGCACTTCTCCGCCACGCTGCCGAAGGTGAACGAGCTGTTGTTCGAGCCGAGGCCGACCAGCACCAGGTCGATGTCGTGGGTCCGCGCCACCGACCGGAGCTGGTCGAGCTGGGCGGCCACCTGCCGTCCCTTGGTCCGGGTGGCGGAGGCGTTCGCGATGTCGTACGGCTGGCCGCCCGAGCAGGCCAGGTTGAACCGCGCGGAGATGCCGGGCAGGTCGGCCTGGAACAGCGAGGCGTTCGGCGAGCGGTGGCAGAAGTAGGCGTTGGCGTTGGCGGCGGACCAGCCGGGGAAGCCCTGGGCCACCCCGTTGACGTCCACCACCGGCGCGTACGCCCCGGCACCCTCACCGCTGATGAAGCTGTCACCCAGCGCCACCGCGGCGGTGGGCAGCGCGGCGGTGGGCAGCGCGGCGGTGGCCTGCCGGGCGGGCGCCGCGGCGGCGGGTGACGCCACCGTGGCGAGCGCCAGCGCCGCCGCGAGCACGGAACGACGGAACACGGACATGCCCGACCTCCCAGAACATCGAAATGTGAAAGATTCTTTGGGGTGGTGATCAGATCACGCGCGTGTGACGGACGTCAATGCCCCGACATCCGCCGCCCCTCGTCGGGGAAGACATCCGGCGCCCGGGTCGTTGTGCCGCCTGGACGCTCCGCCCGTCCCACCGGGCCGCCCTACGCGGCCCCGGCGCGGACCCGGCGGCGAGGCCGATCGCGCAACGCACCGCCCCGGTGCCGCCGACCTGTCGGGGCACCCGGCTAGGCTCGCTGCGGCGCGCCGCGCCCGGCGATCATCGTGGGGGGATCACACGGTGAACGGCACCACACCGCCGAGACCTGGGAGTACGACCAGTTGACCGCACAGCCTGAGACCCTCTACGGGGCCGACGACCTGACGCATCTGGAGGGCCTCGACGCCGTCCGGAAGCGCCCCGGCATGTACATCGGCTCGACCGACAGCCGTGGCGTGGGTCACCTCGTCAACGAGATCCTCGACAACTCCACCGACGAGGGTGTCGCCGGTCACGCCACGAAGGTCGACGTGATCCTGCACGCCGACGGCTCGGTCCAGGTCGACGACGACGGCCGTGGCATCCCCACCGACGTGCACGCCAAGTCCGGCATCTCCGGCGTCGAGCTGGTGCTCACCCGCCTGCACGCGGGCGGCAAGTTCGGCGGCTCCGGCTACAAGACCTCCGGCGGCCTGCACGGCGTCGGCGCGTCGGCGGTAAACGCGCTG
Organism: Micromonospora sp. NPDC049151; assembly: GCF_040648395.1. Classification (NCBI taxonomy): domain Bacteria; kingdom Bacillati; phylum Actinomycetota; class Actinomycetes; order Micromonosporales; family Micromonosporaceae; genus Micromonospora; species Micromonospora sp. NPDC049151. The sequence continues at coordinate 73,769 of NZ_JBEZDP010000016.1, forward strand.
TCCCGCCGCTTCGACGTCACCGTCCGGCGCGGCGGCAAGGTCCACGCCATGTCGTTCCGCCACGGCGTGCCGGGCGTCTTCGACGGCGACGGCCCGGACGCGCCGTTCACACCCGGCCCCGGCCTCCAGATCGTCGGCGCGATGAAGCGCGGCCAGCGCACCGGCACCTCGATCCGCTGGTGGCACGACCCCCGCTACTTCGAGACCGGCGCCGCGCTCGACACCGAGGCGGTCCGGCTCAAGCTGCGCAACACCGCCTTCCTCGTCCCCGGCGTGGCCTACCGGCTGCGCGACGAGACCGGCGAGGAACCCGTCGAGGAGCGCTTCCACTTCCCCGACGGGCTCACCGACATGGTGGAATACCTCGCCCCGGCCGGCGACCGGCCGGTCTCCGGCACGCTGCTGGTCACCGGCGAGGGCACCTACCGGGAGAACGCCGCCGACGCCAACGGCGTCATGCAGTCCAACGTGCAGCGCCGCGCCGAGGTCGAGGTGGCGTTCCGCTGGGGCACCGGCTACGAGCGCACCGTCGAGTGCTTCACGAACACCATCCGCAACGCCCACGGCGGCACCCACCGCAAGGGCTTCGAGCGGGCGCTGGCCCGTACCCTCGCCGAGGCCGCCCGCAACGCCCGCGGCCTGCTCAAGCCCAAGGAGGACGCGCCCACGCTGGACGACGTCCTGGAGGGCATGACCGCCGTGGTGCACGTGCGCATCCCGGAGCCGCAGTTCACCTCGCAGACCAAGGACGAGCTGTCCACCGCCGGGATCACCAAGGTGCTCCAGGGCCTGGTCGAGGCGCACCTCAAGAGCTGGCTGGACGACCGCCGCACCAAGGCCGAGGCCCGGACGGTGCTCCAGAAGATCGTCGACGCGGCCCGGGTCCGGCTCACCCAGAAGCAGCAGAAGGACGCCGCCCGCCGCAAGACCGCGCTGGAGGGCGCGGCCATGCCGGCCAAGCTCGTCGACTGCCGGGCCGCGGGCATCGAGAGAAGTGAACTGTTCATCGTGGAGGGCGACAGCGCCCTCGGGACGGGGCGCCTCGCGCGGTCCTCCGAATACCAGGCGCTGCTACCGATCCGCGGCAAGATCCTCAACGTGCAGAAGGCCAGCCTCCAGCAGGTGCTGGACAACGCCGAGTGTGCCGCGATCGTGCAGGTGCTCGGCGCCGGCTCCGGCCGGACGTTCGACCTGTCCACCCTGCGGTACGGCCGGGTCCTCATCATGGCCGACGCGGACGTCGACGGCGCGCACATCCGTACCCTGCTGATCACGCTGTTCGCCCGCTACATGCGGCCGCTGATCGAGGCCGGGCGGCTCTACGCGGCGATGCCGCCCCTGCACAAGATCACCACCAAGGGGCGCAACCCGCAGACCGTCTACACCTATACCCAGGCCGAGATGGAGGCGACGGTCCGCAAGCTGGAGAAGGCCGGCAAGCAGATCGTCACGCCGATCCCGCGCTTCAAGGGCCTCGGTGAGATGGACGCCGACGAGTTGTGGGAGACCACGATGAATCCGGCCACCCGGGCGGTCCGCCGGATCACGCTGGACGACGTCGAGGCCGCCGAGCGGATCCTCGAACTGCTGATGGGGGAGAAGGTCGAGCCCCGCCGCAACTGGCTGATCGACTCCGCCGACCGCGTCGACCGCGACGCCATCGACGCCTGACCAACGGGTTCGTCTCGGAAGGAAACGCACACCATGGCACGCCGCAAGGACGACCGCGCGAAGGCGGACCTGGCCGCCTTCGACCAGGCCGGCGCCCGCGTCTTCGACAACCCGCTGGTCACCGAGGTCTCGGACTCCTACCTGGAGTACGCGTTCTCGGTCATCCACTCCCGCGCCCTGCCCGACGCGCGCGACGGGCTCAAGCCGGTGCACCGGCGCATCCTGTGGTCGATGTACGAGCAGGGCCACCGGCCGGACCGCAGCCACGTCAAGAGCGCCCGGATCGTCGGCGACTGCTTCGTCGCGGGGACGCTCGTGTCGACACCGACCGGTCTTCGGCCGATCGAGTCGATCGAGGTCGGCGACACGGTGCTCGACGGCGACGGAGTCGCCACTCCGGTCGTGGCGGCCTACCGAAACCCGCAGTCGGAGCTGGTTCGGGTCACCTGGGACAACGGGCACACCATGTCGGTCACGCCGGGTCAGCGTTTTCGCGTGGTCGACGAGGACCTGTCCGTTCGTTGGGTAGAGGCGTCCGAACTCACCGGGCACCTCACGCTCGCGTACGGCGGTGCCCGCAGGAAAGCCGCCGCCCCCGGCGGCACTCCCTACGACTACGTCCGTGGGCTGGTGGTGGCGGAGGGCTTCGCCGTCGACCGGGCTCGCTCGGCTGACGGTCGTGTGCGAGTGCACATGTGTGACGTCGAACCGCTCGACGTCGCACATGGTTGGGCGATCGCCAACGGGCTCAACGTCAGCCGAGGCAAGAGGACGGCGACTGATCCGCGGCACCGCGATCAGCACATCGTCACGTTCGCGAGGCACGAGGGCCTGCTCGAAGCGGGGGGACCGCTGAGCAGTGCCAAGCGTGTGCCGAGTGATGTCCTCGAGAACCGCTCGGCATGGGCCCCCTTCCTTGCCGGATTCTTCGACGGTGACGGTTATGTCCGCAAGCGCTTCCGGGAGATCGTCTTCGTCAGTACCAGCGAGACGCTCGTGCGGCAGATCAACTCCATGCTGGCCGACCTGGGCTTGCACGGGCACTACTGGACCAGCGCACGAGACGGCTTTCAACGCCTTCTCGGCCTGTCCTTCAGCGGGCGTGATGCCGCCGCTCTGGCCGAGATGCTGCTGCCCTGGGTGCGGATCGGTTACAAGATCGCAGGTCTGGAAAAGGTGGTGGACCTGACCTATCAGTACGGCGGCAAGCAGGGCAACGACCGGCTGCCGTACGCGCGGGTGATCAAGGAATTCGCCGACGCCCACCAGGGGGGCGGTTGGTTCCGGGACGAGGCCGGCAAGGCGTTCCGATCATCACTTTCGGGCGCGGGTAGCCAGATCCGTTACGGCAAGGACCGTAACGGCGTGCCGCTGTCGGAGCGTTCATTCCCGCTCTGGCGTGCCGAGCGGGATGGATGGATCCGAAAACTCCGGCGCATCGGGTCTCCGCTCGCGAGACGGCTCGAGGCACTTTCGGGCCGATCCTTCCTACGGGTGATGTCGGTCGAGCGGATTCCTGCCGACACCACGTACGATATCCAGGTCGGCTCCGACGAACACGCGTTCGTCGCGGAGGGCCGCGTGGTGCACAACTGTATGGGCAAGTACCACCCGCACGGCGACACCGCCATCTACGACGCGATGGTGCGGCTGGCGCAGGACTTCTCGCTCAACGTCCCGCTCATCGACGGGCACGGCAACTTCGGCAGCCCGGACGACGGCCCGGCCGCGGCGCGATACACCGAGGCCCGGATGTCCCGGGAGGCGATGCTGCTCGTCGGCGAGCTGGGTGAGGACACCGTCGACGTCGAGCCGAACTACGACGGCTCGCTGACCCAGCCCACGGTGCTGCCGGCGGCGTTCCCGAACCTGCTCGTCAACGGCGCGTCCGGCATCGCGGTCGGCATGGCGACGAACATGATCCCGCACAACCTCGGCGAGGTGGTCCAGGCCGCCCGCTGGCTGATCAACCACCCGGACGCCACACTCGACAAGCTCATGGAGTTCGTGCCCGGCCCCGACCTGCCGACCGGCGGGCTGCTGCTCGGCCTGGACGAGGTGCGCCGCGCGTACGAGACCGGGCGCGGTGTGGTGCGCATGCGCGGGCGGGTGGAGATCGGCCCGCTGGAGGGCAGCCGCGGCCGGCAGGCCATCACCGTTACCGAGCTGCCGTACGGCGTCGGCGCCGAGAAGGTCATTGCGGCCATCACCAACGAGGTGAACAAGACCAAGCGGCTGACCGGCATCGCCGACGTCAAGGACCTCACCGACCGGGAGAACGGCACCCGGCTCGTGGTGGAGTGCAAGGTCGGCGTGAACCCGCAGGCGCTGCTGGCCGACCTCTATCGGCTCACCCCGCTGGAGCAGTCCTTCGGCGTGAACAACCTGGTCCTCGTCGACGGCCAGCCCCGCACGCTCGGGCTCAAGGAGCTGCTCGACGTGTTCCTGGCGCACCGCTACGAGGTGGTGACCCGGCGCAGCGCGTACCGCAAGCGCAAGCGGGAGGAGCGCCTGCACCTGGTCGACGGTCTGCTGATCGCCCTGCTCGACATCGACCGGGTGGTCAAGCTGATCCGCGCCAGCGAGGACGCCCAGGCCGCCAAGGACGGCCTGATGCAGAAGTTCAAGCTCTCCGAGATCCAGGCGAGCTACATCCTGGACACTCCGCTGCGCCGGCTGACGAAGTACGACCGGCTGGAGCTGGAGGCCGAGCAGGAGAAGCTGCGCGGCGAGATCGCCGAGCTGTCGAAGATCCTGGACGACCCGAAGGTGCTGCGGAAGGTCGTCTCCGACGAGCTGGCCGCCGTGGTCAAGCAGTTCGGCGCGCCGCGGCGCACCACGCTGGTCGACGGCGACCTCAAGGAGGTGCTCGCCGCCTCGGTGCCCGCCGGTCCGCTGGAGGTCGCCGACGACCCGTGCCAGGTCATCCTCTCCGCCACCGGGCTGGTGGCACGGACCGCGGCCGAGTCGGAGGAGGCCGCCGAGGCGCGCCGGCGCAGCGGCCGGGTCAAGCACGACGCGGTACGCGCGATCGTGCACTCCACCGCCCGGGGCCGCGTGCTGCTGGTGACCAGCGCCGGGCGCGCGTTCAAGATCGACGTGTTGCCGTTGCCGGTGCTGCCGGAGCAGTCCGGCACGGTGTCGCTGCGCGGCGGCATGTCGGCGGCGGAACTGGTGCCGCTGGAGCCGGGCGAGACGGTCGTCGGGCTCGCCCCGCTGGGGCCGTCCGCGCAGGGCTCGCCCGGTCTGGCGCTCGGCACCCGGGCGGGGGTGGTGAAGGTGTGCGCCCCGGACTGGCCGGTCCGCTCCGACGAGTTCGAGGTGATCTCGCTGCGCGACGGCGACGAGGTGGTCGGCGCGACCTGGCTGACCGACGGCGCCGAGACGCTGGCGTTCGTCTCCTCGGAGGCGTCGCTGCTGCGCTTCGCCGCATCTGTGGTACGCCCGCAGGGGCTCAAGGGCGGGGGCATGGCCGGCATCAACCTGCCAGGCGACGCGCGGGTGGTCTTCTTCGGCGCGATTCGCACCGACGACGCGGCGCACGGTGAGCCGATGGTGGTCACCTCGACCGGCGCGACGGTGAAGGTGACGCCGTTCAAGGCGTACCCGGCGAAGGGAAGGGCGACCGGCGGCGTGCGAGCGCAGCGGTTCCTCAAGGGTGAGGAGGACCTGTCGGTGGCCTGGATCGGTCCGCGGCCGGTGGGTGCGACAGCCACCGGCGACCCGGTGGAACTGCCCCCGGCCGACCCGCGCCGCGACGGTTCCGGTTTCGCCGTGATGCTGGGCCCGACGGTCGTCGGCCACCACCTCGACCGAGACTGACGGCAGCGGCGGGCGGCGCACCCCGCCCGCCTCTCGCCTAGCCTCGGTTGATCAAGGAGTTTGCGGCCTTCTTCCGCTTCCGTTCGTCCCCAAACTCCTGATCACCGGAGCGGGCGGCCCGGTGGCAGCTCTCCGGGCGCTGGCGAATTTCGGGGCGCTCCGGCAACCCGGTCGCCCTCTCCCCGCCCGTTGATCAAGGAGTTTGTGGGTCTTCCGCGCCTCTTGACGTCCGCAAACTCCTTGATCACCGGAGTGGGGCGTCCGAGGGCGTTCTGGCGGTCGGGCGCCCGCCCGCACGGTCGATCATGAAGTTGGCGGCGACAAAACGGATACCGGGTGCCGTCAACCTCATGATCAACGGGGCGAGGGGGCGGGTCAGAGTTCGGGTTCGGGGGACTGGCGGGACTCGGGGGTGGTGCCGCGCAGACGGGCGATCAGGCGCATGCCGTGGTAGACGACCAGGGCGGCGGCGGTGCCCAGCGCGATGCCGTTGAACGACAGGTCGCCCGCTGTCAGCGTGTAGTTGGCGGCACCGATGATCACCGCTACCGCGGCGGTGAACAGGTTGATCGGGTCGTGGAAGTCGGTCCGGCTCTCGATCCAGATGCGGGCGCCCAGGATGGCGATCAGGCCGTACAGGGCGGTGGTGGCGCCACCGAGCACGCCCGCCGGCACGGTCAGGATCAGCGCGCCGAACTTCGGGCAGAGCCCGAGCAGGATCGCCGTGCCGCCGGCCACCCAGTACGCGGCGGTGGAGTAGACGCGGGTCGCCGCCATCACGCCGATGTTCTCCGCGTACGTGGTGGTGCCGGAACCACCACCGGAGCCGGCCAGCACCGTGGCGACGCCGTCGCCGAGCAGCGCCCGGCCCATGTCCCGGTCCAGGTTGCGCCCGGTCATCGCGGCGACCGCCTTGACGTGCCCGGCGTTCTCCGCGATCAGCACCAGGATCACCGGGATGACCAGCACGACGGCGCGTACGTCGAAGCTCGGCGTGTGGAACTCGGGGAAACCGATCCAGGCCGCCTGGCGCAGGCCGCTGACCGCCTGCTGGTCGAGGTTGCCGGTCAGCGCGGCGAGCACCCAGCCGACCACCACGCCGATGAGGATCGACAGCCGCGCCACGAAGCCGCGGAACAGCACCGTGGTGAGCAGGATCGCGACGAGCGTCACCACGGCGATCAGCGGCTGCGCCTTCACGCCGGTGCCGGAGCCGCCGCCGTCCCAGGCCACCGGCGCGAGGTTGAGGCCGATCAGCATGACGATCGCGCCGGTGACGACAGGCGGCATGAGGGCGTCGATCCAGCGGGAGCCGGCCACCTGCACCACCACGCCGACGATCGCCAGCGCGACGCCGGCGACCACGATGCCGCCGAGGGCCGCGCCGATGCCGCCGTCGGTCTTCGCCGCCAGCACCGGCGCGATGAACGCGAACGACGAACCGAGGTACGACGGCAGCCGGTTGCCGGTGATCAGCAGGAACAGCAGCGTGCCGATGCCGGAGAAGAGCAGCGTGGTGGCGGGCGGGAAGCCGGTGATCAGCGGGACGGTGAAGGTGGCGCCGAACATGGCGACCACGTGCTGCACGCCGACGCCGACGGTGCGCGGCCAGGAGAGCCGTTCGTCGGGCTGGACCACGTCGCCGGGGCGTACCTGGCGGCCGTCGCCGTGCAGTGTCCACGGGGACCAGCGGGAAGTGGGGGACTGGGTCATCGCGCGCCCTTCGCGTCATCGGGTGACGGGGGCGTGATCGACCCTGAGAGTTGTTTCTAGCAGGTGCCCTGCGGGGTCGTGGGCCCGGCCCGGGCTCAGGCGACGCCGGTGGGACGGAACTGGACGCTGACCCGGGGGCCGACCGGGCGGGTGGTCTTCGGCACCGCGTGTTCCCAGGTGCGCTGGCAGGAGCCGCCCATGACCACGAGGTCGCCGTGGCCGAGCGGAAACCGCAGGCTGCCGCCGCCTCCGCCGCGCGGGCGCAGCAGCAGCGCGCGGGGGGAGCCGAACGAGACGATCGCCACCATGGTGTCGGTGTGCGCGGAGCGGCCGAGGGTGTCGCCGTGCCAGGCCACGCTGTCGCGCCCGTCGCGGTAGAGGCACATGCCGGCGGTGACGAACGGCTCGCCCAGCTCGGGCGCGTAGTGCCGGGTGAGCGCGTCGCGGGCGGCGGTGAGCACCGGGTGCGGCAGCGGCCGGCCGGCGGCGTACCAGCAGAGCAGCCGGGGCACGTCGACCTCGGTGTCGTACATCGTGCGGCGTTCGGCCCGCCAGGGCACGTCGTGGCGCAGCGTGTCGAGCACCGCGTCGGAGCCGCGCACCCAGCCGGGCAGGTGGTCGACCCAGGCGCCCCGGCTCAGCTCGTGCCGGCGCAGCGCCCCGGCGAGCGGGCCCAGAGCCGGGCCCTGCTCGGCCAGGTCGAGCATCGAGGGCTGGTACGCGTCGGACACGCAGCCGATCGTACCGTGCCCTCGAACAGGCGTACGACGGTCAGCGCCGCAGCATCCGGCGGACCTTGCCCGGGACGGCCTGCTTGATCCGCTCCCGGAGCTGCTGCGACCGCAGCGCGTCGATGGTGCCGGTGAGCTTGGCGTTCTCGTCGCGCAGCCGCTCGATGCGGGTCAGCAGCTCGGCCGGCGGGGTGGTGGCGGCGGGCCGGACGGCCGGGGGGAACACCGTCTCGCTGACCTGGCGGTCGAAGCGCGCGGCGCTGTCGCCGTCGGCGAACGAGGTGCCGAGGTCGTGCTTGCGCAGGAACGCGGTGATCGTCTCGAAGCGGGCCTTGTGGCCGTCGTTGAGCGCGCTGTAGTCGGCCTCCGCGTAGAGGTCGGCGGCGTCGACGTCGGCCGGCACGTCCCGCATGATCCGGTGCGGGATGCCGAAGTAGCGGGCCAGTTCCAGGGTGCGCGAGTCGTGGGCGAACAGGTAGCCGGGCGTGCCGGCGACGAGCGCGCTGATGGTGCCGTGGATGCGGGTGCCGAACGCGAAGTCGTAGCCGGACAGGTGCGAGAACCAGGTCCACGGGTCGACGAACATGCGCACCTTGTCCTCGGCGAACAGCGGGTGCGAGGTGTGCAGCGGGATGTCGCTGCTCTGGCCCCGGTGCTCGGGCGCGTCGCCGTAGAGCAGGGTGCCGAGTGTCCGCAGGTCCTGCGGCACGTAGCAGAGGTTCGGGTAGCGCTCCTGGTGGCGGCGGACCACCGGGGCCATCGACCGGACGTACGGGGAGATGTTGAGCGCGATCTTCGACTCGGCGGTCAGCTCCGGGCGGGTCTTCTCCAGGTGGAACGAGTCGCCGTGCAGGAACATCGACGGGCAGCCGATCTGCTCCACCGCGGAGAAGCCCAGCGCGTTGAGGTAGCTCTCGGTCACCTCGCCGCGCACGCCGATGCTGTGCGACCGGTCCAGCACGGCCTTGCAGAACGCGCGCACCGGCTCGTCGATCGGCCGCAGGTACTCGCGGTCGCCGTCGACGTTCGTCTGCACGCCGACGCCGAGCACCACCACCGGGATCTTCAGTCGCTCGATCAGCCGGGTCAGTGGCGTCAGGCGGTGCACGAAGCTGCGGCGGAACGCGTTCGCCAGCGGAACCACGAAGACGTCGTACCGCTCGTTGATCTCGTCGGCCAGGCGCGGGTCGGCCGGGTTGCGGGTCGGCGTGATCTCGGCCGTGGAGGTGGCGAGCAGCTTGTGCGCGGCGTGGCTGAAGACCAGGTTGCCGCTGTTGTCCCCGATCCAGTTGCCGGCGAACGTCTCCTCCGGTGTGAGGACGTCGAACGCGCCCTTGCGGGCGCGGAGCAGGATCCGCTGGTGCATCCGGTTCGCTCACCTTCCGTACGGCACGGCGTGCGGCGGGAGCCGGGTGGGCGCCCGCGCGTGCAGGAGGGGAAATCCTATCCGCCGCCCCTGGGCGACCGGCTGGACGTCGGCTCGCCGGGAACGTCCCGGTTCCCCGGGGTAGGGTGCCCGGAATGACCAGCGCGCCGACCGTCACCCGTGCCCCACGACTGCCGTCGCTGACCGGATTGCGGTGGGTAGCCGCGCTGCTGGTCTTCGCCTTCCACGCCGGCACCATGGGGATCATCGCCGAGCCGCACCTGAAGCCGGTGATGGACAAGGCGTTCAGCCTCGGCCTCTCCGGTGTGGAGTTCTTCTTCATCCTCAGCGGGTTCGTGCTGGTCTGGTCGTACCGGGACGGGGAACGCGCGTGGACGTTCCTGCGCCGGCGGCTCGCCAAGATCTACCCGAACCACGTGGTGACGTTCGTGGCGGCGCTGGCGATCGCGGCCTGGTTCGCCGACCCGGTCGTGCCCTGGGCGGCGATCGGCAACTTCTTCCTGGTCCAGGCGTGGATCCCGCTGGGCGGCTACTTCTACAGCGTCAACAACGTGAGCTGGTCGCTCTCCTGTGAGCTGGCGTTCTACCTGTGCCTGCCGCTCGTGGTGCCGTGGCTGCGCCGGGCCCGTACCGGGGCGCTGCGGACCGTGCTGGTCGCGGCGCCGCTGCTCATCCTGGCGCTGTGGCCCGGCCAGCACCTGGTGCCGGAGGAACAGCGGTGGTGGTTCACCCAGATCTTCCCGGTGACCCGGTCGCTGGAGTTCTGGATGGGGGTGGCCGCCGCCGAGCTGATGCGCCGGCACCGCTGGCGCGGACCCAACCTCGCCGCCGCCACCGGCATCTTCGTCGCCACCTGGGTGGTCGCCGCGATGTGGATCCCGGCCGAGTTCTGGGCCGCCCTGCTCGCCGTGGCGTACCTGCTGGTCATCGCCGCCGCGGCGGACGCCGACGTGCGCGGCCGGTCCACCCCGTGGCGGTCCCGGGCGATGGTCTGGCTCGGTGAGGTCTCGTTCGCCTTCTACCTGGTCCACGTGCTGGTCATGGTCACCGTGCTGCGGCTGACCGGGCACTGGGGGACCGGGCTGCCCGGCTGGCGCGGCCCGCTCGCGGTGCTCGGTTTCCTGGTGGTCACGCTCGCGCTGGCCGCCGCGCTGCACCGCTGGGTGGAGGTGCCGATGATGCGCCTGCTCGGCCCGTCCCGCCGGGCCCGCGCGGCGTCGCGCGCACCGGCCGTGCCGGCTCCGCGCGGGCCCGCCGCCACCCCGGCCGCCGACGGCGGCGCGACGTCCGGGACCGGTCCGGCCGAGGGCGTCGAGTACGCCGGGCGGCGTCGCCCGGACTGACACGCGCACACGTCGGCCGGTCGATCCGCGACACGCCGTGCGGCGGTGCGTTGGTGGGGGATCGGCGGTAATTTGTACCCGTGCTTCCGATCGCGCTCACCTGCCCCGTGTGGTGGGTGGCGCGCTGGGCCGCCCGGATGTTCGCCAGTCTCGCCGTGGTCGTCGCCTGCTCGTTCGGCGCCGCCGCGCTGCCGTCCGGTGTCGCCGCCGCTCCGGCTCCGGCGGTCGCCGTCCCGGCGTACCCGGCCGTGGGCGCCTCGGCTGCCGCACGGCCGGAGGCCGACCGCGTGGCCGAGTGGCACGCCCGTCCCGCCGGTGGCCCGGCACCCGCCGCCCGGGTGGCGGTCCCGGGTGACCCGCAGCCGGTCCCGGCCGGCCGGACCGCCGCGCCGGCCGGCCCGCGGGCACCGCCCGCCCGCTGATCCACCCACGGGCCGCGCCCGTTCACCGCACCCACCGCACGTCATCCCCGCACCCGCCACGGCGGCCCAACGGCGCCCGGCGAGGTCGTGCGGGTCCTCCCGCCAGGTCCTTCCCGTGAGGTGCCGACCATGTCGCAGACCGCTCTGTACCACTTCCTCACCTCCGTGCCCGAGGCCGCCGCCATCTGGTCCTTCCTGCTGCTGCTCGCCCTCGGCCTGCTCGCCGCGCTCGTGGCCCGGCCCGACCGCGACGCCGCGCCGGAGGCCGCCGCCGAACCGGCCGACGCCGACGCCGCCCGCCGCGACGACCTGATCCGGTACGCCGAGGAGGTGGCGGTGGCCGCCGCCGGGGCCGCCCAGACCGCCCGGCGCCGCCGGGAGCAGTGGCTGGCCGCGCAGGACGAGGCGGACCGGGCGTGGACCGCGTACGACGAGGCGGACGCCGCCGCCCGACGCCTGGCCGGCGCCGCCGCGCTGGCCGCCCCGCGCACACCCCGAACCCCCGCGGAGTACGCGACCCGGGAGCGCTGGCTGCGCCACGCCGCCATGACGGCGCACTGGCGGGGCGACCTGAGCGCCCGCCAGCTCGCCGACGTGCTGGCCCGCCGCAACGGCTGGGATCCGCGCCGGCACCCGGCCGACCAGGAGATCGTGCTGGCCCGCATCGTCCGGGACGGGCGCCGGGCCGGGTGGGAGAGCGCCGCCGCGCGGGAGCGGCAGTCCTGGCGGGACGCGGAACTGGCCGCCGAGGCCGCCCGTACGCTCGCCGCCGAGGCGTACGCGGCCACCGCGGCGCTGTGGCCCGCCCCGGCGTACCGGAGCGCCGCGACGAACCCGCTGCCGGTGCCCGCGCCGGTGCGGCGTGCCAGGTGGCGTCCGGCCCGGGTGGGCTGAGACGGGCGTCTCGACCGAATCGTTACCCGCGATGTTTGCGGGCCCGGGGACCCGGCCCGTCGAATCGGGCGCCGGGCGCAGAACGGGCCATCGAGTCACGCGACTGCGGGCCGGCTGCTCGCAGTCTGTCCGCTTTCCGCCGCCGGGTGACGTGAAAACCGCTTGTCCCATCGAGTGAAGTCAGTAACCGGCTGTTCCGAAATCCGTTACCGCAGATCACGTTTACGCAGGTCGGGACGTTTGGCAGGGGGCAATACCGGCCGGTAGTGTCGGCGCGTCGATGCGGTAACCGATCGCCGACGGCGACGCCGCACCGACCCGCCTAATCGTGTCTCACGAACCGGGGACCCATAAGCAACATCGGGGTGAATCCGCGGGCCCACGGCCCGTGGTAGGGCGTACTTCCCGCCCGAATCCGTCAGCTAACCCGGTCGGCGGTCACGGAAGGAGTACCGACCTCGTGCCCACCCCCCGATCGTCCCCCCGCCTCCACGGCAACGCGGTGCCCGCGCTCGCCTGACGCGCGACCGCAACCGCCCCCCTGGGCGCCCGGCGTCACGGGCGTTCCCGATCCCCCGGCCATCCGGCCCCGCCAGCACGCGTGAGTTCCTCCGCGTGCCGGGCCGGCGTGCGCCGCTCACGCCCCGTGGAGGATTTCGTGAAGCACCACCTGAAGCGTCAGCTACGACGGATCGTCACCGAACGCCCGTACCAGATCATCGCCGGATCGGCCGCCGCGCTCGTGCTGGCCGCCGGTGCCGGCACCGTCGCCACCGCCGGTGACGACGCGCCGGTCCAGGAGAACACCGCATCGGTCGCCGAACTCGGCGCCGCCCGCCTCGGCGAGCAGCCCGCCAGCCGCGGCGAGGCCCGGATCGCCGTCCCGCAGGCGTCGCCCAGTGCCTCGGCCGCGCCGAGCGCGTCGCCCAGCGCGTCGGCGTCGGCGAAGGCGGCGGCGGACCCGGACACCACGGCGAAGGCGAAGCCGAAGCCGCCGTCGAGCAGGTCGCTCGACTACGACTACCAGGCGCAGATCAACTACTTCTACTGCGGCCCGGCCGCCGTGCGCAACGCGCTCAGCGCCGCCGGCATCGAGCGCAGCCAGGACGCGCTCGCCGGTCCGCTCGGCACCACCGAGATGGGCACCAACTCGGCCGAGGACACCACCCGGGTGCTCAACCAGCAGGTCAAGGGCAACCCGTACCGGACCCGCATGATTCCCGCCGGCTCCGCCAGCCCGGCTCAGATGGACCGGCTCCAGGCCGACGTGGTCGAGGCGATCAGCAACGGCCGCGCGGTCGTGGCGAACGTCGCCGGCACCGTCACCGACACCAACGGCGGCTGGCACTCGTTCCCCGGTGGCCACTACGTCGCGGTGGTGGGCTACAAGAACGACGGCCGGATGGTGCGGATCGCCGACTCGGCCGACCCGTCGCTGCCGTCGTACTGGGTCACCACGATCGACCTGGCGCACTGGATCGCCAGCCGCGGCTACTCCGCCTGACCCGTCCGCAAACCCGAAGGCCGGCACCCCCCGGGGGGTGCCGGCCTTCCCCGTCCCACCACCGCCCTCGTTGATCTTGCACTTTCGGCCCTTCCATAGCGGGGCAACACGGGCATCGGCGGGGCCGCAACCGCAAGATCGACGGGCGGGGGTGAGGGCGGGGCGGGACCGAGGTGGGGTGGGTTCGGTGTCGCGGGGGCGGGGCGGGCGGTGGCAGACTGCGCCAATGGGCGATACGACGGGTGACCGGCATCTGGTTCTCCTGCACGGCATGGGCGCCACCGGTGAGGTGTGGCTGCCCTGGGCGCCGCTGCTGGAGCGCCGCTGGCCCGGCCGCTGGCTCGCCAGCGATCTGGCCGGTCACGGCTGGTCGCCGCCGCTGCACGGCTACTCGTTCGAGGCCCTGGCCCAACGCGTGGCCGACGGGCTCGGCCCGGTCCGGCTCGGCCCCGACGACCGGCTCGTGCTGCTGGGGCACTCGCTCGGCGGGGTGGTGGCGCTGGCGCTCGCCGCCCGGCAGCGGGGTCTTCCGATCGACGCGGTGGTGGGCCTCGGCATCAAGGCGGTCTGGTCCCCGGCCGAGCTGGCGAAGTCGGCGGAGCTGGCCGCCCGGCCGGTCACCTGGTTCGCCACCCGCGACGAGGCGGCCCGGCGCTACCTGCGGGTATCAGGGCTGGCCGGACTGTTCGCCCCGGACCATCCCGTGGTGGAGGCGGGGCTGCGGCGGGAGGACGGCCGCTGGCGGCTCGCCATGGACCCGGCCGCGTTCGCGGTCGGGGAGCCCCGGCTGCCGGCGCTGCTGGCCGCCACCGACGTGCCGGTGCTGCTGGCCCGGGGCGAGCTGGACCCGATGGTGACCGACGCGCAGCTCAAGGAACTGGGCGTGCCGGTTGCCACGCTGCCGGGGCTGGGCCACAACGCGCACGTCGAGGACCCGGCGGCGGTGCTCGCCCTGCTCGACCCGTACCTCTGACCTGGCCTACACCACGGCGCGCGGCGCCGGGACCGCCCAGTCGGGTTCCAGCTCCCGGCGGGCGGCGGCGAGGAACGCCTCGGCGTAGGCGTCGGCGGGGAAGTCGCCCAGGTAGCGCGTCCGCGCGGCCCAGCGCTGCGCGGCCTTCGGGTCGGCGTCGAGCAGGTCGGTGAGCACCTCGTCCACGTTCGACATGTCCCGCCGCAGCACGTAGCCGGACGCCGCGAGCGGGAACCGCTCGACGAAGTGCTCGCCGTCGGCGCCGGTGTCGGTGACCGCGTACGGCTTGCCGGAGTAGAGCCAGTCGGAGATGACCCCGGAAACGTCGGAGACCAGCGCGTCGGCGTGGTTGACGCACTCGGTCAGCGTCAGCTCGCGGGCCGCTGCGGCACCCCACAGGTGCGGCCGGCCGGTCTTCGCCCGGTCGGCGGCGAGCAGTTCGGTGAGCCGGGCGAGCTGACGGGCCGAGGCCGGGTTCTTGCCGGTGTACGGGTGGGCGCGCAGGATCACCGCCACCTCGCGGTCGATCAGCCGGCGGATCAACGTCTCGGCCACCGGCAGCGAGCAGTAGTTGGCGTCGGCGTGGTGCCCGGTCCAGGTCGGGGTGTAGAGCACAGTGGGGTGCGCCGACGGGGTGACCGGCTCCCGGCGTACCTCGATCGCCTCGACCTGGGGACGGCCGACCACGACGAACTTGTCGGCGGGGATCTCCACGCCGGCGCGGGCGTACCTGTCGACAGCCGCCTGCCCGGCCACGAAGATCTTGTCGAAGATGGCCGAGACCGGGTTGGCGCTGGGGGCCTTGTCGCTGTCGCCGTGGTGCAGCTGCACGTGGGTGAGCTGGTTGAACCGGATCAGGTGGGCGTTCTTCGCGCCGTGGTTGACGTAGAACGCCACGCGCAGGCTCGGCACCAGCGCCTCGTCCAGCGCCTTCAGCGTGGGGCAGAGGACCACCGGGGCGCGGGTGGCGGCGGCCACCGCGGGCAGGAGCTCCGGCTCGCGCAGCACCACCACGAACGGGCGCCCGATCCGTTCCAGGTACGGCAGCCACATGGTGACCTGATATTCCGAGCCGGGCGGCGCGGAGAAGTGCAGCACGAACTCGGGCTGGTGGCGGCGCAGCGCCCGGCCGACCGGGCCACCGCCGGCGGGCGGCCGGAACCGCCGCCGGGCGAGGTCCAGCGCGACCGTCCCGCACCCGGCGCCCACCAGCAGCGCGGCGGCCAGCGCCGTCCAGGCCGGCAGCACCAGGACGGCGGCGAGCGCCACCACGGCGAGCAGCACCAGCAGCGTGTCGCCGAGCCGGGCCGCGACCACAGGCGTCCAGGTGCGGACCGGGAGGTTGGCCGCGCGGAGCTCCAGCGCGCCGGCCTGCCGCAGCGGCCCGACCAGCAGCACCAGCCCGAGCAGCACCAGCGCGGTGGCGGCCAGCACCGGGTCGAAACCGTCGTCGAGACGGCGGGCGTAGCCGACCAGGATGCCGGCGGCGACGAGCACCGTCTCGGCGAGGCCGTCGGCCGACGGCCGGACCCGGCGCTCCCACGCGGTCGCGGCGAGCGCCGCGACGGCCAGGGCCAGGCCCCAGCCGGTGGCCCCGGTGAGTGCCACGACGAGGAAGGCCAGCACCGCCAGCCCGGTGGTCAGCACCCGGGCGAGCAGCTTGCGGACCAGGTCACCACGCATCTGGTACGTCCCGTCGGATTCAGGCGTCGGCGGACAGCTCGGACCGGTCCGGGCCCGGCTGGGCCGGTACCGCGGCGGCCTGCTCGCCCGGGGCCCGGCGCACGTCGACCACCTGGCCGGTCAGGTCGGAGATCAGCACGTCCAGGGACGCCTGCGCGACCGCCTCGGAGGAGAGCAGGGTGTGCTCCGGCTCCTCGCCGAACGCCCGCGTCCGCATAGGGGTGGCGGTGCGCTCCGGGTTGACGCAGTTGACCCGTACGCCGAACTCGGCCCACTCGTCGGCGAGCGCCTGGGTCAGGTTGACCAGCGCGGCCTTGGTGGCCGAGTAGAGCGCGTAGCGGGCCCGGCCCCGGGTGTACGAGCTGGACGTGTAGAGCAGCAGCTGGCCCTTTGTCTGCTGCAGGTACGGCAGCGACTGGCGTGCGATGGTGACCGGGCCGACGAAGTTGACGTGCAGGAGACGGTCCATCGTCTCCTCATCCATCTCGGCCAGTGCGCCCTTCTCCAGGATGCCGGCGGTGACCACCACGTGGTCGATCCGGCCGGTCGCCTCGAACGCGGTCTTCAGCCCGGCGGCCACGTCCTCGGCGCGCTCGACGTGCGTGCCGGTGGTGGAGCGGCTGAACGGGAAGACCTGGGCGCCGTAGCCCCGGGCCAGCTCGGCCAGGTCGTGGCCGATGCCGTAGCTGCCGCCGAAGACCACGATGGTCCGGCCGGTCAGCTCCTCGGCGTAGCTGCGGTGGTCGGTCAGCCGGGGCGCCTGGGCGGCGGCGAGCTGGAACAGCTTGTCGGCCAGGTGCACGTCGACCGGGTGGGTGACCTTGATGTTCTCGTCCGAGCCGTCGATCACCTTGATCGGTGTGCCGGGCAGGTAGCGCAGCACCACCCCGCAGTCGTCGGTGGCGGCGAAGTCGGGGTCGCCCTCGGCGCGGCGGTACGCCTCGCGGATGGTGCCGGAGCGGAACGCCTGCGGGGTCTGGCCGCGGCGCAGCCGGGAGCGGACCGGAATGTCGGTGATGCACTCGTCCGCGTCGACCTGGATGATCGTGTCGGCGGACGGGATGGCCACGTCGACGGCCGAGTACGTCCAGAGCGCGTTCACGCACTCGCGCACGATCCGGGCGCTGACCAGCGGGCGGACCGCGTCGTGGAAGAGGATGTTGACGTCGCCCTCGCCGACCGCGTCGAGCGCGATGCGGGTGGTGTCGTTGCGGGTCTCGCCGCCCTCGATCACCTTGGTGACCTTGCGGAAACCGGCGTCGGCGACGATGCGCCGCGCGTCGTCGACGTGCCCGGTGGTCATCAGCACGATGATCTCGTCGATCTCCGGCGCGGCCTCGAAGACGGCCAGGGTGTGCTCGATGATCGGCTTACCGGCGATCTTGAGGAGCTGCTTCGGGATGCCCAGCCCGAGGCGCGTGCCGGTCCCCCCGGCGAGGATCACGGCCACCGTACGTGCGGGGCGCCAGGGTGCCGGGCTCGCCGGCGTGGCGTCCGGTGCGGTGGTGTGGTCCTGCGTCATTGCCGTACCTCACTCTGGGTGAAAGGGGATGGATCCGAGAACCTTAACGCGGACGCCGGAGCGCACCGCCGCGGGCGGAACCCGGTGCGGTGCGCTCCGGGGCGCTACTTCTGGTTCTCGTACGCGTCGCAGACCTCCTTGGTGGGACCGTCCATCTTCAGGACGCCGCTCTCCAGCCAGATGGTCCGCTCACAGGTGTCCCGGATCGAGCCGATCGAGTGGCTGACCAGGAAGACCGTGCCGGCGCTGTCGCGCAGCTCGCGGACCCGTTGCTCGCTGCGGACCCGGAACTTGCGGTCGCCGGTGGCCAGCGCCTCGTCGATGAGCAGCACGTCGTGCTTCTTCGCCGAGGAGATCGCGAAGCGCAGCCGCGCGCCCATGCCGGAGGAGTAGGTGCGCATCGGCAGCGAGGCGAAGTCGCCGCGCTCGTTGATCCCGGAGAACTCGATGATCTCCGGGGCGATCCGCTTGACCTCCTCCGGCGGCATGCCCATGGCCAGGCAGCCGAGCACCACGTTGCGCTCGCCGGACAGGTCGTTGAGCAGCGCGGCGTTCACGCCGAGCAGCGACGGCTGGCCCTTCGTGTAGACCGCGCCGCGGGCCGGCGGGAGCAGCCCGGCGATGGCCCGCAGCAGCGTGGACTTGCCGGAGCCGTTGCTGCCGATCAGGCCGATCGCCTCACCCTCGTACGCGGTGAAGCTCACGCCCTTGACCGCGTGCACCTCGCGGATGTTCGGCGCCTTGGTGCGGGAGACGATCCGCTTGAGCGCGGAGACCGGGGTGGTGCCGCCGCTCGCGCCCTTGTGGATCCGGTAGATCACGTGCACGTCGTCCACCACCACAGTGGGGACGCGGCCCGAGTCGGTCACCGGGCCGGCGTTCAGCGGCAGGGTCTGCTCAGCCACGGCCGTACTCCTTCTCTCCGCGCCAGAAGTAGACGAATCCGCCGGCGCCCATCACGACCGCCCAGAACAGGCCGAGCGCCCACAGCTTCAGCGGCGAGCTGATCAGGTTCGCCTGGTGCGAGTCGAGCAGCGCGTAACGGGCCAGCTCGATGAAGACCAGCGGCGGGTTCCACTCCAGGACGTTCGCCGCCCAGCCCGGCAGGTGCTGGCGGATGAGCGACACCGGGTAGAGCACGCCGGAGGCGTACAGCCAGGTGCGCATCACGAACGGCATGATCTGCTTGAGGTCGGTGGCCTTGGAGCCGAGGCGGGCCATGACCATGCTCAGCCCGACGTTGAAGATCGTCTGGAGCAGCAGCATCGGCGCGATCAGCACCCAGCGCAGGGTGATCGGCTCGCCGGTGATCAGCACGATGACGGCGAGCACCACCATCGACATGAGCAGCTGCTGGAGCTGCACCAGGGTCACCGTGATCGGCAGCGCCGCCCGGGGGAACTGCAGCGCCCGGATCAGGCCCAGGTTGCCGGTGATCGCGCTGACGCCGTTCGTCGCCGCCGTCTGGGTGAAGATGAAGATGAAGATGCCCGTGCACAGGTACGCGATGAAGTTCGGCACGTTCCGGTGCTGGGCCAGGATCACGCCGAAGATCAGGAAGTAGACGGCCGCGTTGGTGAGCGGTGTCAGCACCTGCCAGAGCTGGCCGAGCTGGGTGTTGCTCAGCGAGGAGGCGACCTTCGCCCGCGAGTACGCGGTCATGAAGTGCCGGTACGCCCACAGCCGCCGGGCGTACTCGCCCAGGGCTGGTCGTTCCCCGGCCACCCGTAGTCCGTACCGCTGGGCCAGTTGGGCCCGGGTCAGTCCGGATTCGGGGTCGGCCACCGCGGTGTTGGCCATGTTCAGGCGCTCCGATCTTTCGTGCTGATGGGGAGCAGTGCGGTGAAAGAGATCCAGCGTGGCCGGGCGGGAGGAGCCGCCTCGCTGCTGCATGGAAGGTAGTCCACCGAACGTCGGGACGCAACCGTACCGTCGTTGCGCTACATTGTTCCACGTGACGACCGAGAAGAGGCGTGCCCCGGCCGGCGCGGCGGTGCTGCGTGGCGAGATCACCAGCGCCATCCGCGCGGCGGTGATGCAGGAGTTGGCCGAGGTCGGCTACGGTCGCCTCTCCATCGAGGCGGTGGCCCGCCGCGCCGGTGTGAGCAAGACCGCTATCTACCGCCGCTGGCGTTCCAAGCTCGATCTGGTGCTGGACATGGTCTCGGCGGTGGCGGGCCGGAACATCCCGCTGCTGGACACCGGCAGCCTCCTCGGTGACCTGGAGATCCTGCTGCACGTGATGGCGCGCGCGTTGCGCCACCGGCTGGCCGCCCAGATCATCCCGGACCTGCTGGCCGAGGCCGCCCGCAACCCGCAGATCGCGGAGAAGTTGCAGGCCGCCCTGGACGACTACCAGCAGGCGGTGGGCCGGATCCTGATCGGCCGGGCGGTCGAGCGCGGCGAGCTGTCCCCGGCCACCGACCGTCGCGCCGCTGTCGATCTGATCGTCGGTCCGGTCTACTGGCGGATGGCGATCTCCCGGGCCCCGCTGGAGCCGGTCGAGGTGCCCCGGATGGCGGCCGCGATCGTCGCCGCCCTGCGGGTAGCATGCGTGGAGCCTGCGCGCGACGAGGTGGAAGTGTGAGCCCCGGGCCGCCCCCGGAGGTCCGTCGCCGATCATGAACAGAAGGTCACAACCAGTCGGACAATCAGTGCGAACGGCTGGTTTCCCCGACAGAGCGGTACCATCCCCCGAAATGTCTCCCATGAACCACGCGTCGACAGGAGGAAGCCCCATGGCCGGGCCGCATCCAGAGTTCATTCCCCCCGCACGGCCGATCATCGGCGAAGCCGAGATCGAGGCGGCCGTCCGGGTGCTGCGGAGCGGCCGGGTCGTGCAGGGGCCCGAGGTCGCGGCGTTCGAGGAGGAGTTCGGCGACCTGGTCGGCGGCCGGCACTGCATCGCCGTCAACTCCGGCACCTCCGCGCTCCAGCTCACGCTGATGGCACTCGGCTTCGGCCCGGGCGACGAGATCATCGTCCCCTCGTTCTCGTTCGCCGCCAGCGGCAACGCGGTCCGGCTGGTCGGCGCCGAGCCGGTCTTCGTGGACATCGAGCCGGGCAGCTTCTGTGTGGACCCGGAGGCGGTCGCCGCCGCGGTCACGCCGAAGACCGTCGCGATCATGCCGGTGCACCTCTACGGCCACCCGGCCGCGATGGACCGGATCATGGCGATCGCGCAGCAGCACGGCCTCGCAGTGGTCGAGGACGCCGCCCAGGCGCACGGCGCCGAGCTCAACGGCACCCCGGTCGGCGCGTTCGGCACCGCCGGCTGCTTCAGCTTCTACCCGACGAAGAACATGCACTCCCTCGAGGGCGGCATGATCAGCACCGCCGACGCCGAGCTGGCCCGTACCCTGCGGCTGCTGCGCAACCAGGGCATGGAGCAGCGGTACGCAAACGAGATCGTCGGCGCCAACATGCGCATGACGGACGTGGCCGCCGCCATCGGCCGGGTGCAGCTCACCCAGCTCGCCGAGTGGACCGAGCAGCGCCGCGCCAACGCCAAGTTCCTCGACTCGGCGATCACCGGCATGATCACCCCGCCGGTCGCCGACGGCGCCAAGCACGTCTACCACCAGTACACGGTGCGGGTGCGGGGCAACCGCGACGCCGCCCAGGCCCGCCTCACCGAGCTGGGCATCGGCAACGCGGTCTACTACCCGACCCCGATCCACCGGCTCAAGCCGTACCTCGGCACCGACGGCAAGCCCGGCCCGTGGGACCTGCCGGAGACCGAGCGGGCCGCCGCCGAGGTGGTCTCGCTGCCGGTGCACCCGTCGCTGAGCCAGGCCGACCTGGAGCGGATCGCCGAGGGCGCGAACCTGGCCGGCGGTGCCCGATGAGTGAAGGTGAAGGTCGCAAGCTGCGGGCCGGCCTGATCGGCCTCGGCGCGATGGGCCGCAACCACGCCCGCGTGCTGTCCAACCTGGACGGTGTCGAGCTGGTCGGCGTGGTCGACCCGGCCGGCGACGTCACCGGCACGCTGCGCGCTCCGGTCGTACCCGAGCTGAGCGACCTGCTCGCCCTCGGTGTCGACTACGCCGTGGTGGCCTGCCCGACGGCGCTGCACGAGCCGATCGGCATGGAGCTGGCCGCCAACGGCGTCTGCGCGCTGATCGAGAAGCCGCTGGCCCAGTCCGTCGAGGCCGCCACCCGGCTGGTCGAGGCGTTCGAGAACGCCGGCCTGGTCGCGGGCGTCGGGCACATCGAGCGCTACAACCCGGCGCTGCAGAGCCTGCGCACCCGCCTGGAGGCCGGTGAGCTGGGCGAGGTGTTCCAGGTCGTGACCCGGCGCCAGGGCCCGTTCCCGCACCGGATCGCCGACGTCGGCGTGGTGATGGACCTGGCCACCCACGACATCGACCTGACCGCCTGGGTGACCGGCCAGCAGTACAGCTCGGTCGCCGCCCGCACCGTCTCGCGCAGCGGCCGGCTGCACGAGGACATGGTCGCCGTGGTCGGCCAGCTCGCCGACGGCACGATGGTCAACCACCTGGTGAACTGGCTCAGCCCGCTCAAGGAGCGGTCCACTGTGGTCACCGGTGACAAGGGCTGCTTCGTGGCCGACACGCTCACCGCCGACCTGACGTTCTACGCCAACGCCGCCATCGACACCGAGTGGGAGGCGCTGCGCGCCTTCCGCGGTGTGGCAGAGGGCGACATGGTCCGCTTCGCCATCCCGAAGCGGGAGCCGCTGCTGGTCGAGCACGAGCGCTTCCGGGACGCGGTGGAGGGCAAGCAGAGCGACATCGTCACGCTGCGGCAGGGCCTGCGTACCGTGCAGGTCGCCGCCGCCCTGCTGGAGTCCTCCGCCGACGGCAAGGTCGTGTCCGTCGCGGCCAGCGGCAGCGACGCGGAGCCGGCACTGCGATGAGCCCGGCGCCGGTGCGGCGGACGGTCTCGGCGGTACGGCGGCGGATCCCCCGGCGGTGGCGCATCGCGCTCCGCCGGGCCGCCGCCGGCACGCGGCCCTGGCAGACCCCTTCGGTACGCGAACTGTGTGAGCTTCCCGCCGGCACGCCGCTGCTGGTGCACGCCGGCGGGATCACACGCGACCGGGCGCTGGACGGCGTGCTGCGCGCCCTGGCCCGGTTGCCCGAGGTCCACCTGGCGCTGGCCTGTGACGGGGCGGAGCGGGCGGCGGCACAGGACCTGATCAGCCGGGCCGGCAAGGCCCGGCGCCGGGTCCACGTGGTGCCGCGTCCGCGCACCGTGACGGCCGCGTTCCTCGCCTCCGCGGACGTGGCGGTGTTCGGGTTCGACCCGGACGCCGGCCTCGGCCTGCTGGACACCTTCCGCACCGCCGGGCTACCAGTGGTAGCGGCCGACAGCCGGGCGGTCCGCGAGCACCTGGCCCGGCACGGCATCGGCGATCTCTTCGCCCCCGGCTCGCTGCCCTCCTTCACCAAGGCGGTGGAACGGGCCCGGCAGCGCGGCGGCGATGAGCCGCCGGAGCCGCCGGTCGCGCCGACCGAGGCCGGCACGCCCGGCCCGTGGCGTCCGCTCGGCGCCGGGCCGATCCGGTTGGGGCTGGGCACGGCGAACTATGCCGGGCAGCTCTCCGCCCTGGCGGTGGCGATCACCACCGCGCGCGCCGACGTCGGCGTCGAACTGGTGATGGCCAAGCCGCCGGCCACCTACCGCTACCCGGCCGACCGCTACCTGAACTACCCCGGCGAGCACCGGCTCGACGTACAGGCCGCGCAGGCCGAGCGGGTGCTCGGCTGGTACACCCACCTGATCGTGGACGCGTTCCGCCCGGTGCTCGGCCGGGCCAACGGCGACGACATCTCGGCGGACCTGCCCGCGCTGCGCCGGGCCCGGCTCAAGGTCGCGCTGCTGGCGCACGGCAGTGAGATCCGCCACCCCGGCGCGCACCTGGAACGGCACCCCGAGTCCGCGTTCCGGGACGCGCCGGAGGACCTGATCGGGCAGCTCACCACGGTGACCGAACGGAACCGGCGCACCGCCGAGGAGAGCGGCCTGCCGTTCTTCGTGACCACCCCCGACCTGCTGGACGACGTGCCGTTCGCCACCTGGGCGCCGCTGATCGTCGACGTGGACGCCTGGGCCTGCGACCGCCCGGTGCTGGAACGCGCCCGGCCGGTGGTGCTGCACGCGCCGTCGAAACGGTGGACAAAGGGCACCGACCGGCTCCTGCCCCGGTTGCGGGAGCTGCACGACCGACGGATCATCGAACTGCGCCTGGTGGAAGGGCTACCGCACCACGAGATGCGTCGCCAGGTGCAGGAGTGCGACATCGTGGTCGACCAGCTGGTGATGGGCAGCTACGGCACCTTCTCCTGTGAGGGGATGGCTGCCGGCAAGGTAGTGGTGGCGTACCTCAGCGAGGGCCCGCACCGGGCCGCCGGAGTCGCGCCGCCGATCGCCAACGCCACGCCCGCCACGCTCGTCAAGACCATCGAGTCGCTGCTCGACGACAGGCCCGCCGCGGTCGCCCTGGCCGCGGAGGGCGCACGTTACGTCCGTGACCACCACGACGGGCGACGCACCGCCGAGGTCTTCGACGCGTTCCTGCGGTGACCGCCCACCCACCACCCCACGCCCGCCCCGTCAACGAGGAGAAACACCCGATGCAAGCTGGCGCTCACAGCGATGCCCGACCGACCCGGGGCCGGGTGGTGATGCTGGTCGACAACGGCGTCCACGGCGACTCCCGGGTGCAGAAGGCGGCGCGGTCGGCCGCCGACGCCGGCTGGGAGGTCTTCCTCCTCGGCATCCGTAACGCCCGCTCCGACGTCGACACCTGGCGCATCGGCGACGCCGAGGTGCGGCTGCTGCGCGTGCCCAAGCCGCTGCACCGGCTGCCCCGCGAGTACAGCCGGTCGCTGCGCCGGCCGCTGGCGTACGCGAACACCACCAAGGCCGCCTACCGGGTCCAGGAGATCAAGGCCTGGCAGGCCGACCTGTACGAGCGCCGCGTCCGGGCCCAGGCGCTGGGCGGCGGGCTGCCGGCCACCGTGGGCCGGGCGGCCCAGCTGCCGGCCCGCGCCGCCGCCACCGCGCTCGCCCGCTGGGTGCGGTTCCGCAGCGGCGAGACCCGCCGGCTGCGCAAGTCGCAGGCCGATCCGGAGGCGCTGTTCAGCCGCCTGCCCGTGCGGTTCTGGCAGGGGCTGATGGGCGACCGGTCCTGGCGCCGGCTGGACCCGGGCCTGTGGGACTTCGAGATCGCCTTCCGCAAGACGCTCGACGAGCTCAAGCCGGACATCATCCACGCCAACGACTTCCGGATGCTCGGCATCGGCGCGCGCGCGACCCTGCGGGCCCGGGCCGCCGGGCGGCGGACCAAGCTGGTCTGGGACGCCCACGAGTTCGTCGGCGGCATCACCGGCCGGGCCGACAACCCGCGCTGGCTGCCGGCCCAGATCGCCTACACGGCCGAGTACGCCGCCTACCCGGACGCGGTGGTGACCGTCTCCGACACGCTTGCCGACCTGCTCCAGGAGACCCACGGCCTGTCCGACCGGCCGGCCGTGGTGCTCAACGCGCCGATGGCGCCGCCGGCCGAGGCCGACGGCGACGTGCCGGACCTGCGGGCCCTGTGCGGCGTGGACGCCCGTACGCCGGTGCTCGTCTACTCCGGTGCGGTGAACCCGAGCCGGGGCTGCCAGATCATGGTGGAGGCGCTGCCGGAGCTGCCCGGCGTGCACGTCGCGTTCGTGACCATGAACCCGAACGGCGACAACCAGTTCTCCGAGGCGCTGCGGGAGCGTGCCGCCGAACTCGGCGTCGCGGACCGCGTGCACCTGCTGCCGTACGTGGCGCACTGGCAGGTGGTGCCGTTCCTGTCCGGCGCGGACGCCGGTGTCATCCCGATCCACCACAAGCCCAACCACGAGCTGGCGCTGATCACCAAGTTCCTGGAGTACTCGCACGCCCGGCTGCCGATCGTGGTCAGTGACGTGAAGACCATGGCGCAGACCGCGCGGGCCACCGGGCAGGGTGAGGTGTTCACCGCCGAGGACCGGGCCGACTACGTCCGCGCGGTCCGGGCCGTGCTCGACGACCCGGAGCGCTACCGGGCCGCCTACGACAAGCCCGGCCTGCTGGAGGGCTGGACGTGGGAGGCGCAGGCCCGGATCCTCGACGAGGTGTACGCCTCGCTGCTGGGCGCGTCGACGGGCGGGACGCGTCCGCCGTCGTCCCGGCGCCCCGAGGACGAGCGGGAGTACGCCGCCACGACGCGCTGACCCCCGGCACAAACGGTTCGGCCGGCCCCCCACAGGGGGAGCCGGCCGATCTCCGTCGTAAGCCGGTTCAGCCGGCGGTGGCCGGCGGCTCCAGCAGCAGCCGGTCGAAGTCCTTCTGCGTCACCGACCAGTCCCAGGTGCTCAGCACGTGCGACGCCGCGGCCCGGCCCGCCTCCCGCCAGACCTCCTCGGTGGCGGTGAGGGCCAGGATCCGCTCGGCGGCCTCCTGCGGCGTGCCCACCACCCAGTCGCTGGGGAACAGGCTCCGGGCGCTGTGCGGACGGCCGGCGAAGAACGGCCAGTCCCGCACCACCGGCACCGCGCCGCTGGCCGCGCCCTCGACGAGCGCACAGTGGAAACTCTCCCGCAGCGAGGTGCTGAGGATGACCCCGACGTCGGTGAGCGCGCCCGGCACGTCCGAGGTGCGGCCGGTCCGCACCACCGCGCCGGACGGCTCCAGCTCGGCCAGTTCGGCGTCGAGTTCCCGCACGTAGTCGGAGATCGCCGGGCTGAGTTCCGGGTTGAGGTCGTCGCCGACCAGCTTGAGGCGGTACCGCTCGTCGCGGCGGCGCAGCTCGCGCAGCACCGCCAGGGCCCAGCGCGGGTCCTTCGCCAGCGAGCTGAGCCCGACCAGCCCGAGGGTGAACCGGCTGTCCGCGGAGACCTTCGGCGCCACGTACCGGTGCAGGTCCATCGCGTTGCTGATCATGTGCGTCCGGGGCCCCTGCGGGGCGCGCAGCCGAGGCACGGCGGCCAGTGCCAGGTCGCGCAGGTGCTCGGAGACGAACACCACGTCGTCCACACGCGACCAGTCGGTCAGGTGCGGCCACCAGCTGAACGCCTCGAAGCTGTGCAGCCGGACGATCACCCGGGTGGTGCCCGGGTCGATCATCGTCAGCATGGCGGCGCCGAGGTTGCACCAGTCCACGAAGACCGTGTCCGCCCACTCCAGGTGAGGGCCCCACGCCTCCTGGACCTCGCCGGCCCGCTTCGAGGCCCCGGCGAGCATGTGGAGCGTCACGTTGGTGCGGCCGTTGCTGAGCACCGGGAGGATGGACTCCTCCATCAGGTTCAGCCGGCGGACCTCCACCCCGGGCATCGCCTCGTAGCGCTCCAGGATCGGCCCGAGGAAGTTGTCGTTCAGCCCGGTGAAGAAGAGCATCCGGTGCGGCCGGCCGGCCGGCGGGAACGCCGCCGGGCTCTGCCGCCCGCGCGGCGTCGCCATCGCCTTCCCGGCCTCGCTGTTGTGCAGCGGCGCGAGGAACTTCTCCGGATCCTCGGCCAGCGGCGAGGTGGTGCCGTCGAACTGCACGATCCGGTGGAACATCAGGTTGAACGCGCGCAGCACGTGCGGTGCGGCCTTGCCCGGGTTGCGCTTCTTGAGGAAGCCGTCGGCCAGCTTGAGCTGCCCCCGCACCACTGTCATCAGGTGCTCGGGCACCTTGCCCTGGCTCAGTTCCGCGTCCACGATCGGGCCGAGGAGCTGGCCCTTCGTCGCCGGGCTCGTGAGCCGGCCCTGCGCCGCCAGCGCCAGCCGCTTCGCGCTGGCGCCGTGCCCGGTCTTGAGCATGGTGCCGGTGACCCGACGGGCGATCTTGCCGCGGTGCCGTTCCGGCAGGCCAGGCGCGGTGACGGCGCCCTGCCAGAACCAGCGCACCGGGCCGAGCTTCATGGCCCGCTTGCCGGTGCTGATCTCGAACACCCGCTTCGCCAGGTCGACGGTCTGGCTGCGGGTGGCGCTCGCCAGCACGCTCGGGGCCGGGCCGACGGTGTTCAGCCGAGGACGGCGGTAGCGGGCCGGGTCGGCGGACCGCTTCTCCACCGCGCGCAGCGCCGGCGCGATGCCGTAGACGGCGTCGGCCCGCCGGTACCGCTGCGCGAGCTGCCAGACGGTGTGCAGTGCCTGCGCGTCCAGCGCGACCAGGACGTCGGCCCGCTTGGCGTGCCGGCGTACCCACGGGTCGCGCTGGGCGCGCAGCCACGGGCGCCGGGCCGGGGCCGCCCGCTTGACCATCCGGCCGAACCGGGGGCCCAGCTCCTTGGCGGTGGGCAGCAGGTGCACCTCGGCCAGCTCGGTGGCCGCCGGGATCTTCTCCACCGGGTCGAAGGTGGTGGCCACCCGTACGGTGACGCCCTTGTCGCGGAACTGCTGGAGCGCGTCGGTCAGGACCGCCACCCGTCCGGGGACGGTGCCCATAACCATCAGGACCTCGATCATGACCTACCTTCTCGGGCCAGGACGCGCGCGCCGGCGGGGGCGGGCTGTGCGGCGCCGGCCGGACCGCCGGCGCCCAGCACCAGGTCGGTCACCTCCCGGACGGCGGGGATGAGCTGCTCCTCGCGGGCGTACTGCCGCGCCTCGGCGCGGGCCTTCTCCCGTTCGGCCCCGTCCGCGGTACGGGCCATCGCGGCGGCCCGCCGGAAGGCGCCGGCCAGCTCGGCCGGGTCCAGCCCGACCGCGCCGGTCCACAGCGGGTAGGTGGACAGCACGGTGGAGGCGTCGTGGTCGGCCTCGTGGGCGGAGACCACCGGCAGGCCGGTGGCCATGTACTCGTACACCTTGCCGGACGTCATGTACCGGCCGCCGGTCACCATCAGCACCACCGCGTCCCAGCGGGAGTAGAGGTCGACCACCTCGGCCTTGGGCACCGAGCCGCCGACCAGCACGCCGTCGACGGCGGCGGCCCTGAGCAGCTCCGCGTGCGCGTTGTCGCCGCGCGCCCAGGCGGCGCCGATGTGGCCCCGTACCTCGAAGCGGGCGTCGGCCAGCGCCGGGTCCTCCGCGCGCGCCGTGCGCCAGCCCTCCAGCACGGCGCTCAGCAGCGGTACGGGAAGGTTCAGCGCGCCGAGGTAGCCGAAGGTCAGCGGCCGGTCCGGCGGGGCGGGGCGGACCTGGGCCGGGATGCTCGCCGCGTCGTAGCCGTTGCGCACGACGCGCATCTTGTGCGCCAGCTCCGGATAGCGCTCGCGGTACCAGCGGGAGATCGGCTCGTTGACGTTCCAGATGGCGACGGCGTTGGTGAGCAGCTTGATCTCCCACTGCCCGGAGACCGACTCGCGGGTGAACGCCTCACCGTTGTTGATCACGTCGACCGACCAGCCGTCGCGGAAGTCCACGACGTACGGCACCCGGTGCGTCTCCCACAGCTTCCAGGTCGCGGAGAGGTTGACGTACGGCGCGCAGGTGGTCACCAGCAGGTCGACGTGCCGCTCCTTGTGGATGCGGAGCAGGGCCTTCTCCAGCGCCGGACGCCAGCCGCCGAAGACCGGCTCGGGGAAGATCTTCAGGTTCTGCTTGCGCAGCTCGGCCAGGTAGTCCAGGTGCGCCAGGGCACGCTGCTCGGTGAACGAGCGGATGTCGGTCTCGAGGTCGTCGCGGAACAGCGGCAGCTTCACCACGCGCACGTTGGGGTCCACGCCCTGGGAGAGGGTGTGGTCGAGTCCGTACTCCCGTTCCCAGGCCTCGTCGGCGATGGTGACCGCGGTCACGTCCCAGCCCGCGGCGGCGAACTGGTTGGCGGTCTCCCGCATCCGGTAGGCGCAGCTCTTGGCCGCCGGTGGGAAGCCGATCGCGAGGTAGACCATGTGCGGCCGGGACCCGGACCGTCGCGGCCGGGGGAGTTTCAACGAGTCCCAGAGAGTTCGCCCGTTGTTCATCGATTCCGATCCTGGGGAGGTGGGGAGATGCCGTGTCACGGCCTGGACGGCTCGGCCGGACCCGGTACCTGCTGTGCCGGTGGCCGCGTAACGACCGCCGGAGCGCCTGCGGACACTACAATAACGCCGTTCCGCGCGCCGGACCTGCCGCCGCCGGGCGGCCGGCGGGTGTGCCGTGCCCCGGATCACCGCGGCGCCGTCGCCGGCGGTCCCGGCCGGCCGGACACGCCGTCTCGGCCGGTCCTCGACCGCGGCCTCCGCTTTCGTAGACTCCTACGCCATGACCGCGCCTGCGCCCGACACCCGCGACCGTGAGCCCGCCCCCACCGGCGGCGACGGGCCCGCGGCCGACGACTCGTCCGATCCGGGGCCGTCCGCCCCGAGCCCGGCGACGACCGCGGCCGAGGAGCAGCCGGAGCCGGACACCGCGGCCGAAAAGCGGCGCGGCGGCCGGTGGCGGCGGGCCGACGCGCTGGTGGCGCTGATCTACCTCGCCGGGGCGTTCTGGGTCACCGCCCGGGGCTGGCGCGACTACGACGGCCGGCTGCTCGGCAGCCGCCCGAACGACCAGGGCTTCAACGAGTGGATGCTGGCGTACGCGGCGCACGCTGTCACCAACCTGGAGAACCCGTTCTTCACCACGCTGCAGAACGCCCCGGCCGGCGTGAACCTGATGACGAACGTCGGAATGCAACTGCCCGGCCTGGTGCTCACCCCGTTCACCCTGCTGTTCGGCGCGTCCTTCTCCTATCTGCTGTTCATCACGCTGAACCTGGCCGGCACCGGGTACGCCTGGTACCACGTGTTGTCCCGGCACGTCGTCGGCTCCCGGGCGGCCGCGTTCGTCGGCGGGCTGTTCTGCGCCTTCGCGCCCGCGCTGATCTCGCACAGCAACGGCCACCCGCACATCACCGCGCAGTGGCTGGTGCCGTTCATCGTCTGGCGGGTGGTCGCGCTGTCGCGGGGCGAGCGGGTGATCCGCGACGGCCTGATCCTGGGCGGGCTGGTGGTCGCCCAGTTCTTCATCAGCCTGGAGATCCTCTTCCTGACCGCGCTCGGCTGCCTGATGCTGGTCCTGGCCTACCTCGCGTTCCGGCCCCGCGACGCGGTGCGCCGGCTGCGCCCGCTGCTGTCCGGCCTGGCGATCACCGGCGTGCTGGTGTCGGCCGCGGCGGCGTACCCGCTGTGGATGCAGTTCGCCGGTCCGCAGCACCGGGTCGGCCACCCCGGCACCCCGGACATCTACGCCCTGAAGCTCGGCTCGTTCGTCCAGTTCGCCACCAAGTCGCTCGCCGGTGGCCCGACCAGCGCGATCGGCTGGGCGCCGAACACCACCGAGCAGGCCAGCTTCTACGGCTGGTCCCTGGTGGTGCTCGCGGCCGGTGTGCTCTGGTGGCTGCGCCGGGAGACCACGGGCCGGGTGCTCGGCGCCGTCGCAGTGGTCTCGGCGCTGTTCTCCGTCGGCACCACCTGGACCGTCGGCACCCGCCGCACCGACGTCCCCGCACCGTTCGCCCTGGTGCAGGACCTGCCCGTGTTCGACTCCGTGGTGGTGTCCCGGTTCGCGCTGATCACCACGGTGGCGCTCGGCGTGCTGCTCGCGGTCGCCGGTGACCGGCTCGCCGCCCGCCGCACCGAACCCGCCGGCCGGCTGGCCGCCCGCGTCGGGGCCGTCGCGGTGGCCGCCGCGCTGCTGCCGATCATGCCGATGCCGCTCGATGCCAAGGGCCGCACTCCGGTGCCGGACTTCGTCACCGCCGGCACCTGGCGGGACCATGTGGCCCCCGGCCGCACGCTGGTCCCCGTGCCGGTGAACGGCATGACGTCGCTGTACTGGAGTTCCGCGGCGGTGGCCGGCTTCGCCGTCCCCGAGGGCTACTTCCTCGCCCCGGTCTCCGCCACCGACAACACCGGCCGCTGGGGCGTGGACCCGCAGCCCACGGCGAAGCTGCTCACCGCCGTCTCGCTCGGCGAGCGGGACACCACAGTCGGCCCGGCCGACGTCGACCAGGCGCGCGCCGACGTCCGCTACTGGAAGGCCGACGCGGTGGTGCTGCCGGACCGGGGCGCCCGCCGCCACGACAACCTGAAGACCGTGCTGGACGCGCTGTACGGACCGGGGGAGCGGGTCGCGGACGTCTGGGTGTGGGACGTCCGGCCGTTCACCCGCTGACCGGTCAGGGCGACTTCGTCCAGATCATCAGCAGGTAGCCGCCGAAGTAGGCGGAGAACGCGACGAGTGTCGCCAGCACCGTGGCGGCCCGGGCCCATCCGGCCCGGGCCAGGCCCGCGGCGGCGGGCAGCAGCAACGGGAACGCCGGCAGCAGGAACCGCGCCTTGGAGTGGTAGTAGCCGGCCGCGCCGAGCGTGGTGACGAGCATCAGGCCGCTGTAGAGCAGCAGGTGCCACGGCTGCCGGTCGATCGCGCTCAGCACGAAGAACATGATCGACAGCAGCGCCACCACGGTGACCACCAGCAGCGGCAGCGCCGCCACCTGGACCAGCGCCTGCTGCCCGCGGTCGACCGTGTAGACGCCGAAGTCGAACGTGGTGCCCCAGCCGGCGGACTGGATGTGGAACCAGCCGTCCAGCCGGCCGGTCCGGTCGCCCACCCAGGCCAGGTAGCCCAGCCAGCCGGCCGGGGCGAGCAGCAGCGCCGCCCACGGCCGCCAGCCGTCGCGCCGCCTGACGATCGCCAGCAGCGCGGCCAGCCCCACCACCGGGATCAGCGACGAGGCGGTGGGCCGGGTCAGGCCGGCGAACAGGCACACCACCCCGGCGGTGACCCAGTGCCGGCGCAGCAGCGCGTACAGCGTCCACGCGGCCAGCGCGGTGAACAGGCTCTCGCTGTAGCCCATCGACTCCACGACGGCGTGCGGCACGGCGCCCCAGAGCGCGGCGAGCAGGATGCCGGTACGCCGGTCGTGCAGGTGCGCGCCGATCGCGTACAGCCCCCAGGCGGCGGCCAGCGCGGCCAGCCACGCCACGATCAGGGCCGACTCGCGCGGGCTGAACGGGGAGACCCGCTCCAGGGCCGCGGTCAGGCCCGGGTAGAGCGGGAAGAACGCCATGTTGCTCTGGGTCTTCTCGTACGCGTCGTAGCCGTGCTGGACGATCCCCGCGTACCAGTTGCCGTCGGCCCGGGTGAGCCGCTCGACCGGGGACTCGCCCAGGTTGCGGGCCCACAGGTAGACGACGAGCAGGCCGATCAGCCGGATCACCGCGAACACCGCCAGCGCGGGTGCCGCGTCCCGGGCGGCGTCACGCAGCCGCCGGACGGGGCCGGGCCGGACGCGTTCGGCTGTGGCCGGCCCGGTCGGCGGGGCTGGCGCGGGCCGGCTGGGTTCCTCGGTGGTCACCACGTCCATTGTGCGGTCCCGTTCGCGCTGAGCTGGGGTTGTCCGAGGGCCCGCGTGGCGCGGCCGGCGACCCGGCGAACGACCCGCAGCGGGCGCCGGCCGTTGAACAGGATGGAGGGTAGCAACCGGTCCGGCAGATCGTGGGGTACCGGCGGCGGTGGGCGTTCGCGTCGCGACCGCTGTCGTAGACTCGCTCGGGTCCGCGGGCGCGGTGCTGGCGACGACGAAACGAGCAGGAATGGGATCTGACGGCACGACCGCAGCGGCGGGCACCCGGGGACGGGTCGTGATGCTGGTGGACAACGGGGTCATCGGGGACTCCCGGGTGCAGAAGGCGGCCCGCTCCGCCGCCGACGCGGGCTGGGACGTCGTGCTGCTCGGCCGGGCGCCGGCCGGTCAGCCGCAGAGCTGGCGGCTCGGCGCCGCCGAGGTACGCCTCGTGCCGATGCCCGAGCCGCTGGCCCGCCGCCGGCACGAGTTCCGCCGGGCCTGGCTGCGGCACCCGCTCGCCTATCCGCCCAGCGGCATCGCGGCGCACCGTACCCAGGCGGTCAAGGCCTGGCGCGCGGACCTGGCGGTACGCCGGGCGGCGCTCACCGTCGCGGCCCGCGAGTCCGGCGCGGGCCGGCCCGGCGGGCTGCCCTGGGCCGCGTTGCGCGCCGAGGAGAAGCTGTCCGGGCTGACCCGCAAGTGGGTCGGGTTCCGCAACCGTCAGCTGACCCGGGCCCGCAAGGGCCGCAAGCTGGACGGTCCCTGGGACCGCGCGTACACGCTGTTCTGGCGGAGGCTGCGCGGCGACGGCGCGTGGCGGCGCCTGGAGCCGGGCCTGTGGGACTACGAGCTGGCCTACGGCCCGGTCGTCGACGAGCTGGCACCGGACCTGATCCACGCCAACGACTTCCGGATGCTCGGCGTCGGCGCCCGCGCGAAGGTCCGGGCCGCCGCGAAGGGCCGGCGGATCGCGCTGCTCTGGGACGCCCACGAGTACCTGCCCGGCGTGCAGCCGTGGCGCGACAACGCCCGCTGGCTGCCCGGCAACGTGGCGCACGAGCGGGAGTACGTGCCGTACGCAGACGCCACCATGACCGTCTCCGGCGGCCTGGCCGACCTGCTGCGCACCGAGCACGGGCTGGCCGAACGGCCGGCGGTCGTGCTGAACGCCCCGGCGGTGGACGAGCTGCCCGCCGACGCGGCCGAGCCGGCGCCGGACATCCGCGCCCGCTGCGGGCTCGGCCCGGACACCCCGCTACTGGTCTACAGCGGGGTGGCCGCCGCCAAGCGCGGCCTCGGGGTGATGGTCGAGGCGCTGCCCCGGCTGCCCGGAGCGCACGTCGCGCTCGTGGTGAACAAGCCCGACTCGGCGTACGTCCGGGGCCTGGTCACCCGGGCCGGCGAGCTGGACGCGGCGGACCGGCTGCACGTGCTGCCCTACGTGCCGCACCACCAGGTGGTCCGCTACCTCAGCGGCGCCCAGGTCGGCGTCATCCCGATCCAGCACTGGCCGAACCACGAGATCGCGCTGATCACCAAGTTCTTCGAGTATTCACACGCCCGCCTGCCGCTTGTCGTCTCCGACGTGCGCACCATGGCCGAGACTGTCCGGGAGACCGGTCAGGGCGAGGTGTTCCGCGCCGAGGACGTGGCCGACTTCGTCCGCGCGGTCACCGCGGTGCTCGCCGACCCGCAGCGCTACCGTGCCGCGTACGACCGGCCGGGCCTGCTGGCCGGCTGGACCTGGGAGGCGCAGGCGCGGGTGCTCGACGAGGTCTACGCCCGGCTGCTGCCCGGCGCGCCGCCCCGTCCGGCGTCGCCGTCGCCCGCCCCGGTGCGACCGGCACAGGTGGAGGTGGGGGCGTGAGCGGGCCGGACGTGACAGTGGTGGTGGCGGTCTACAACACCATGCCCTACCTGACCGCCTGCCTCGACTCGCTCGTCGGGCAGACCATCGGCCTGGACCGGCTGGAGGTCGTCGCCGTCGACGACGGCTCCACCGACGGCAGCGGCGCGGAACTGGACCGCTACGCCGAGCGGTACCCGGGCACGGTCCGGGTGCTGCACCAGGCCAACTCCGGCGGCCCGGCGGCGCCGAGCAACCTGGCGCTCGACCACGCCCGCGGCCGGTACGTCTTCTTCATCGGCTCGGACGACCACCTCGGCCCGGAGGCGCTGGAGCGCCTCGTCGACGCCGCCGACCGGTGGGACTCCGACGTGGTGCTGGGCCGGATGGTCGGCACCAACAAGCGGTACGTGCACCAGGCCGTCTACGCCACCACCCAGGAGCGGCTCGACCTGTTCGACAGCGACCTGCCGTGGTCGCTGTCGAACACCAAGCTGTTCCGGCGGGAGCTGGTCGAGCGGTACGGCCTGCGGTTCCGCACGGACATGCCGATGGGCAGCGACCAGCCGTTCACGCTGGAGGCGTGCTTCCGGGCGAAGAAGGTGTCGGTTCTCGGCGACTACGAGTACTACTACGCGGTCAAGCGGGACAACGCCCAGAACATCACCTACGCCAGCCGGTTCTCCGAGCGGCTGCGCTGCGCCGAGGAGCTCGTCGGTTTCGTCGCCGGCCTGATCGAGCCCGGCGCGCGGCGCGACGCGGTGCTGGTGCGCCACTTCACCTGGGAGGTGGCGAAGCTGCTGCGCGAGGAGTTCCTCACCCTCGACCCGCAGGAGCAGCGGCACGTCCACGACCGGGTCCGCAAGCTCGCCGAGGCGTACCTGACCGACGGCGTGACCGCCCGGATGGCGCCGGAGGAGCGGCTGCGGGTGGCGGTGGCGCGCGACGGCGACCTCGACGCCCTGCGCACGTTGATCGAGCAGCAGTCGGACCGGTCCCTGCCCGATGTCGTCGTCGAGGGTGACAGCTGGTACGCGGACCACGTCGGCTTCCGCGACCCGGCGTTCGGCTATCCGGACGACTGGTACGACGTGACCGGCCGGGTCGCCGCGCTGCTGGCCAGGCTGACCGCGACCGGGCTGGCCTGGGGGCGCGACGCCGCCGGTGCCCGCGCCCTGGTGATCACCGCGCGCAGCCGCCGGGCCGAGCTGGCCGAGCTGAGCGCGGACGCGCTGCGCGTCAGTGTGGGCGATCTGACGGGTGTCACGTCGGTGGAGTCCGCCGCGCCCGGTACCGTCGTACGGACGGATTTCGCGGTGGACCGGTTGCTGGCGGTCGTCGCGGCGGCCGGCGAGCGTCGTATCGTACGCGCCGAGGTCTCCGCCCTGGGCGGGACGGGCTCGGCGCCGTTGCGCACCGACCGCCCCGTCGCCGCACCCCGGCTGGTGGCCCGGCGCGGAGTCCGGTGGCACCTCGTCACGCCCACCACGAACCACAAGGGCCAGGTGATCGTCGCGATCACGCCGGTGACCCCCGGTCGGTTCCTTGCCCGCCTGCGCCGAATCTGGCCCTCTGGAGGAAAGTAGTTCATGAACATCTGCGTCGTCGCGCTCGGCAAGATCGGTCTTCCCCTGGCCGTGCAGTTCGCGTCGAAGGGGCACCGGGTGATCGGCGCCGACGTCTCCGAGCGGGTCGTCCAGCTGGTCAACGACGGTGCCGTGCCCTTCCCGGGCGAGGCCGACCTGGACGTCAAGCTCAAGGAGGCGGTGGCCGCCGGCCTGCTGTCGGCCACCACCGACACCGCCACCGCGGTCGCCGAGTCGGAGGCGGTCGTCGTGGTCGTGCCGCTGTTCGT
Source organism: Micromonospora sp. NPDC049151 (assembly GCF_040648395.1). Taxonomy (NCBI): domain Bacteria; kingdom Bacillati; phylum Actinomycetota; class Actinomycetes; order Micromonosporales; family Micromonosporaceae; genus Micromonospora; species Micromonospora sp. NPDC049151. Next base: position 110,358 of record NZ_JBEZDP010000016.1, read on the forward strand.
GGACGCCGAGGGCGTGCCGGACTTCGGCTGGATGGACGACGCCACCCGGGCCATCGCCCGTGGGCTGAAGCCGGGCACGCTGGTCAGCTACGAGACCACGCTGCCGGTCGGCACCACCCGTAACCGGTGGGCGTCGATGCTCGCCGAGGGCTCCGGCCTGACCCCCGGCGCCGACTTCCACCTGGTGTTCAGCCCGGAGCGGGTGCTCACCGGCCGGGTCTTCGCCGACCTGCGCCGCTACCCGAAGCTGGTCGGCGGCATCGACGAGGCGTCGGCCGCGCACGGCGTCCGGTTCTACGAGGCGGTGCTCGACTTCGACGAGCGCCCCGACCTGGACCGCCCCAACGGCGTCTGGGACCTCGGCTCGGCCGAGGCGTCCGAGCTGGCCAAGCTCGCCGAGACGACCTACCGGGACGTGAACATCGGCCTGGCGAACCAGTTCGCCCGCTTCGCCGACACCGTCGGCGTGGACGTCACCAAGGTCATCGAGGCGTGCAACACGCAGCCGTACAGCCACATCCACTCGCCCGGCATCGCGGTCGGTGGCCACTGCATCCCGATCTACCCGCGGATGTACCTGTGGAACGACCCGGCCGCGACAGTGGTCCGCTCGGCCCGCGAGGCGAACGCGGCCATGCCGGAGTACGCGGTCGACCTGCTCGCCGCCGCGTACGGCGACCTGACCGGGGTGGGCGTGCTGGTGCTGGGCGCCGCCTACCGGGGTGGCGTGAAGGAGACCGCGTTCTCCGGTGTCTTCCCGACCGTGGAGGCGCTGCGCCGCCGGGGTGCGGTGCCGTACGTCTCCGACCCGATGTACACGAACGAGGAGCTGGTCGCGCACGGCCTGCCCGGCTACGACGGCGAGCCGCTCGGCGCCGCCGTCATCCAGGCCGACCACGCGGAGTACCGCACCCTCGCCCCGGCCGACCTGCCGGGCGTGACGGTGCTCGTCGACGGCCGCCGGGTCACCGACCCGGCGCGCTGGACCGGCGTGCGCCGGGTGGTCATCGGGGGCTGACCCCAGAGGCTCCACGGGCCCCGGCCGTCGCGGACGGCCGGGGCCCGTCGCGTGCCGCCGTCGCAATCACGCCGTGCGGAGTTCATCTGCCGGACACCCCGGCAATACTTGTGTCATGTGATCCGTTTAGGGTCGCAGCCGTCGGAAATCGACCCGGACCGACATCGGTGGGGCAGACAGGGAGCGTGTCGTTGTTCAGCAGAGTACGCAGCCAGCAGGGTCTCGCCGCGGTCGGCGCGACGCTTCTCGGCTACGCGGTCATGGTCCTCGCCGGAGTCCTCGGCCTGGTGGTCCCGTACGCGGTGGCCGCGGTGGTCGCCGTCGCCGGTGAGCTGGCCCTGGCCGGGCGGCACACCGGGACCGCCACGCTGCTCGACAAGGCCGGTCTCGGCACCACCTTCCGGCGGCTGGTCCGGGATCTGTCGGTGGTCCTGCTGGTGGTCGCCACGGTGCGCCCCGGCGTGGCCGGCACCGTCGCCGTCCTGCTGCTGTCCGCCGCGCTGTGGACGGTCGCGGTCGCCACCGGCGCGGTGACCAAGGTGATCGACGGCCGGGTCGACCCGCCGGCGTACACCCGCAACATCGACCTCGGCGCGCTGCGGCGGGTCCCGGTGCCGCCGGCCTGGGCGCGGCGGCTGGCCGGGTTGCAGATGCCGCTGCTGAACGTGCTGCTGGTGCCGGCCGCGGTGCTCGCCGCCGCGCTGGACCGGGTCGCCCCGGTCGTGGTCACCGGCCTGGTCACGCTCGCCGCCGGCCTGGTCACCGCCGCGGTGCTGGCGCTCACCGCGCTGCGCGGCCGGGGCAAGGCCCCGGGTGTGCTGCCCGCCGTGCACGACTGGATGGCCCGGGAACGGCCCGAGGTGGCGCTCTACTTCGCCGGCCCGGCCAAGGACGTCTACCAGGCCAACATGTGGCTCGCGCCGGTGGAGGCGACCGGCCGCCGCGCGGTCGTGCTGCTGCGCGCCGCGGACGCGTTCGGGCAGCTCGCCGACACCCGGCTGCCGGTGATCTGCGTGCCGGCCGGCGTCGACTTCATGAACCTGGACCTGAGCTCGCTGCGCGTGGCGCTGTACGCCGCGAACGTCGGCGCCAACATCCACCTGCTGCGGGAGCCGGGCGTGAAGCACGTCTTCGTCGGCCACGGCGACAGCGACAAGCAGGCCAGTGTGAACCCGTACAGCAAGGTGTACGACGAGGTCTGGGTGGCCGGTCCGGCCGGGCGGGAACGGTACGCGCGGGCCGACGTCGGCGTGCTGGACCGCGACATCGTGGAGATCGGCCGGCCGCAGCTGGCCGGGGTGCACACGTTCGGCTCCGGCGCCGCCGACCACCGTTTCACGGTGCTGTACGCGCCGACCTGGGAGGGCTGGCTCGACGACGACCCGTACCACACCTCGCTGGTGCTGATGGGGGAGCGGATCGTGTCCGGCCTGCTCGCCGCCGGGGACGTGCGGGTGATCTACAAGCCGCACCCGCTGACCGGGACGCGCTCGCCGAAGGCCCGCGCCGCGCACGAGCGGATCGTGTCCCGGATCAGCGCGGCCGGCGGCGAGACCGAGCCGTCCGCACTGGACGGCGCCGCGCACCTGGTGGTCACCGGCCGCACGCCGGGGCTGTTCGACTGCTTCAACGTCACCGACCTGCTGGTCAGTGACGTGTCCAGCGTGGTCTCCGACTTCGTGCAGAGCGAGCGGCCGTACGTGGTGGCCAACCCGGCCGGCCTGCCCGAGGACGAGTTCCGGCGGCAGTTCCCGACCGCGCGGGCGGCGTACCTGCTCTCGGCGGACTGCGGCGAGCTGACGAAGATCCTCGACGTGACCCGGGCCGGCGACGACCCGATGACCGGGGCGCGGCGGGAGCTGAAGGAGTACCTGCTCGGTCCGGCCGGGTCGAACCCGATGGACCGGTTCCGGGACGAGATCGGCCGGCTCTGCGGCTGAGGCGTACCGGCTACGGGGCGACGACCGGCGCGGTCGCCGCCCCGTAGCGCGTTCAGCCCTGGTGCGGCGGGTTGTCGACGTCGCGGGAGACGACCTCGCCCTTGGCGTCGACCCAGCCCTTCGGGCGGGCCGGGTTGCCGGCCACCAGCTGGTACGGCTTGACGTCGCGGGTCACCACCGAGCCGGCGGCGATCATCGCGTACTCGCCGACCTCGATGCCGCACACGAGCGTGGCGTTCGCGCCGATCGACGCGCCCCGGCGGACCATCGTCGGGGTGATCGTCCAGTCCGGGTTCTGCGCGCGGGGGCGGAAGTCGTTCGTGAACACCGCGCACGGGCCCACGAACACCTCGTCCTCGATGGTCACGCCCTGGTAGACCGAGACGTTGTTCTGGATCTTCACCAGGTCGCCGACGGTGACGCCCGCGTCGACGTAGACGTTGCGGCCGATCACGCAGCCGGCGCCGACCTGGGCGCTGGACCGGATGTGCGCCAGGTGCCAGACCTTCGTGCCGTCGCCGACCTGGGCGCCGTCCTCCACGTCGGCCGTCGGGTGGACGAAGACGGAGGCGGACCGGTCGTTGCTGTCAGTCATCTCAACTCGCATCATGCAGGGCGCGTCGCGCCGACGGGCGGGCTCGACGCAGCATAACGAGCGCTCACCCGAGCAGTTCGGCCACCGCGTCGGCGGCCGGCCGGTCGGCCGGCAGCGGGTGCGCGGCGACCACCGCGTCCACCGGCAGCGCGGCGTACAGGTGCGGGAACCGCGCGCCGCCTCGGGACACCTCCCAGCGCAGCGCGTCGCCGAGCCGGGACTCGTCCACCGCGAGCACGGTCAGGCCGGTGACCCCGGCGAAGAACCTCCGCGCGGTCTCCACCACCTGGTCGGCGGCGGACAGGTGCACGTAGCCGTCCTGCCGGTCCATCGCGGTGCCGGCGAACCGCCCGTCGGCCCGTGCCCGCGCCCACTCGTCGTCGGTGAGAATCTTGTAGATCACCACCGCAGCCTAGAGCGGCCTCGCGTCCCGGCGGCGCGTCTGCCACCATTCGCAGGGCAACACGTCGAGCGGAGGGAGGCACGGGTGCGGATCCTCCTGGTCGAGGACGACCGCCGGGTCGCCGCGGCGTTGTCGTCGGCGCTGACCCGGCGCGGCTACCAGGTGGAACACGCCGCCACGGTGGCCGCCGCGCTCTCCGCCGCCCCCTGCGACCTGGTGCTGCTCGACCTGGGGCTGCCCGACGGCGACGGCACCGAACTGTGCCGCGAGCTGCGGCGGCGCAGCAGCCGGCTCGGCATCATCGCGGTGACCGCGCGCGGCGAGGAACGCGACCGGGTGCTGGGGCTGCGACTGGGCGCCGACGACTACGTGGTGAAGCCGTTCTCCATGGTGGAGTTGCAGGCGCGGATCGAGGCGGTGCTGCGGCGGGCCGCCCACACCGCGCCGCAGCGCAACCTGATCGAGGCCGGGGCGGTCCGCATCGACGTGGGCGGCCGGACGGTGAACGTGGCCGGCCGGGACGTCACGCTGACCCGCAAGGAGTTCGACATCCTGCTGTCCCTGGCCCGCCAGCCCGGGGTGGCGGTGCCGCGCGAGCGGATCCTGCTCGACGTCTGGGGCACCACCTGGGCCGACCGGCACACCGTCGAGGTGCACGTCGGGTCCTTGCGCGGCAAGCTCGGCGACCCGACGCTGGTGGAGACCGTACGCGGGGTCGGCTACCGGCTCCGCGACGCGTGAGGAGGGGCCCGTGCGCCGCCGGCTGGTGATCAGCTACCTGCTGTTGATGGTGCTGGTCCTGCTCGCCCTGGAGACGCCGCTGGCGGCCACCCTCGCGACCCGGGAGACCGACCGGGTACGCGCCGACCGCCTCGCCGACGCCACCCGCTTCGCCTCGCTGGCCGGACCGGCGTTGCGCGGTGGCGGTTCCGGCCCGCTGGACGGGGAACTGGCCGCCTACGACGCGCTGTACGGCATCGGCGCGGCGGTGGTGGACCGGGAACGGCGCACCGTTGTCGCCTCGTCCGGCTGGAAGCCGGACGAGGGTGCCGGCCCGGCGCTCGACACCGCGCTCTCCGGACAGCAGTTCAGCGGCCCGGAGTCGGTGTGGCCCTGGGACAGCGGGCCGGTGGTGACGGCCGTACCGATCAACGACGGCGGCGAGGTGCTCGGCGCCGTGGTCACGACCAGCCCGGCGGACGGCGTGCGCCGCTCCGTCACCGTGTGGTGGCTGCTGCTGGCCGGCATCGGGCTGCTGGCGGTGCTGGCCTGCGTCTCGACCGCGTTCGGGCTGGCCGGCTGGGTGCTGCGCCCGGTCACCGAGCTGGACGCGGTCACCCACGAGATCGCCGAGGGCCGCCGCGCCGCGCGGGTCCGCCCCCGGCTCGGCCCGCCCGAACTGCGCCGGCTGGCGACCAGCTTCAACCACATGGCCGACGCGGTGTCCGACGTGATGGACCGGCAACGCGCCTTCGTCGCGCACGCCAGCCACCAGCTGCGCAACCCGCTCACCGCGCTGCGCCTGCGGGTGGAGGAACTGGGTCCCAGCCTCACCGACCCGGACGGACGCGCCGAGCACCGGCTGGCGCTGGAGGAGACCGACCGGCTCGCCACCGTGCTCGACGCGCTGCTCACCCTGGCGCGTGCGGAGCGGGAGGAGAACCAGCGGGTCACTGTGGACGCCACCGCCACGGCCGCCTCCCGGGTGGCGGCCTGGCTGCCGCTGGCCCGGCACCGCGAGGTCGCGCTGCGCCTCGACGCGACAGACGCGCCGGTGTACGCCTGGACCGTGCCGACCGCGATCGACCAGGCGCTGGACGCCCTGATCGACAACGCGGTGAAGTTCAGCGGCGCCGGGGGAGAGGTGACGGTGACCGTACGCGCCGACGGCGGCGGGACGGTGCTGACCGTCGGCGACACCGGCCCGGGCATGACGGCGAGCCAGCTCGACCAGGCCACCGAGCGGTTCTGGCGGGCGCCGGACGCGCAGAACGTGGACGGCGTGGGTCTCGGCCTGACCATCGCGGCGGTGCTCGTGGACGCCTCCGACGGCCGGCTCACCATGCGTCAGGGCGAGCCCCGGGGCCTCGTCGCCGAGCTGTGGTTCCCGGCGCCCGCCCCCGGCCCGCCCGAGGTCGTCGCCCCGCCCGAGGTCGCCGGCCCGCCCGAGGCCGTCGGGCCGCCGGAGGCCGTCGGGCCGGTCTGGCGCTGACCCGTCGTCAGGGCTTCGCGTCGCGATACCACTGCGCCGCGCCCGGGTGCAGTGGCAGCGGGGTGGTGACGATGGCCGACCGGGGACTCATCCGTCCGGCCGCCGGGTGGGCTGCGGCCAGCTCCTGCCGGCGGTCCATCAGCAGCCGGGTCACCTCCCGCACCAGCGCGGCGGGCAGGCCGGCGCGGACGATCAGGTAGTTCGGGTTCGCCACGGTGCTGACCGGGTCGGCCCGGTACACCGAACGCGGCACGTCCCGGGTCACGTAGACCTGCCCGTACGCCCGGCGCAGCGGCTCGGTCCAGGCGCCCAGGTCGACGATCCGCAGCGAGGTCCGCTGGGCCAGGTCGGCGACGCCGCGCACGGGTAGCCCGCCGGAGAAGAAGAACGCGTCGATCCGTCCCTCGCGCAGGGCCGCCACCGAGTCGTCCAGCCCCAGGTGCTCCTGGCGTATCCGGTCGCCGTCGAGCTGGGCCACCGCCAGCAGGCGGGTCGCGGTGATCTCCGTTCCGGAGCCGTCGGCGCCCACCGACACCCGCCGGCCGCGCAGGTCGCCGAGCGTGCGGATCGGCCCGCCGGCGCGGGTGACCAGGTGCAGCAGGTCGTCGTAGACCCGGGCCACAGCCAGTACCGACGGGTGCTCGGGCTCGCGCGGCGGCAGCACGTCGGCCTGGGTGAAGCCCAGTTCCGCCTCCCCGCCGCCGACCAGCCGGACGTTCTGGGCCGAGGCGGCGGTGACCACCACCTCGGCCCGCACGCCTGGTAGCTCCCGGTTGAGCAGCGCCGCGAGCGACTGGCCGAAGGCGTGGTAGACGGCGGTGGGACTGCCGGTCGCGATCCGGATGCGGGTCGGCTCGGACGGCTCGTCCCGGCACGCGGTGAGCCCGGTGACGAGCAGGAGCACCAGCACGAGCGGGGCGGCGGCGCGCACAGGCCAGTGTCGGCTCACGGGCTGCACTCTGCGCCGTGCACCCGTCGCCGCGCAAGCCCGGACCGTGCACCTGCCGCCCGGGAGCCCGGACCGGGCCGGTCAGTTCGCCGGGGCCAGCTCCGCGCTCTCGGTGATCCGGTCCCGGTGCTCGCCGTTCGCCACCACCACGAGGAAGCAGCCCGAGCCGGGGCGCAGCGCCGCCGGCACGTCCAGCAGCGCCGCCCCGCGTACCAGCACCGCCGCCAGGTCGCGGTCGGCGAGCCGGATGCCGAGGCAGTGCCGGCGTACGTGCCGGCCGCCGGCGAGCAGCGCCGCCCGCCAGGCCGCCGCGGCCAGCCGGGGCCGCCACAGCCGCCGCGCCGCCGAGGCGCCGGGGAACGGCCCGCCGAGCAGTTCCCGGCGGCCCTGCCGCCAGCCCGTGGCCAGCAGATTCGCGTACGCCGCCCGGTGCTGCTGCGGCACCGAGAGCCGGTGCAGCTCGTAGCGGCGGCGCAGGCCGCCGGTGGTCAGCTCGTGCTCCACCGGCACGTCGAGGCGGCCCAGGAGCTGCCGCATCCGCTGTGCCGCGTCCTCGCGGTTGAACTCGGCGATCCCGCCCCGGTGCGGTCCGGAGCCGAGCCGGCGTACGCCGGCGGCCGGCGGCGGCGTGCAGCGCACCATGCAGGCGATCTCGAAGGCGTCGGTCAGGGTCAGCCAGTCCAGCGGCGGTGGCGACGGGCGCGGGCGGTCGAGCAGCGTGGTGAGCATCGGCGCGGCTCCTCGGTCAGATTCGGGGTGTCTCTACCGTGGCCCCCGAGCGCCGGACCGGGAACCGCTGCGCCCGAGCCTTGAGCAAAATTTGCGGGAAGCGCGCGCCTCAGAGTTCGGTGACCACGAGGTCGACCTGCCGGGGGCGGCCGGCCGCCCGGGGCGCCTCCTCGACCGTGTACTTCAGCTCCCGCAGCGCCCCCACCAGCGCGCCGGCGGTGCGCGGCCGGGCGTCGGCGAGCAGCAGATCCCGCACCAGCCGGCCCTTCGTGGCCTTGTTGAAGTGGCTCACCACCGACCGGGTGGGCGTGCCGTCCACGGTGCGTTCGTGCAGCACCCGCACCGTCACCGTGCGTGCGGCGAGCGCGCCGCGCGGCGTCCAGGTGGCCGCGTACGCGCCGGAGCGCAGGTCCAGCACCGGGCCGCGTCCGGCGGCGGGCTCCAGCACCGGGCCGAGCGCCTCCCGCCAGTACGCCGACAGCGCACCGAGCCCCGGCAGCCGCGCCCCGATCGGGCAGCGGTACGGCGGGATCCGGTCGGCGAGCCGTACCGCGCCCCACAGCCCGGAGCTGATCAGCACCTGGCGGCGGGCCGCCCGTTGCGCGTCGGGGGGCAGCGTGTCCAGGCCGAGCGCCTCGTAGAGCACCCCGGTGTAGAGCCGCCCGGCCGGTGCGGTGGCCGCCTCCCGCAGCCGGGCGTTGCGCCGCAGCTCGCCGCGCTGCCCCCCGGTCAGGCCCAGCGCGGTCCGGGCCGCCGCCTCGTCCGGCCCGGCGCACAGGTCGACGAGCGCGGTCAGGACCGCCTCCCGGGCCGGGTTCAGCTCGGTCAGGGACAGCCGGGACAGGTCCAGCCGGCGGCCCGTGCCGGCCTCGGCCTTCCCCTCCGACGGGGGCAACAGGATGAGCACCGGCACAGCGTACGGGCCGGGTTCAGCGCCACGGCCGCACGGCACGTGCGGGGTGGTACACGCGACTGCCGCCCACCTCGGCGACCACCGCCGCGTCGGCCCGATCGCCCAGCAGCCGCCGCAGTGTGCGCTCGGCCGGGGAGCCGGCCGTCACCACGTACCCGGGCCGCTGGGCGCGCGCCACCCGCCGCCAGTACGCCGGATAGCGGTTCTGCCCCGGCGTGAGCGCGCCGTCGAGCACCCCGCACGCGACCGTCTCCCCGGTGTTGAAGATCAGCCGGTTGCAGGTCCAGTAGTCGCCGTACACCTCGCGCAGCCCGGCCCTCTCCACCGTGTCGGCGAGGCGGCGGGCGGTGCGCTCCTCGTCCCGCACCCCCGGCACACCGGCCAGGAACGCCACGGTGCCGGCCAGCGTGGCGGCGGTCAGCCCGGCCAGCACCACAGTCGCCGTGACGCCGCCGATCCGGGCGGCCCGTCCGGCGGTGGCCCGCAGCGCGTGCGCGGCGGCCAGCCAGAGCGGCCACAGCACGGCCGGCAGCGAGATCTGGAGCACCGACAGGTAGCGGGCGTTGCCGAGCGGGTCGGTCGCGGCGAGCGGGCTGCGCACGTACGCCAGGAGCGTCAGCGCCGCGCCCGCGACGAGGCCGAGGATCGCCGCGGCCCGGACCCGCGCGGCATGGTCGGCGGCCCGGCGGTACGCGCGCAGGCCGAGCGCGGCGGCGGCCACCAGCAGCACCGGGTAGAGCAGGCCGAACCACTGCGCCCAGCGTGCGCAGCCGTCCATCGGGCACATGCCGGACGCCAGCGGCACCCCCTCCAGCAGCCCGCCGCGCAGCCGTTCGGCCAGCGGCGGCGCGACCCCCTCCTTGGTGCTGATCTCGCGGAACACCGACAGCGAGTCCTGTCCGGGCGGCGCGACGAGGTTGTCCTTGATCACCGGGGCGATCCCGGCCAGAAAGCCCACGACCAGCAGCACGCCCGGCCAGCCGATCAGGTCCCGGGGCACCGCCACCGCCAGCACCACCACCGCCACCAGCAGGTACGGCGCGATCAGCCAGTCCGACCAGAGCGCCAGCCCGGCGAGCAGCCCGAACGCGCCGGTGGCCAGCCAGTGGTGCCGGATCCGCCGGTCACCGAGCGCGACCGCGATCAGCAGCATCGCCAGCACGGCCGGCTTGACCTCGGGACGGCCGCCGACCGCCGTGAGCTGGTCGCGGACCACGCGTTCCGAGCCGAGCGCCAGCAGACCCACCACGGCGACGGCGAGCCAGGGGGAGAAGAGGCGGCGGGTCAGCCGGTACGCCAGCCACAGGAAGACCGCGAAGAGCGCGAGCAGCGGCAGCCGCAGCAGCGGCCAGGCCGGCCCGCCCCAGCCCACGAGCGGCGCGGCCAGGTACGACTCCAGCATGCCCATGTAGCGCTGGCCGTAGAGGAAGACCGGCCGTTCACCGCGCCCGGCGATGTGCAGCGCGGCCAGGCCGAACGTGGCCTCGTCGCTGTTGGACGCGGGCACCGTGAGCAGCGTCAGCACCAGCCGGTAGCCGACCCCCGCGGCGCCGAGCAGCAGCGCCACCAGCGCCGGCGCGTCCGGACGCGGTCGCACCGGGTCCCGCTTCGTCGTCGACACGACAAACGCCCCCGTCGTCGTCCCGACCGCAGTCTGTCACGGCGGCGGCCGGCGCCGGGCCGGATCGGCGTGGATCACTCGCGTGGCCCGGCCGGGCCGGTTGTGGCACTGTTGCCGTGTGCCGCCCACACCACCGGACCAGTTGGCCGTTCCGCAACTGCACCGCGCCGCGCGCTTCGAGGACGCCGTGCACGGCCTGGTGGAGCGCCGGTTGCGGCGCACCGGGTGGCAGCCCAACATCATCGCGTACGCGGGCTACGGCGCCCCGGGCTGGGCGCGCGTGCTCTGCCGGGTGCTGCTCGGGCGTCCGGACACCCGGCGGCGGGGCCGGCTGGACAAGGTGCGGGGCTGGCGCAGCTTCGCCACGCTGCCCGCCAAGCACATCACTGTGACGATCGAGGCCGACGGCGTGCGCCAGGAGGTGACAGCCGACCGCAGCGGCTTCGTCGACACCGTGATCGAGGGCGACTTCACCCCCGGCTGGGGCTGCGTACGCCTCAGCGTCGCCGACGCCGAGCCGGTGGAGGCGCTGGTCCGCATCCTCGACCCGGCCGTCCGCTTCGGCATCCTCTCCGACATCGACGACACGGTCATGGTGACCGCGCTGCCCCGGCCGCTGCTCGCCGCGTGGAACACGTTCGTGCTGGACGAGCACGCCCGCACCGCCGTGCCCGGCATGGCCGTGCTGTACGAGCGGCTGGCCACCGCCCACCCGGGCGCCCCCGTCTTCTACCTGTCCACCGGCGCCTGGAACGTCGCGCCGACGCTCACCCGGTTCCTGTCCCGGCACCTCTACCCGGCCGGGCCGCTGCTGCTCACCGACTGGGGTCCGACGGCGGACAGGTGGTTCCGCAGCGGCCGGGAGCACAAGCGGGCCACACTGGCCCGGCTGTCCCGGGAGTTTCCCGAGGTGCGCTGGCTGCTGATCGGCGACGACGGGCAGCACGACCCGGAGATCTACCGGGAGTTCGCCGCCGCCCACCCGGACAACGTGGCGGGGGTGGCGATCCGGCGGCTGTCGCCGACCCAGTCGGTGCTGGCCGGCAGCCTGCCCGCCCCGGCCGGACGGTCGTCGTCGGGCCCGATCGGCCAGAAGTGGCTCAGCGCCCCCGACGGCGCCGGCCTGTGGAAGCTGCTGCGCGAAGCCGACCTGGTCTGACCGCTCACAGCGTCGATCATGAGGTTGACGACCTTGTGGAGATCCACAACTGCGTCAACCTCATGATCAACTCGGGCGGAGCCAGAGCACGCCGAGCGGGGGGACGCGCAGGGAGACCGAGGCGGGCAGGCCGTGCCAGGGGATGTTCTCGGCGTGCACCTCGCCCAGGTTGCCGACACCCGATCCGCCGTAGTGGTGGGCGTCGGTGTTCAGCGCCTCGGCCCACGTACCGGCGGCGGGCAGGCCGATCCGGTAGTCCTCAAGCGGCAGCGCGGAGAAGTTCGTCACGCACACCAGCGTCTGCCCGTCCGGGGCGATCCGGATGAACGACACCGTGTTGTTGGCGACGTCGTCTCCGGCGATCCAGCGGAAACCGGCCGGGTCGGTGTCCTGCGCCCAGAGCGCCGGGCTCGCCCGGTAGACCCGGTTCAGGTCGGCCACCAGGCGCTGCACGCCGGCGCGGGCCGGGTCGTGGGTGAGGTACCAGTCGAGGCCGCGCTCCTCGCTCCACTCCCTGTCGTCGGCCAGCTCGCAGCCCATGAAGAGCAACTGCTTGCCCGGGTGCGCCCACATGTACGCCAGCAGCGCCCGTACCGTCGCCAGCCGCTGCCAGGTGTCGCCGGGCATCTTGCCGGTCAGCGAGCCCTTGCCGTGCACCACCTCGTCGTGGCTGATCGGTAGCACGTAGTTCTCGCTCCACGCGTACGCCAGCGAGAACGTGAGCTGATGGTGGTGGTGCTGCCGGTAGATCGGGTCCTTCGAGGTGTAGAGCAGGGTGTCGTGCATCCAGCCCATGTTCCACTTGAAGCCGAAGCCGAGCCCGCCCTCGGAGGTCGGCTTCGTGACGCCGGGCCAGGCGGTGGACTCCTCGGCGATCATCAGCACGCCCGGGTGGTGCCGGTAGACGGTGGCGTTCACCTCCTGGAGGAACGCGATGGCCTCCAGGTTCTCCCGGCCGCCGTGCACGTTCGGCGCCCACTGCCCGTCGGAGCGGGAGTAGTCCAGGTAGAGCATCGAGGCCACCGCGTCCACCCGCAGCCCGTCGATGTGGAACTCGTCCAGCCAGTACAGCGCGTTCGCGACGAGGAAGTTGCGGACCTCGTTGCGGCCGAAGTCGAAGACGTACGTGCCCCAGTCGGGGTGCTCACCGCGACGCGGGTCGGGGTGCTCGTACAGCGGGGTGCCGTCGAAGCGCGCGAGCGCCCACTCGTCCTTGGGGAAGTGCGCCGGCACCCAGTCCAGGAGCACCCCGATGCCGGCGGCGTGCAGCCGGTCCACCAGGTGGCGGAAGTCGTCCGGGTCGCCGAACCGGGCGGTCGGCGCGTAGTAGCCGGTGACCTGGTAGCCCCACGAGCCGCCGAACGGGTGCTCCATCACCGGCAGGAACTCCACATGGGTGAAGCCCATCTCCAGCACGTACGCGGTGAGCTGCTCGGCCAGCTCCCGGTAGCCGAGGCCGGGCCGCCAGGAGCCCAGGTGCACCTCGTACACGCTCATCGGCTCCTGGTGCGGGGCCTGCCGGGACCGGCGCGCGAGCCAGTCCGCGTCGCCCCACTCGTACCGTGACTCGTGCACCACCGACGCGGTGGCCGGCGGCACCTCGGTGCGCGCGGCCATCGGGTCGGCCTTGTCCCGCCACCGGCCGTCGGCGCCGAGGACGCGGTACTTGTAGCGCGCGCCCACCGGCATGCCCGGCACGAAGATCTCCCACACGCCGCTGGAGCCGAGCGACCGCATCGGCCAGCCGTCGTCCGGCGCCCAGCCGGTCACGTCGCCGACGAGCCGCACGGCACGCGCGTTCGGCGCCCAGACGGTGAACGCGACGCCCTCGTCGAAGACCCGGGCGCCGAGCGCCGCCCAGAGCCGCTCGTGCCGGCCCTCGCCGATCAGGTGCAGGTCGAGGTCGCCGAGGGTGGGCGGATAACGGTACGGGTCGTCGTGCGTCGTGCCGTCCACCTCGACCCGGTAGTCGAGCACCTCGCCGGGGACCACCGCCTCGAAGACACCGGCGTCGTGCACCCGCTTCATCGGGTGCCGGTCGCCGTCGACGAGCACCGTCACCTCGCCCGCGCCCCGGCGCAGCGTCCGGATCGTGGTGCTCCCGTCGGCGGGATGCGCGCCGAGCACGGCGTGCGGGTCGTGTACCTCGCCGGCGATCAACTGGTCCATCGGGTGTCGTCCTTGTCGGCCGGTGCGGTCGGGGCGGTGCCGCCGGAGAGGTCGGCGGGTACGTCTTCGACTGTGAGGTCGGGCGCGGCCGGGTGCTCCGGATCGGCGGGGGCCGGCGCGGCCGGGCGGCGCACGGTGAGCACGTGCGCCGGTTGCAGGTACGGGTCGAGGCGCACGGCGTTGCGCTGCCCCCAGTCGTACTCGGCGCCGGTCAGCTCGTCGCGCACGGTGAACCGTTCGTGCCAGTCCAGCCCGAGCGCCGGCATGTCGAGCGTGGTGTTGCCCCACTGCACCTCGTGCGAGTCGAACGAGCACACCACGATCACCGTGTTGCCGGTCTGGAGGTCGTGCTTCGACCAGCACAGCAGCGCCGGGTTGTCGATGTCGTGGAACCGAAGGTTGCGCAGCTGGTGCAGGGCGGGGTTGTCCCGGCGTACCCGGTTCAGCGTGGTGATGAACGGCGCCAGCGACCGGCCCTGCGCCAGCGCGGCGTCCCAGTCGCGGGGCCGCAGCTCGTACTTCTCGTTGTCCAGGTATTCCTCCGCGCCGGGCCGCGCCACGTGCTCGAACAGCTCGAACCCCGCGTACATGCCCCAGGAGGGGGACAGCAGCGCCGCCAGCACCGCCCGGATCTTGAACATCGGCGGGCCGCCGTGCTGCAACGACGAGTGCAGGATGTCCGGCGTGTTCGGCCAGAAGTTCGGCCGCATCCAGTCGACCGAGGCGACCAGCTCCTCGCAGTACTCCCGCATCTCGGCCGCCGTCGTGCGCCAGGTGAAATAGGTGTACGACTGGGTGAAGCCGACCTTGCCCAGCCCGTGCATGATCGCCGGCCGGGTGAACGCCTCGGCCAGGAACAGCACGTCCGGGTCGGCCTTCTTGACCTCGGCGATGAGCCAGTGCCAGAAGTCGAACGGCTTGGTGTGCGGGTTGTCCACCCGGAAGATCCGCACGCCCTCGCCGACCCAGTGCAGCACCACCCGCAGCACCTCGGCCCGGATGCCCTCGGGGTCGTTGTCGAAGTTCAGCGGGTAGATGTCCTGGTATTTCTTCGGCGGGTTCTCCGCGTACGCGATGCTGCCGTCGGCCCGGGTGGTGAACCACTCCGGGTGCTCGGTGACCCACGGGTGATCCGGTGCGCACTGCAACGCCAGGTCCATCGCCACCTCCAGCCCCTGCTCGGCGGCGGCGGCGACGAAGTCGCGGAAGTCCGCCGGCGTACCCAGGTCGGGGTGGATGGCGTCGTGGCCGCCCTCGGCCGCGCCGATCGCCCACGGCGAGCCGACGTCGTCCGGCCCGGCGGTGAGCGTGTTGTTACGGCCCTTGCGGTTGACCCGGCCGATCGGGTGGATCGGCGGCAGGTAGAGCACGTCGAAGCCCATCGCCGCGACGCCCGGCAGCCGCTGCGTCGCGGTGGCGAACGTGCCGGAACGCGCGGGCGCGTCCGCTGTCGCCGCTGTCGCGCCCTCGGAACGGGGGAAGAACTCGTACCAGGCGGAGAAGAGCGCCCGGGGCCGGTCCACCCACAGCGTGCGCTCCTCGCCGGTGGTGACCAGCTCGCGCACCGGGTGTTCCCACAGCAGGTCGGCCAGATCCAGCGCCGCGCTCACCCGCCGCGGCAGCTCCAGCCCGTCGTCGGTCAGCGCCCGCGCGGCCTCGCGTACGCGCTCACGGTCGCCCTTCGGCACCAGGTCGAGCGCGGCGGTCAGCACGCGTGCGCCCTCGGCCAGGTCGTTCGCCAGCTCGGCCGCGCCCTGACCGGCGGCGAGCTTCTTGGTGACCGCGTTCTGCCAGGTGAGGTACGGGTCCTGAAACGCCTCGACGGCGAAGCGCCACAGGCCCACCGCGTCCGGGCGGATGGTGGCGTGCCAGCGGTCCTGGCCGGGCTCGCCCGGGCGCATCCGGGTGAACGGGCGGGCCGCGCCGTCCGGGCCGAGCCAGACCACGTTGCACCCGAGCGCGTCGTGGCCCTCGCGGTAGGCCCGCGCCGACACCGGCACGACCTCGCCGACCACTGCCTTGGCCGGGTAGCGACCGCAGGAGACGACGGGGGAGACGTCTTCGATCGGGAACCGTCCAGTCACCCGCTCAACCTACTGCGCGAGATCCTTTCGCGCTCGGTTGCGCGCTGCTTCCACGGCGACGCGCCCACCCGGGTGGGCGGGCCTGCCGGGTCAGCGCCGGGCCCGCCACGCCTTGGCACGCCGCATGTAGCGCAGCACCCCGCCCGGCCCGGTGGAGACGGGCCAGTCGTCGGTGCGGAAGTAGGCGTCCGAGCCGCCGTCCAGGAAGATCACCGAACCGCAGAGGAAGTCGGCGGCCGGCGACAGCATGAACGCCACCCACTCGCCGACGTCCGCCGGCCTGCCGCGCCCGCCGATCGGCACCGGCAGCCCCTCGACCGCCTCCTTCTCGCCCCGGGCCATCTGCTCCTCCAGCAGCGGGGTGGCGATGATGCCGGGGGCCAGGACGTTCACCCGGATGCCGGCGCCGGCCCACTCCGGCGAGATCGCGGCGCGGCGTGCCCACCGCGTCACCGCCAGCTTCGAGCTCGCGTACGCGAACGGCGCCGAGCGCTTGCCGAAGCGCCCCACCACGCGCAGCGCCCGGCCGGCGTCTCGGTCGAGCAGGGCCCGCACGGCGCGCTCCGGCACCATCGGGGTGAGCGTGACGGAGTTCGAGCCGAACACCACGACCTTGCTGTTGCCGGCGGCGGCCAGCGTCGGTCGCC
The DNA here is from genome assembly GCF_040648395.1 of Micromonospora sp. NPDC049151. NCBI lineage: Bacteria > Bacillati > Actinomycetota > Actinomycetes > Micromonosporales > Micromonosporaceae > Micromonospora > Micromonospora sp. NPDC049151. The sequence continues at coordinate 126,797 of NZ_JBEZDP010000016.1, forward strand.
ACGCCTCGAGCAGCTCCACCACGCCGAAGAAGTTGACCTGCTGCACGAGCCGGTCCCGGCCGGGGATGCCGCCGAGCCCGGCGGCGCAGACCGCCCCGTCGAGCCGCCCTCCGGCGCGCTCCAGCACCTCGGTGGCCGCCGCCGCGCGTCCGGCCGGCGTGGAGAGGTCGGCGACGACCTCCACGTCCCGCAGGTCCACGCCGACGACTGTGTGCCCGTCGCGCCGCAGCCGCTCGGCGGACGCCCGGCCCATGCCCGAGGCCGCGCCGGTCACCGCATACGTACCCATGTCGGTTCCTCTCCGCTTCGCCGACGGCCGGTCCGGGTCGGCCCCGTGCGTCCTGCCGGATGCTGGCACGCCGGGCGGCCCCGGGTGCGGCGATCGCGGCAAACCGTGCCTATTTCGCCGTCCGGCGACCCTCGGCCTGGTCGGCGGGGAGCTTGCCCGCCGCGTGCCGCCCGACGATGTAGCCGTAGACCAGGCCCTGGCCGATGGTCGCCCCGGCCCCCGGGTAGGTGCGGCCGAAGGCGTTGGCGGCGGCGTTGCCGATCGCGTACAGCCCGGGGACCGGGGTCCCCTCGTCGGACAGCGCCCGGCCGAGGCCGTCAGCCCGGATCCCACCGCAGGTCCCGAGGTCGGACAGGACGACCCGGACGGCGTACAGGGTGCCGGCCAGGGGCCGCAGGTTCGGGTTCGGCGTCATCGTCGGGTCGCCGTAGTAGCGGTCGTACGCGCTCGCGCCACGCGCGAAGTCCTCGTCGACGCCGGCGGCGGCGAGCTGGTTGAACCGCGCCAGGGTGGCGCTCAACGCGTCGGCGTTCACGTCCATCGACCGGGCGAGGTCACCCGGGGTGCCCGCGCGGTGCGCGACGCCCGCCGCGTACCAGGACTTCGGCAGCGGGGCGCGGGGGAACTGCGTGCCGGCGAAGACGTAGCTGTTGCGGTACCGCTGGTCGAAGACCAGCCACATGGCCGGCAGCGCCGCGCGCTCGCGGGCGAGGCCGAGCACCCGCTGCCCGAACGTCATGTAGTCGCAGGACTCGTTGACGAACCGGCGGCCCGTGCCGTCCACCATGAGCGACCCGGGCAGGGAACGCTCGGCGAGGAGCACCGACGGCGCGGCGTCGCCGACCGGCGCGACGGCGGGGAACCACCACGCCTGCTCCATCAGGTCGGTGCCGGCGCCCGCCTCCTGCGCGGCGCGGATCCCGTCGCCGGTGTTGCTGTCCGCGCCGAGGCTCCAGTCGCCCAGGTCGCGGTGGTGGTGGGCGTGCCGCAGCGGCAGGTCGTGGTCGAAGCCGCCGGTGGCGAGCACGACACCCCGCTCGGCCCGTACGGCGAACGTCGTCTCCCCGTGGCGCAGCTCGGCGCCGACGACCCGGTCCCCCTCGACCAGGAGCCGCTCCAGTGCCGTCTCGGTCCAGACCGGGATGCCGGCGCGGCGGACGCCGGCGAAGAGGCCGGCGGCGATGGCCTGACCGCCAGCGGCGTACTCGCGCCCGAGCGCGAGGCCGCCGAGGCCCTGGGCGAGGCGGCTCACGATGCGGGGCAGCGCGCGAACCGGGGTCTTCGCCATCAGGTTGAGCCACTTGTAGTCCGCGCCGGTGACCGGCATGGGCACTGGTGCGGAGAGGACGGCGGGACGCAGCCGCGCGCGGTCGGCGCCGAGGAGCTTCAGGTCGAGCGGGCGGCACTCGCAGCTCCGGCCCTCGGCGGTGCCGCCGGGCAGCTCCGGGTGGTAGTCGGAGTAGCCGCGGGCCCAGAGGAACCGCATCGGGGTGGTCCGCGTAAGCATCTCGATCGTGGCGGTGCCGTGCTCCAGGAAGCTGCGCCAGCGCTGTTCGGGCGCGGAGCCGTCCACGACGGCCTCCAGGTAAGCCGCGCCGCGCTCGGGCGTGTCCCCGGAGCCCTCGGCGGCCAGCACGGGATTGGCGGGGATCCAGAAGGCGCCGCCGGAGCGCGCCGTGGAGCCGCCGACCCAGCGCGACTTCTCCACGACCACGACGGAGAGGCCGGCCTCGTGGGCGCTGAGCGCGGCGGCGAGGCCGGTGCCGGAGCCGATCACGACGAGGTCGACGGAGGTCGGCCGGGGCTGCCGGGGTACGGACATCGGGGAACTCCTTGCTACGGGGCGACGACGGGCCGGGTACCGGCGGCGACGAGCGCCGTCGTCCCCTCGGCGTCCAGGGGGCAGTGGGTGCCGGTGAAGATGCTGGCGGCGCAGAGGTTGCAGTGGGTGCAGCGCGACCGGGTGGTGGCGTCGCGGCTGATCTTGTTGATCAGATCCGGCTCCCGGAGCAGGGCGCGGGCCATCGCGACGTACTCGAAGCCGTCGCTCATGGCCGTGCGCATCCCGTCGAGGTCGGTGACGCCGCCGAGCAGGATCAGCGGCATGGACAGCTCCCGGCGGAACTGGAGCGCGAGGTCGCGGAAGTAGAGCGGCTGGTAGGGGTAGTCGCGGAACAGGAACCGGCCGAACATCTTCATGCCGAGCCGCAGCAGCGGCGGCTGGGGCGCGGCCATCGCCGCGAGCGGGATGTCGCCCCGGAACAGGAACATCGGGTTGAGCAGCGAGGACCCGCCGGTGAGCTCCAGGGCGTCCAGGTGCCCGTCGGTCTGCAGCATCCGGGCGAACGGGATCGACTCGTCGAGGTCGAAACCGCCGCGTACGCCGTCGCTCATGTTCATCTTGGCGATGACGGCCACGTCGTCGCCGACGGCCTCCTTGACGGCGGCCAGGATCCGGCGCGGGAACTCGGCGCGGTTGGCCAGCGCACCGCCGAACTCGTCCCGGCGTCGGTTGAGCTTCGGCGACAGGAACGATCCGGCGAGGTAGGTGTGGCCCAGGTGCACCTCGACGGCGTCGAAGCCCACCTCGCGCGCCGCCGCGGCGGCGCTGCCGTGTGCGGCCACGATGCGGCGGATGTCGTCGTGCGTCGCGGCGCGGTCGAAGCCCATCGCCAAGGGGTTGAACCGCGCCGACGAGGCGAGCGAGGGCAGCCCGTTCGAGCGGGAGTTCGCCACCGGCCCGGCGTGCCCGATCTGGGCGCTGACCTTGGCGCCGGTGGCGTGCACCGCCTCGGTCAGCCGCCGCAGCCCGGGCAACGCCTCGGGCCGCCAGTAGACCTGCCCCCGTTCGGTGCGCCCCTCGGGCGCGACGGCGAGGTAGGCGACCGTCGTCATGCCGACGCCGCCGCGGCCCACAGCGGTGTGGTACTCGATCAGGCGGTCGGTGACCAGGGCGTCCGGGGTCGCCCCCTCGAAGGTGGCGGACTTGATGACCCGGTTACGCAGGCGAACCGGACCGAGGGTGGCGGGGGCGAGCGGGTCGGGAGTCGGGCGCGTGGCGGTCACGGGGCTTCCTCGGGTGGGGTGATGCGGATGTCCAGCCGACGCAGCAGGGCGTCGACGGCGTGGGCGGGCGAGCCGTCGGGGCCGCCGTGGGCCCAGTCGTACAGCGCGGCCTGGGCCGCCTCGCGGTACGCGGCGGCGACGGCGTGGCAGATCGCCCTCGGCGCTCCCGGCCGACGCCGGGCGATCTCCCGGGCGAGGGTCTCGGTCCAGGGCGCGTAGGCGCGGCCGGAGGCTTCCGCCAGCTCGGGTTCCTCGGCGACGACCCGCATCCAGTACCCGCCCGCGCTGAGCACGAGCGCGTCGTCGGAGACGGAGGCCACCACGGCGGCGCGCAGCGCGTCCGACAGCGGGATGTCGAGGGGCAGCGTGTGGAACGTCTCGGTCAGCCGCCGGGTGGCGGCGGGCACCCCCACCCAGGCGAGGGCGGCCTTGGACGGGAAGTGCCGCATCAGGGTGCGGGCGCTGACCCCGGTGGCCGCGGAGATGTCGTCCCAGCCGGTGGCGCCGTAGCCCTTCTCCGCCCAGAGCCGCAGGGCCGCGGTGCCGACCGCTTCGGGATCGAGCACCGTGGGCCGGCCACGTCGGCGCCGCGCGGGCGAGTTGTCCGAGGCCATGGGGCCAGTGAAGCATTTTTGGCAGGAACCGTCAATAATCGGTGACCGCCCGGCGACGTGACCCCCGCTCCGCGTCTAGGTCGTCCGCCGCGCGACGAACACGAACTTCCGATCGGGGCGATCAGGCGCCTCCCGCACGTCGAGCACCCGGTATCCGGCGGCGGTCAGACTCGGCTCGACCTCGTCGCGGTCGCGGAACCGCGGCGTCGAGTCCGACGTGACCACTGCCCCGTCGGCCAGGAACCGGTAGGTGAAGCGGAAGGAGACGAACGGCAGGTCGATCGCGGTGACCCGGAAGCGCCGTTCCACCCGTCCGACGCCCGGGACGGATCGGATGACCGGGCCGGTATCCGTCGCCCACTCCTGCCAGGCGCGATGGTCGGGACGCCGGGTCTCGAAGACGAGATGCCCCTCCGCCGGGCGCGGCGGGCCGGCACCCGTTAAGAAGGGGCCCTTCCTCTACCGGAGGCGTTAAGAAGGGGCCCTTCCTTACACCCCCACCGAGCGGTAGACCTCCAGCGTCTGGCGGGCGATCGCGTCCCAGGAGAAGTGCTCCACCGCGCGCCGCCGCCCCGCCGCGCCGAACGCCGCGATCCGCCGCGGGTCGGCCAGCAGCTCGTTCATGCTCGCGGCCAGGTCGGCCACGAAACGCTCCGGGTCCAGCGGGGTGCCGGAGCCGTCGCCGGCCTGCTCGATCGGCACCAGCAGCCCGGTTTCGCCGTCGGCCACCACCTCGGGGATGCCGCCGGTGGCGGTCGCCACCACAGCCGTCTCGCAGGCCATGGCCTCCAGGTTGACGATGCCCATCGGCTCGTACACGGACGGGCAGGCGAAGACAGTGGCGTGGGTGAGCACCTGGATCACCTCGTGCTTGGGCAGCATCGCCGCCACCCAGACCACCCCGGAGCGCTTCTCCCGCAGCTCGGCCACGAGGCTCTCCACCTCGGCGGCGATCTCCGGGGTGTCCGGCGCGCCGGCCAGCAGCACCAGCTGGACGTCGGCGGGCAGCTCCCGGGCCGCCCGCAGCAGGTACGGCAGGCCCTTCTGCCGGGTGATGCGCCCGACGTAGACCACGCTGGGCCTGCCCGGGTCGATGCCGAGCCGGTCGAGCACGTCGGTGCCCGGGTCCGGGGCGTACTGCGCGGTGTCGATGCCGTTGTAGACCACGCGTACCCGGTCGGGGTTCACCGCCGGGTAGGCGGTGAGCACGTCGCGGCGCATGCCCGCGCTCACCGCGATGATCGCGTCGGCCGCCTCGAACGCGGTCCGCTCGCACCAGGAGGAGAGCGCGTACCCGCCGCCGAGCTGCTCGGCCTTCCACGGGCGCAGCGGCTCCAGGCTGTGCGCGGTCACCACGTGCGGCACCCCGTGCAGCAGCTTCGCGGTGTGCCCGGCCAGGTTGGCGTACCAGGTGTGGCTGTGCACCACGTCGGTGCCGGCGGTCCCGGCGGCCATCTCCAGGTCGACGCCCATGACCCGCAGCGCGGCGTTCGCGCCGGCGAGCGGGGCCGGCTCGGCGTACGCGGTGACGCCCTTCTCGTCGCGGGGCGCGCCGAAGCAGTGCACCCGCACGTCGGTGAGCCGGCGCAGCTCACGGGCGAGGTATTCCACGTGCACCCCGGCGCCGCCGTAGACCTCCGGCGGGTACTCGCGGGTGAGCAGGTCGACGCGCATCGGTGCCATGCCCGCACCCTAGTGCAGAGCGCCACGTCGCACCGGGTGCGCAAGTGTGGGCGTCCGAGTGGTGAAGTCGGTTCGGGGTGGTTAGCGTCTGAGCATGGCTGCCAAGGTGCTCGCGATCGTCCTGGCCGGCGGGGAGGGCAAGCGCCTGATGCCCCTGACCACCGACCGGGCGAAGCCCGCCGTCCCCTTCGGCGGGATGTACCGCATGGTCGACTTCGTCCTGTCGAATCTGGCGAACGCCGGCTTCCTCAAGATCGTCGTGCTGACCCAGTACAAGTCCCACTCGCTGGACCGCCACATCACCAAGACCTGGCGGATGTCGACGCTGCTGGGCAACTACGTCACGCCGGTGCCCGCGCAGCAGCGCCGCGGCCCGTGGTGGTTCGCCGGCTCGGCCGACGCGATCTACCAGAGCTTCAACCTGATCAACGACGAGCAGCCCGACTACGTGATCGTCTTCGGTGCCGACCACATCTACCGGATGGACCCCCGGCAGATGGTCGAGGACCACATCGCCTCCGGCGCCGGGGTCACGGTGGCCGGCATCCGGCAGCCGCTGTCGACCGCCGACCAGTTCGGCGTGATCGAGGTCGGCGAGGACGGCAAGCGCATCCGCGCGTTCCGGGAGAAGCCCACCGACGCGGTCGGGCTGCCCGACGCGCCGGACGAGATCTACGCCTCGATGGGCAACTACGTGTTCACCACCCGGGCGCTGTGCGAGGCGGTCGAGCGCGACGCGGCGGACAAGACGAGCAAGCACGACATGGGCGGCAGCATCATCCCGATGCTCGTCGAGCGCGGTGAGGCGAACGTCTACGACTTCAAGGACAACGAGGTGCCCGGCAGCACCGACCGCGACCGCGGCTACTGGCGGGACGTGGGAACGCTCGACTCGTTCTACGACGCGCACATGGACCTGATCAACGTGCACCCGGTGTTCAACCTCTACAACTTCGAGTGGCCCATCTACACCGAGCAGCCGCCGTACCCGCCGGCCAAGTTCGTGCACGCCTGGGGCGAGCGGGTGGGCCGCGCGGTCAGCTCGATGGTCTCGCCCGGCTCGGTGATCTCCGGCTCGCTGGTGGAGAACTCGATCGTGGCGCCGAAGGTGAAGGTGCACTCCTGGGCGCACGTCGACGGCGCCGTGCTGATGGAGGGTGTCCAGATCGGCCGGCACGCGGTCGTCCGGCGCGCGATCCTGGACAAGAACGTCCACGTCCCGGAGGGCGCCGAGATCGGCGTCGACCTGGAGAAGGACCGCCAGCGCTACACCGTGTCCGACAACGGCATCGTCGTCATCGGCAAGGGCCAGCGCGTCGAGCCCTGAGCATTCCCGCCGCATCCCCGAGGAGGATCCCGCAGTGGCCCACCCCCGTGCCGGCCAGCCCGCACAGCCCGACGACCTGGTCGACGTGCCCCGGCTGGTCACCGCCTACTACGCCGAGCACCCGGACCCGGACGACCCGGCGCAGCAGGTCTCCTTCGGCACCTCCGGGCACCGCGGATCCAGCCTGCGCAACGCCTTCAACTCCGACCACATCCTCGCCGTCACCCAGGCGCTCTGCGACTACCGGCGCGAGCAGGGCCTTTCCGGGCCGCTGTTCCTCGGCCGGGACACCCACGCGCTCTCCGCGCCCGCCGAGGCCGACGCGCTGGAGGTGCTCGCCGCCAACGACGTGACGGTGCTGCGCGACAGCCGCGACGGCTACACCCCGACGCCCGCGGTCTCGCACGCCATCCTCACCCACAACCGGGGGCGCACCAGCGGCCTCGCCGACGGCATCGTCATCACCCCGTCGCACAACCCGCCGTCCGACGGCGGGTTCAAGTACAACCCCACCCACGGCGGGCCCGCCGACACCGACGCCACGAAGTGGATCCAGGACCGCGCGAACGCGATCCTCGCCGCCGGGCTCAAGGAGGTGAAACGCATCCCGTACGCGCGGGCGCGCGCCGCCGCGACCACCGGGGAGTACGACTTCCTCGCCCGGTACGTCGACGATCTGCCCGCCGCGCTGGACATCGACGCCATCCGCGACGCCGGGGTGCGCATCGGCGCGGACCCGATGGGCGGGGCGAGCGTGGCGTACTGGGGCGAGATCGCCGAACGGCACCGCCTCGACCTCACCGTGATCAACCCGCTCGTGGACCCGACCTGGCGGTTCATGACGCTCGACGGCGACGGCAAGATCCGGATGGACTGCTCCTCGCCGAATGCGATGGCCTCACTGATCGCCGCCCGGGACGACTACGCGGTCTCCACCGGCAACGACGCCGACGCCGACCGGCACGGCATCGTCACGCCCGACGGCGGCCTGATGAACCCCAACCACTACCTGGCCGTGGCGATCGGCCACCTGTTCCGTACCCGGGAGCAGTGGGGCCCGGCCGCGGCGGTGGGCAAGACGCTCGTCTCCTCCTCGATGATCGACCGGGTCGCGGCCGACCTCGGCCGCCCGCTGCTGGAGGTGCCGGTCGGGTTCAAGTGGTTCGTGCCCGGCCTGCTCGACGGCACCGTCGGCTTCGGCGGCGAGGAGAGCGCCGGGGCGTCGTTCCTGCGCCGCGACGGCGGCACCTGGACCACCGACAAGGACGGCATCCTGCTCTGCCTGCTCGCCGCCGAGATCATCGCCACCACCGGCCGTACGCCGAGTGAGCACTGGGCCGAGCTGGCCGACCGCTTCGGCGCGCCCGCGTACGCCCGCATCGACGCCCCGGCCGACCGGACGCAGAAGGCCGTCCTGGCGAAGCTGTCGCCGGAGCAGGTCACCGCCACCGAGCTGGCCGGTGAGCCGATCACCGCGATCCTCACCACCGCGCCCGGCAACGGCGCGGCGATCGGCGGCCTCAAGGTGACCACCGAGTCGGGCTGGTTCGCCGCCCGCCCGTCCGGCACCGAGGACGTCTACAAGATCTACGCCGAGTCGTTCCAGGGCCCGGAGCACCTGGCCCGGATCCAGGAGGAGGCCAAGGCGCTGGTCGACGGCGTGCTCGCCACCACCTGACCCGGCTCAGCGGGGCGGGGGCAGCTCCCGGCGGTTGAGCTGCTCCCGCAGCCCGTCCGGCAACAGCTCCCGCAACTGGTCCGGCAGCAGCGGCAGGTCCAGCAGGCTCAGCTTGAGCTGGTTGCGCTCCTGGTAGCGGCGCGGGTCGAGGCGGACCACCCGGCCGGCGTCCTTGACGTACCGGATGTGCACCGAACCCTCCGTCGCCGCCTGCCGGATCAGCAGCCCGTCCATCTCCACCGCCACCGGCGCCGAGTCCGCGCGCAGCTCCAGGTGCACCGTCTCGTGCGCGGAGAGCAGCACCGAGCGGGAGATCCCGGCCATCGGCGCGGACGGTGTCACCACCATCGCCTCGGTGGCCGGTGAGATCAGCGGCCCGCCCGCGGCGTAGCTGTACGCGGTCGAGCCGGTCGGCGTGCTCACCACCAGCGCGTCGCACCGGTAGTAGCCGTATCGCTGGCCGTCCACCGCCAGGGTGGCCGTGACGAAGCCGGCGCCGGGCTGCCGGACCAGGGCGATGTCGTTGAACGCCACCACGTCGTCGCCGCAGACGTCGCAGGCCAGGCAGGCGTGCGACTCGATGGTGAAGTCGTGTTCCACCAGCCGTTCCAGCGCCCGGGGCAGGTCCGGCGGCTCCACCTCGACCAGGAAGCCGAGCCGGCCCAGGTGCACGCCGAGCACCGGCTTCGGGTCGCGGACGGCCATCCGCAGCGCGCCCAGCATGGTCCCGTCGCCGCCGATGCTGATCAGCGCGGCGCAGCGGTCGGCCAGTTCGTCCGCGGCGACCGCCTCTACCGAGGCGGGTAGGCGCGCCCGGTCCTCGGCGCGTACCGCCAGGGTGATTCGGTGCCGGGCGGCCCAGTCCGCGATGGTCCCGACCACCTCGGAGACGTCCCGGGTGGGGTGCAGCACCAGCCCCAGCACATCGCCCGCCACCGCTACAGCTCACCACAGCGGCGTGCCGCCCGCCGGGCTTACCAGGAGCCGTGAAGCCGGGACAGTGCCCCGAACAGGTGATTTCCGTACCCCCGTGCCGGTCCGGCTCGTTGGACGCGAGGTAGGGCGGGGGGACGAGTGGAGAGTCGATGCATGTCGTGATCATGGCGGGCGGCGCGGGCGTGCGGCTGCGTCCATACACCTCCACGCTGCCCAAGCCGCTCGTGCCCATCGGTGAGAGCTACGCGATCCTCGAGATCGTCCTGCGGCAGCTCGCCGACCGCGGCTTCACCCACGTCACACTGGCGATCAATCACCTGGGCGCCCTGATCCGGGCGTTCGTCGGCGACGGCTCCCGGTTCGGGCTGACCGTCGACTACGTCGAGGAGGAGCGGCCGCTGTCGACGATCGGCCCGCTCTTCGGCATCCGGGACCGCCTGCCCGAGCACTTCCTGGTGATGAACGGCGACGTGCTCACCGACCTCGACTACGCGGACCTGCTGGGCACCCACGCGCGCTCGGGCGCGCCGCTGACGGTGGCCACCTACCGGCGTACCGTCAAGATCGATTTCGGTGTCCTGGAGCTGGCCGGCGACAAGATCACGTCGTTCTCCGAGAAGCCGGTCCTGCACTATCGGGTGAGCATGGGCGTCTACGGGCTCTCCCGCAGCACCATCGCCCACTACCAAGTGGGGCAGCCGTTCGGGTTCGACCAACTGGTGCTGGACCTGCTGGGCCGGGGCGCACCACCGGCCGGCTACGAGTTCGACGGCTACTGGCTGGACATCGGCCGCCCCGAGGACTACGACGAGGCCAATCGGTGCTTCGGCGAGCTCCGGGACCTGCTGCTGCCCGCCGGCACCCCGGCCGGGGCATGATGCGTGTCCTCCTCTTCGGCGCCTCCGGCTTCATCGGCGCTCACGTACGCCGGGAACTGAACGCCACGGCGGACCTGGTGTGCCCGTCACGCGATGAGTGCGACCTGGTCGCCGCGACGCCGGAGGCGCTGCGGGCGTTGCTCGGCACGCTGCGGCCGGACGCTGTGGTCAGTTGCGCCGGAGCGGTGAGCGGCTCGGCCGAGGATCTGATCCGGGCGAACACGCTGACAACCGCCAAGCTCGTGGACGCGGTCGCCGACACCGTGCCCGGCGCGCGGCTGGTCCGTCTCGGCTCCGCCGCCGAGTACGGTCCGGTCCCGTCCGGCGCCCCGGCTGCCGAGGACCGTCCCGTGACGCCGGTCAGTGCCTACGGCGTGAGCCAGGCGGCGGCGACCCGGCTCATGGAGCTGGCGGCAGCGGCCGGCCGGGTGGACGCGGTAGCGCTCCGTGTGTTCAACCCCGTCGGTCCCGGCATGCCCCGCACGACACTGCTCGGCCGGGTGGCCGCCCTGCTGTCCCACCTCACGGCCGGCGAGGACCTGCGTACCGGCCCGCTGGACGCGTACCGGGACTTCGTTGACGTGCGGGACGTGGCCGCCGCGGTCGGGCGGGCGGTGACTGTCACCGCGCCGCGGGCCCGTGTCCTCAACGTGGGGAGCGGCCGGGCGGTGCCGGTACGCGATGCGGTCCAGCTGCTGGTGTCGGTGTCCGGCCGCTCGGTCCGCATCCGGGAGGACCGCCCACCGTCTCCCCGCTCCGGCGACGTGAGCTGGACATGCGCCGACGTCGGCCGGGCGGCCTCGGTCCTGGGGTGGGCCCCCGAACACGACCTGTCCGACTCGGTCGGTGCGCTGTGGAGCCAGACGGCTTTAGCGGCGACACCGGCTCGTTGACCCGACCGGTGCCGGTTCTGCCCGGACCGGTGAAGAGGAGGAGCGAACCATGACGGCAGACTCGACCGGCGGCCCGGTGGTGGTGACCGGAGCCGGTGGCTTCATCGGATCCCACCTGGTCGAGGCGCTCGCCGCCGCAGGCCACCGGGTACGTGCCCTGGTGCACTACAACGGCGCCGGGTCGCACGGCTGGCTGGACACGTTCGGCCCGGACCAACTGGCCGGCGTCAAGGTCGTCGCGGGCGACATCCGCGACCGGGGGATGGTGCAGCGGCTCGTCGACGGCGCCTCCACCGTCTACCACCTCGCCGCGCTTGGCGGCATCCCGTACTCGTACCTCGCTCCCCAGTCCTACGTGGACACGAACATCACCGGCACGCTCAACGTGCTGGAGAGCGCGCGGACGGCCGGAGTGGGCCGGGTGGTGGTCACATCCACGAGCGAGGTGTACGGGACCGCCACCACCGTCCCGATGACCGAGCAGCACCGGCTGCGCGGTCAGTCGCCGTACTCGGCCTCGAAGATCGGCGCGGACAAGCTGGCCGAGAGCTACCACCTCAGTTTCGGCCTCCCGGTGGTCACGCTCCGCCCGTTCAACACGTACGGCCCCCGCCAGTCCACCAGGGCGGTCATCCCCACCATCATCAGCCAGCTGGCGAAGGGTGGCGGGGCGGTCCGGCTCGGCGCGCTGCGTACCACCCGCGACCTGCTCTACGTGACGGACACCGTAGCGGCCTTCCAAGCCGTGGGCACGGCGCCGGACGACGCGGTCGTGGGCGGTGTGTTCCAGGCAGCGACCGGCCGGGAGACCTCGGTCGGTGACCTGGTTCGCAAGATCGCTGCGATGTTCGGCGTCCAGCCGGAGGTGGTGGTCACCGAGTCCCGGCTCCGTCCCGCGGAATCCGAGGTGGAACGCCTGCTCGGCGACGCCGGCCTGCTCCGATCGCGGACCGGATGGCAGCCGGCCACCAGCATCGACGAGGGTCTGAAGGCGACGGTCGAGTGGTTCCTCGATCCGGCCAACCTCGTGCGCTACCGCTCCGATCGAGCGGTGTGACGGTTTCCGCACGCTTGTGGGGCGGCCCTTCGTCGCCCACTTCTCCACCTCGCCGGCCGGACGGCCGGTGCCGCAGGAGGCTTGAACGTGATGGTGATGCAGGACAGCCGCCGGTCGTCGGCGATCGGCACGGTCCGCGGCCCCGGCAGCCCCGGTGGGCTCGTCGGGGTGGAGACGCCGGCGTGGCGCACGAATGGTCTCGTCTCGGCGGTGCTGCGCGCCACCGCCGTGGTGCTGCTGCTCAACTTCGACCAGTTCCCGCGTCTGGTCGGCCGCGGGTTCCTGATCGCCGCAGTGGTGCTCGCGGTGCCGTTGCTCCTGCACGAGATCCTCCGTCCGGCCACGCGTGCCCGGACCATGATCTTCTGGACCCTCGTGATCTTCGGCGTCCTCGCGGCGCCGGGGATCCTGCACCCCCCTGAGACGGACTACGGCCGGCAGAAGTTCCTGCTGCTCGTGACGTTGACCGTGTTCGCCACGCTGGCGGTGGCGGTGCTGCGCGGGCGACGCGATGTCGAGATGTTCGCCGCCGTGTTCGTGTTGTCGGGGGTCGTGCTCGCGATCGCCACGCTCAACGGCGATCCGCAGGACGGCCGGGCCGACGGCTTCGGCTCCAATCCGATCTGGCTGGCCCGGGCCATCGGCGGCGCGTTCGTCGCGCTCACCTGGCTCTACCTGCAGAAGCGGGTGGCGGCCTGGTGGGCGGCGGGCCTGGCCGTGCTCCTCGGCCTCGGTCTCCTGGCGACCGGCTCCCGGGGACCGCTCCTGGCCACCGTGGTAGCCCTCTTCGTCCTGGTGCTGGCCGGGTTCCGTCTGAAGATCCGGCGGGGCCAGCGCGAGTGGGTCGGCGTGGGTCTGATGGGCGCTCTGGTGGCCGCCGTCGTCGCGCTGCCGTCGATCCTGCCGCCCCGGGTCTACGCGCTCCTGACCGACCCGAGCGAGGAGCTGTTCGACACCGCCCGCGCGGAGATGCGCGAGGTCAGCGTGCCGATGATCGCCGAGCATCCCGGTGGTGTCGGCTACGGCAACTGGGGCGACTACTCCGGCATGTTGATCCACAACTATCCGCACAACCTGTGGCTGGAACTGCCGGCCGAGGCGGGCTGGCTGGTGGGCGGAGCCTTCATCCTGGCCACGGTGGTCGTGGCGGCGGGGCTGTGGCGCGCGTCCAGACGCGACCCGGTCGCCGGGTTCGTGCTGGCCGTACTGGCGTTCAACGTGGTCGCGGTGTCGACCTCCGGAGACGTGAACGCCGGCCGTCCGCTCTTCGCCGCGCTGGCGCTCGGCGTGCTCGTGCTGGCCGGCGCGACGCTGCCCGCCGGCGTACGGGCCCGCGCCAGGCGAGTCCGTACGCCGTCCGGCCGGGGGGTCGCTGGGTGAGGTGGCGGGCGCGGCTAGCCATGTCCAGCGGCCGACGCGGAGTGCTCGGCATCGCCGCCGGATCGGCCGGCGGCCAGCTGCTGGCGCTGGCGGCGGTTCCGCTGCTGACGAGGCTCTATCGCCCAGCCGACTTCGGCGTCCTCGCAGTGGTCGCCGCGCTCGTGGTCACGGTGGGCACGGTTGCCGCGCTCCGGTTCGAGATGGCCGTTCCGCTGCCCGAGCGCGAGGAGGACGCCCGTGCGCTGGTGCGGCTCGGTCTCGTCGCGGCCGCCGGCACGGCGGTACTGGGTTCGCTCGTCGTCCTGCTGGCGGGGGACCGGGTGGCCCGCTGGTTCGGTCAGCCCGAGCTGGCTCACTGGCTCTGGGTGGTGCCGCCCTCCGCCGCCGCGATGGGTGTCGTCCTCGTGCTCAACCAGTTCGCGGTGCGGCATCGGCGGTACGGGGCGATCGGCCGGCGCAACCTCTTCCAGTCTCTGTCGGTGGTGGTCACCCAGATCGTGACCGGTGGGGCAGGGCTTCGTCCCGGCGGTCTGGCGCTCGGCTTCGGGTTCGGTCAGGTCGCGGCCGCCGCGGTCCTGCTCCGGGACGCCCGCCGGCGCGGCGCGGTCGCCGGGGCCGGCCGGCGGACGTCACGCCTGCCGGCGGTGGCACGTCGGTACCGGCGCTTCCCGCTTCTCCTGGCTCCGTCCGGTCTGCTCAACGTTCTCGGCACGCAGTTACCGGTGCTGCTCATCGCCTACTACTACGGTTCCACGGTGGCGGGCTGGTTGGGACTTACCCAGCGGGTGATCGCCATGCCCGCCGCCCTGGTGGCGTCCGCGGTGGCCCAGGTCTACCTGGGGGAGATCGCCCGGATCGCCAGGGAACAGCCCCGGCGCGGTCGGCGCGTGTTCCTCGACGCCAGCCGGAGACTGGCCCTGATCGCGGGTCCCGGCGCACTGCTCGTGCTGGTCGGCGCGCCGGCGGCCTTCAGCCTGGTCTTCGGTCCGCAGTGGCACAGCAGCGGCGCCTACGCCCAGGCCCTGGCCGTCTTCATGGCGGCTCAGCTCGTCGTCTCGCCGCTGTCGCAGACGCTCGTCGTGTTCGAACGCCAAGCTCTGCAACTCGCCTGGGACGCGGGCCGTGTCGCGGTGGTGGCGGGAGCCGTCTCGGTGGTGGCGCTCGCGGGCGGGTCACCGCTGACCGCGGTCTGGGTGTTCGGGGTGTCTGGCGCGCTGGCATACGGCGTCGGGTGGCTGATGTCGCTGCGGGTCGTGACGGCGGCCGGCCGGGACGTCGGCCGTGCTCGTCCCGCGCCGGAACTCGTGCCGCAGAGCTGAGGCATTCACGTTCTCCGTCACGTCCTGTACGGAAAGAAATCGTTTATCCCTTCATGAGGAACGCTTATCCGGAGCCGGCACCGCGCCTGCTGATCGTCTCTTATCACTTCCCGCCGGCGGAGACAGTCGGCGCACGGCGGCCCGCGGCCCTCGCGGCGTTCGCGAAGCAGCACGGGTGGGACGTCCGGGTGTTGACCGCAGTCGGGGCGGACCAGGGCGGCGCGCCCGTCCCGGTGCCCGAGGAGCACCTGATCCGGATCGCGCCGTCGCCGCGGCTCCGCCGGCCCGGCCGGAGTGCGGGAGAGCCGGTGCCGGACGGCGCCGCCCCACCGCCGTCCCGGCTCGGCTGGATCCGCTCCGGTGCCGATCGACTCCTGGTCAAGGCCGGCATGGAACTGTTGCTGCCGGATCCACAGCTCAACTGGATCCGGCCACCGGTACAGAACTTCGACCGGGGCGCCGCCGGATGGCGCCCGGACGTCATCCTGGTGTCCGGCCCGCCCTTCTCCGGATTCGTCGTGGCTGCCGCACTCGCCCGGCGGTTCCGGGTGCCATGGGTCGCTGACTACCGGGACCTGTGGTCTGTCGGCAACGAGTACTGGGTGCGCTCCGCACTGCGTCGAGCGGTCGACAAGAGGCTGGAGCGGCGCGTGCTGCGGAGCGTGGCGGCGTGCGTGACGGTCTCGGAGCCGCTGGCCGAGACGATCCACCGCACCTTCGGGGTGCAGACGCACGTGGTGATGAACGGCATCGACCGCCGGCCCGTACCGATGGAGTCCTTCGCGACCTCGGTCGGCGTCGAGGCGTCGGCTACCACACTGACGCTCGCACACACCGGCTACATCTATCCGGGAAAGCGTGATCCGAGCCCGCTGATCGACGCGATCGCCCTGCTCGGAGCGGACGCAGCGAAGGTGCACCTGATCTTCGCGGGGGAGGACCACGGCATCACCCGCGCCGCCGCTGAACGGGCCGGCGTGACCGACTCCGTCACCCTTCTCGGCCAGGTCTCGCCGGAGAAGTCGTGGCGGATCCAGGCGGACGCGGACGCGCTCGTCCTGCTCATGTGGAACGATCCGCGAGACGCCGGCACGGTGACCGGCAAGATCTTCGACTACCTCCAGGCCCGCCGCCCCGTCCTCCTGCTCGGTTACGAGCACGGCGTGGCCGCACGCCTGCTGCGCGAACGGAGCGCGGGGGTCGTGGCGAACGACCCGGCCGCGATCGCAGCCCGGTTGCGGGAGTGGCTCGCCGTGAAGGAACGTACCGGACGGGTGCCGGCAGTCCCGGCCGCTGCGCTCGACGGGCTGTTCCGTGAGGATCAGCTCGGCCGCTACCTCGACATCCTCCGGGACGCCGCGCGAGGGGGCGTCCGGCGTCCCGTCACCTGAGCGGTCCCGACGGACGGCGCCCGCAGCGGTTGATGCGTGTGCCGTCCGGTGCGCGGCATGTCAGCGTGCGGCGGGATGTCAGCGTGCGGACGGAAGGGAAACCGGTGCTCGGCCCACCCGGCCGGCGGCGGTCTCGGCGACGGCCCGGTAGAACGACGCCCGGCGGGCGTCGAGCGTCTCGGCGGAGAAGTCACGGGACCGGCGGAGGTTGCGGGCCGAGGCTGCCGCGAGCCGGTCCGGGTCGGCCAGTATCGCGGTCACTGTGGAGGCGAGTGCGGCCGGGTCGTCGGGCGGCACCAGGCAGTCCGGTTCGAGCAGCTCCGGAATGCCGCCGGCGGTCGAACCGACCGCCGGCAGTGCCCTGGCCATCGCCTCGATGAGCGCCCGGGGCAGGCCCTCGGTACGCGACGGCATCACGAACAGGTCCGCCGAGTCCAGTTGGCGGCGGACCGCGTCGGCGTCGGGTAGCGGGCCGGTGAAGCTCACCCGGTCGGCCACTCCCGATCGGGCGGCCAACTGCTCCAGATGGGGACGGTAGGTGCCCACGCCGACATGCACGAGCCGGGCCCGGGGCCCGTCGGCGGGCATCAGCGTCAGCGCGGAGATGAGCGTGTCGATTCCCTTGTAGAGCTGTTCGAGCGAGCCGACCGACACCAGTGTCGCTACTGGCGGAAGCTGCCGGACCGGCCGGGCCTGCGGCACGAACGCCGCCGGTGGCAGGTCGACGCTGGAGATGCCGGCCGTGGGCGTGGTCGGCAACGCGGGGTAGCGGAGTTGCAGGCGCCGTTCCGTCTCGTACGCCACGGCGGCGGCCTCGCGGCACTGCCGGCGCAGCGTCCGGGTGGACAGCGTGCGCAGCAGCGGCCGCAGCGGATGCCGGACCACCCCCGGGGCTAGCACGTCGTACGGATCCCCGATCACTTCGAGCGCGTACGGAAGGCGGGCCCGGTCGCGTGCCCGAGCCAGCAGTGAGCCGATCGGCGAGGGCACCCGGAGCACCACGGCGTCCCGGGGTTCCGCCGCCGCCGACACCGCTGCGGCGATCGCCCGCCGTCCCAGCAGGTAACCCCGAGGCCCGACGTAGTACGGCAACGCCCAGACGTCGACGCCGTCCCCGTCGGCCCGGGCCGCGGCCGCCGGTCGCTGCGCGACGTCCCGCACCCGGGCGGCGACGCGTACGTTGTCGAAGGCGACCAGGTACCGTCGCCAGATCGCGTTGTCCGGGCCTGCTTCGACCCAGACCGCGCCGTCCGGAGTCCGGCTGAAGCGCGACTCCGATGTCACCACGACCCGCATCAGGCTCTCCCGCCGGTCCGGCAGGCGGCCTCCACCACGTCGGCGACATCGCCGGCGGCAAGCGTGTTGTCGAAGTGCCGCAGCGCGAACCGCTGGGCCCGCTCACCCCGCAGCCGGAGCCGGCCGTCGGTGAACTCGTCGTAGGCCTGCCGCAGTCCGGCGACCAGCGCTGCCACGTCGTTGCGTGGCACCACCCAGCCGGTCGTCTCGTCGACGGTCTCGGGCAGACCGCCGGCGTCGCTGACGATGCTGGGCACCCCGGTGGCGCCCGCCTCACAGGCGGCGCCGTGTCCCTCGGACAGGGAGGGACTGACGCTCACGTCGGCGGCGCGGTAGCAGTCGCGCACGTCCGACACCGACGTCAGCCACGTCACGCTCGGGTCGCGATCGACCTCGAAGCGCTGGATCAACTCGCGCCGGTGCGCCTCTCCGGCCGCCGAGAAACCGGCGCCCACCAGGAGCAGCCGGGCGTCCGGGTGGTCGGCGCGGAACTCCCGCCAGGCCGCCAGCAGCACGTCGTGACCCTTGATGCCTCGGCCCTGGTGAACCAGCCTCCGGGGCGGATAGACGTAGGCGACCATGATGGCGACGAACGCGTCCTCCTCGATGCCGAGTTCGGCGCGCGCCTTGGCCCGCACCTCCCGCCGGTCGGCTGAGCCGGCCAGGTCGGCGAAGTGCGCGGCCCGGGCGCCGTAGGTGACGACCGGTCGCCGGGGCGCGGGACACCCGAGCGCGCCGTAGAGGCCCGAGGTGTGGCCGGTGCCGCAGATGGTGACGTCGTCGAGCCGCCACAACACCCGCTCGACGATTTTGATCAGCGGAGACTCCAGGTACAGCGGCCCGGCCACCATGTGCACCCGGCGCAGCGGCAGGCGCAGGCTCGCGAAGCGGGCGGCGAGCGCGGACGCGTAGAGGTGGTACTTCAGCACGTCCGGACGGAGCCGGCTGATCAGGCGGCGGAGCCGCCACAGGTCCCGCAGCGTCGACGGGCGCGGCCGGAAGCGGAAGTCGAACGGCGAGTCGTGCACCTCGACACCTCGCCGCCGCAGCTCCTCGGTCAGTCGCCCGGTCCGGCGCGGCAGGACCGCCACGACCTCGTGGCCACGGCGGCGGAGTTCCTCCACCTGCGGGACGATCCAGAGTCCGCCCTGGTCGGTCTTCAGCAGGACTACGACCCGCAGTGGGCGCATGTCCGCGCCGGCCGTCACCGGGCGTCCAGGAACTGCTCGACCGCGCCGACGACCCGCGCCAGGCGGTCGTCGTCCAGGGCGGAGCCGCTGGGCAGGGTGAGCCCTTGGGCGAACAGGCGGTCCGAGGCGCCCGTCACGACCGCCCGGCACCCGGCGAACACCGGCTGGCGGTGCATCGGCTTCCACACGTGCCGGGTCTCGATGTCCCGCGCGGCCAGGTGCGCCCCGAGTTCCGCAGCCGACCACCCGGTCCGCTCGGGGTCGACCACGATGCTGGTCAGCCAGCAGTTCGAGCCCTCGTCCCCGTCGCCGAGCAGACGTACCCCGGGCACGCCGGAGAACAGCTTGGCGTAGCGCTCGCGCAGCAGCCGGCGGCGGCGCATCATCCCGTCCAGCCGGTGCAGCTGCGCCCGGCCCAGGGCCGCGAGCAGGTTGCTGAGCCGGTAGTTGTAGCCCACGTCGACGTGCTCGTAGTGCGGCACGGGCTCGCGCGCCTGAGTGGCCAGGTGCCGGCAGCGGGCGAGCAACGCCTCGTCGTCGGAGAGCAGCATCCCTCCGCCGGACGTGGTGATGATCTTGTTGCCGTTGAACGACAGCGCGTTGAGCCGTCCGAAGGTGGCGGCCGGGCGTCCGCGGTAGGTGGCACCCAGCGCCTGCGCGGCGTCCTCGACCACCGGCGCGCCTGCCGCCTCGCACACCGGCAGCAGCTCGTCGTAGTCGGCGCACGTGCCGAACATGTCCGCGACCAGGACCGCAGCGACCTTCTCGCCGGCCCGGGTCAGCATGTCGAGCATCTCGGCGAGCGCGCTCACGTCCATGTTCCCGGTCGCCGGGTCGCAGTCGACGAAGACCGGCTCGGCGCCGGTGTAGACAGCGGCGTTGGCGGTGGCCGCGAACGTCATCGTCGGTGCCACCACCACGCTTCCCGGCCCGGCCCCCAGGACGAGGAGGGCGAGGTGCAGCGCGGACGTGCCGGAGTTGAGGGCCAGCGCGTGCTTCGCCCCGACACGTTCCGCCACCTCCCGCTCGAACGCCTCCACCTCGGGCCCGAGCGGCGCCACCCAGCCCGAGCGGATCGCGCGGAGGACGTAGGACTCTTCCAGGGGCCCGACATCGGGCGGGGACAGGTAGATCCGGCCGGTCATCGAGCCTCCGTCCCCGCAGCGGGATCACGGTCGTGGCAGCGAAGGGTCACGGACGGTAAAACGGTCGACCAGTCGAGGAGTGATGGCGTACGCCGGTTTCATGCCGAAAAGCACACGATCGTGCCGCGCGGCGGCGTCGGGTCGCAACACGTGCCCCTGGTACCGAGTAGAGTTCGGCGGCCCTGCCAGGAATCGACGATCCAGGAGCCCCGAGTGCTGCACCTGAGGGTGATCGCGCCGAGCGAACAGTCGTCAGCGGTCGTGGAACTGCTGGCCGCCGATCCCGGCGTCACCCACCTCGTGGTGCTGCCCGGCGCTGCCCGCCAGCCCGCCGGTGACTACGTCACCTGCGACGTCGTCCGGGAGAGCGCCGACGGTGTGCTGAGCCGGCTCCAGGAACTCGGCGTCGAGGCGCACGGCGCGATCGCCGCCGACGACGTGGAGCTGACCCTGTCCGAGGCGGCCGACCGGGCCGCCGAGGAGGCGCCCGGGCACGGCGAGGACGCCGTGGTCTGGGACGAGATCGCCGCGAAGACCGGCGAGCAGACGGTGCTCACCGGCACGTTCCTCGCCCTGATCGTGGTGGCCACCATGATCGCCGGAATCGGTGTGCTGCTCGACCAGCCCATCCTGATCGTCGGCGCGATGGTGGTCGGCCCCGAGTTCGGGCCGCTCGCCGCGCTCTGCGTGGCGCTGCTACGGCGGCAGCCGCGCGTGGTCGGCCGCTCGGTGCAGGCGCTGACCGTCGGCTTCGTCGTCGCCATGGCGGCCACGGTGCTGAGCACCTGGGCGCTCACCGCGGCCGGCCTGGTCGGCCGGGACATGCTGTTGGCGGAACGGCCGATGACCGACTTCATCTGGCGCCCGGACGCGTTGTCATGGGTGGTGGGCCTGCTCGCAGGCGTTGCCGGCATGTTGTCGCTGACCTCGAAGAAGTCCGGGTCGCTCGTTGGCGTGCTGATCTCGGTGACCACCGTGCCGGCGGCGGCAAACGTGGCTGTCGCGTCCGCGTACGGCGTGTGGCACGAGGCGGCCGGCTCCGCCCTCCAACTGGTGATCAACCTGGCCGCTATCGTGCTCGCCGGACTACTCACGCTGGTGGTCCAGTTGTGCTGGTGGCGGCACGTCGCCCGGCGGGCCGCGCACGCCGTGCCGCGGCAGCGGGCCGATCAGCGACCCGGCCCGGTCAGCGCCAGTCGTCGCCCGCGTCGAGACGGCGGCTGAGCAACGCCGCCAGCGGCACCGACTCGCCGTCGCGGCCGCCCCGGCCGACCACGAGCGGCGGCGCGCTGGGCCGCGGGTCGGCCCCGAGCAGCCGTGCTCGCAGACCCGGCGGCACGGTGAGCAGGTAGAAGCGCCCCTCGGTGTCCACAGCGCGGCTGTGCGCCCGGTCCACGTACCAGCCGGTGATCCGCGTACGGTAGCGCCCGCGCCCGTCATGGCCGGTAGCGGTCAGCCGGTCCGCACGCAACCCTCGCCGCAGCGCCTCGGCGGCGAACCGGGCCACGAGATCCGCGGCCTCCGCCTGCTCCGCCGCGCGTTCCCGGTCAGCGGCCGCCGCGTGCGCCCGCACCGCGTGGCGTCGCCGCTCCCGCCACCGCTCGTCCTCCTCGGCCCCCACGACGGCGAGGGTACGCGGAACCCGGGCTGCCCGGCGACGACGGCGGCCTCCAGGCCGGCGCGGACCGAGACACCCCTGGCCGCTCCCTCGCGCCAGTCGTCCCGCCCTGCCGCGTGTCAGCTTCGCGAACCGGCGCGTCGCGGTTGCCGAAGGGCACTGCCGGGCTGAGTCTTTCGTGACCTCAGCCCGGCAGGGCAGCCGAACGTGTCAGGCCAGCCCGGCGCGGCGCAGCGCCTCCGCCATGGCGTCGTTGACCGGAGCGGGACCGCCGCCACCGCGGCCCGACCGTTGCTGCTGGGCGCCGCGCGCCGCGCCGCCCTTCCCGCCGCCGGAGCCGCCGCGCTGACCGCCGCCGCGTTGCCCGCCCTGCTGGCCGCCGCGCCCCTGCCGGAGCCGCCGAGCACCCGGATGCACAGGATCTCCCGGGCACCCGTGTTGTCGGCGACGCGCAGTCGCGACTCCTGCTGAATCACGTCTATCTC
>NZ_JBEZDP010000017.1:0-143119 GCF_040648395.1 Micromonospora sp. NPDC049151
CATCCGCTGGGAAATCCGCGACGACATCCACGAAGCCTTCCTCAGCCTCGCCTGCGCCCTCATCTGCTGGCGCCAACTCCAACGTTAGGAGTTCTTAACACCGAGACCCGGGTTTGTCGGTGCCGGGGGTTAGCGTGTGCGCGTCGCCGGTCCGGCACTCCCCTCGGAGGTAACCCCACATGTCCCAGGAGACGACCTACCTCGAACTGTCCGAAGTGGACGGTGGAGCCCACAAGTTCTACGAGGTGGTGGTCGACGACACCGCGATGACAGTGCGCTTCGGGCGGATCGGCGACCAGGGCCAGGTGAAGACCAGCACCTACCCGGACAACTCCCGCGCCCGCGCCGCCGCGGCGAAGAAGATCGGCGAGAAGATCCGCAAGGGGTACGCCCCGGCGGTGCCCGGCGTACGCCAGAAGCGCACTGTCTCGCGCCGGCAGATCGTCAGCACCCGCTCGACCGCCCGCACCGCCCCGGTCCTCTGGCGGTACGCCTCGGGCGCCCCCGCCTTCGGCATCTTCGTCGACGACAGGCACTGCATGGTCGGCAACGAACACGGCGTGATCACCACGCTCGACCACGACGCCCGCCTGGTCAACCAGGTCCGGCTGCCCGACGGGGTGAAGTGCATCGTCGCCGACGACGCCTGGGTCTACGCCGGCTGCGACGACGGCAACGTCTACGACCTGTCCGGCAAGGTGCCCCGCGCGGCGTACGCGATCGCGCCCGAGATCGACATCTACTGGCTGGACATCCACGACGGCGTGCTGGGCGTGTCCGACCGCGACGGCGGCATCTCGGCGATCGACCACGAGGACGAGTTCCTCTGGCGCCGGCCGGGGCGGGGCCGGTCGGCGTGGATGGTCCGCTGCGACGCCGACGCGCTCTACCACGGCCACTCGCAGGGCGTCACCGGTTACGACTGGCGCACCGGGCGGGAGCTGTGGCACACCGGCACCGGCGCGGTGCTGTTCGGCTGGCAGGAGCGCGACGCGGTCTTCGCCGGCACCGGCACCCGCGAGGTGGTGCGCCTGCGCAAGGACGGCCGGGCCGAGCAGGTCTACCGCTGCGACTCGGCGGTCTTCTCCTGCGCCACAGCCGAGGGCGGCCGGTACGTGTTCGCGGGCGACAGCGCCTCCTCGATCTACTGCTTCGACCAGGCCGGCAACCGGTTGTGGAAGCTCGGCACCGGCTGCGGCTCGGCATACTCGATGCAGTACCACGACAACCGGCTCTACGTGGTCACCACGAGCGGCCACCTGGCCTGCATCGACGCGAGCGAGGCGGCGATCCGGGCGGCCGAGGGGGGCAGCGTGCCCGACGTGGTCGACGTCAAGGCACCGGCCCGGATGCCGGAGACGGCCGCCTGGACCTCGGTCGAGGTGACCACCGACGACCGTGACGGCGTGCTGGTGCAGTGCGTCGAGCAGGGCGGCCGGCTGCGCGTGCACGTCCTCGCCGACGGCTACCGGCGGGACTGGTCGGTGCAGTTCCCCAAGGGCATCCGTGAGCCGGGCGCGCGCTACCTGGTCACCGAGGTCCGCGAGTCGGGCCGTGGCGGCTTCTACCGGGCGTACGGGGACATCCGCCGACTGCGCTGACGCGCACCGGCGAGGCGGGCCGCACGAGGCCGGGCCGGGACAGCGGATCGTCGCCGTACCGGCCAGGATGTGCCGATGCGGTACGACATTCCCGAAGGGCTGCGCTGGGTCGAGCGGACGGAGGCCGGCCGGGCGTGGCTCGCGGAGCTGCCCGGCCGGCTGGCCCACTGCGTCGCGCGGTGGGAGCTGACGGTCGGCCCGCCGTTCGCGTACGCGTTCGCCTCGCTGGCGCTGCCCGCGACGCTTCCCGACGGCACGCGGGCGGTGCTGAAGCTCCAGTACCCGGACGACGACAGCGTCCACGAGGCGACAGCGCTGGCACACTGGGCCGGTCGGGGCGCGATCCGGCTGCTCGCCCACGACGCCGACCGGCGCGCGCTGCTCGTGGAACGGTGCGACCCCGGTACGCCGTTGCACGCGCTGGCGGCCGACGCCGCGCTCGACGTCGCGGTCGGCCTGCTGCCGGGGCTCGCGGTGCCGGCCGGCGCGCCGTTCACCTCGCTGGCCGAGGAGGCGGCCGGGTGGGCGGAGCGGATGCCTGGCAACTGGCGACGGGCCGGCCGCCCGTACGAGCGGCGCCTGCTCGACGCCGCGCTCGGGCTGCTCGCCGAGCTGGCGCCGGGCCAGGGCGAGCAGGTGCTTGTCAACCAGGACCTGCACGCCGGCAACATCCTGGCCGCCGCACGCGAGCCGTGGCTGGTGATCGACCCGAAGCCGCTGGTCGGCGAGCGGGAGTTCGCCGTGGTGCCGCTCGTGCGCGGCGCGGAGCTGGGGCACTCCCCGGCGGCGGTGCGGCACCGGCTCGACCGGCTCAGCGCCGGCCTGGGCCTGGACCGGGAGCGGGTACGCGGCTGGGCGATCGGTCAGACGGTGGCCTGGAGCATCGGCGGCGACCAGGTCTTCCCCGGCAACGTCGAGGTCGCCCGGTGGCTGCTCGACGAGACGTGACAGCGCCGCCGCACCCGGGAGGGCGCGACGCGGCCGACGCGACAGCCGGTGCGGCGCGCGGTCAGCCCGCCTGGCAGGCAGGGCACCAGTAGAGGTTGCGGCCGGCCAGTGTGCCCCGGCTGACCGGGGTGCCGCAGACGTGGCAGGGCGCGCCGGGGCGGCGGTAGACGTACACCTCGCCACCGTGCCTGTCGACGCGCGGCGCGCGGCCTGTCACCTCCGGCAGGTCGGCGTCGCGCACCGTGTCGATCCGCCCCCGCTCGACAGCCCGGGTCATCAGCGCGACCAGGTCTGCCCAGAGTTCGGTCCAGCCGGCCGGCGTCAGTTCCCGCCCGGGCAGCAGCGGCGGCAGCCCGGCCCGGAACAGCGCCTCGGTCACGAAGATCAGGCCGGTGCCGGCCACCACCGACTGGTCGAGCAGCAGCGCCGCGAGCGGGGTGGGGCTGCGCCGGATCCGCGCGTACGCCCGGTCCGGGTCGGCGTCGGCGCGCAGCGGGTCCGGCCCGAGCCGGTCGCGCAGCGCCGCCACCTCCGGCGGGGTCAGCAGCTCGCAGGCGGTCGGGCCGCGCAGCTCCAGCCAGTTCCGGTCGCTGTGCAGGCGCAGCCGCAGCTGCCCGACCGGGGCCGGCGGCTCCCCCGGCCCGTCGGCGAACTTCCCGTACAGACCCAGGTGTACGTGCAGCGTCAACTCGCCCGCGTAGTGGTGCAGCAGGTGCTTGCCGTACGCCTCGGTACCGTCCAGGACGGTGCCGCTCAGGCGGGCCGCGCCCTCGGCGAAGCGGCCCTGCGGGCTGTCGGCGTGCACCTTGTCGCCCGCGAACAACTCGGCGTGCCGGGCGGCGAGGCGGTGGATGCTGTGTCCCTCTGGCACGACCGCCAAGCGTAGCCAGCGGGTCGCACCGTCGGCGACGTCGGGTCGTGGGACGGCATTGAATCGATGCTCGTCGACTGAAAGACTGGCTGCGGTAGCGCTCGGGAGCCAGTGCGAGCCGCTCGATCTCGCCGGAGGGACAAGCGCGGGGTGATGCGCCGCCCCGGTGCCGGGCAGTCGTCTCCGGCGGTCCACCGTGCCGCCGCGCCGCCCCTCGGGGACGGCTGGGCACCAGCCGATCACGCGGCGGCGACATCGCGGTCCACCACCGCGGCGCCGACCGCCCCCGGCGCCCCCAGTTCGGGAGAGACACATGCTCCGTACGCTCGGCGCGGCCCTGGCCGCCGCGCTCGCCCTGACCGGCCTGGCCGCCTCGGCGGACGCCGGCCGGTCCCCCGCCACCACAGCGATGACGCCTGCCACCGCGGCGACGCCAACCCCCACGCCCACGTACGCCTGCCCGCCGGCGCTGCCGGTCACCGGCCAGGTGACCGGTGCCACCACGACCAGCATCACCATCACCTACTGGATGGTGCTCAGCCCGCCCTGCGGCTACGACCCGCCGCTCCTCATCAGCCTCTTCGCCAGCCGCGAGGACGCCACCGCGTGGCGCGATCCGGTGGCCGAGGCGGTCACCGGGCCGGAACGGTCGGGGAAGGTGACGCTCGGCGGCCTGACCCCCGGTACCGAGTACTGGTTCCGGTTCGGCGACACCAAGGGCACGCGGGATCCGTACGTGATCGGCGGCCCGGCGCGCACGCTGTCGCTCTGTTCCGCGACGGCCACCATCGACAGCCGGTGGGACGGTGGCTTCGTCGCGACAGTGACGGTGCGCAACGACGGCGCCGAGCCGGTCCCGGGCTGGCTCGTGTCGTGGCGGTGGTCCGGTGACGAGCACATCCGGTCGGTCTGGGGCGGCGTGGTCGAGGGCGCCGGGCAGGACGTCGCGGTGCGCAACGCCTCCTGGAACGGGACGCTGGCACCCGGCGGTTCGGCGACGTTCGGCCTGCTCGTGGCGGCGGGCACGACGCCCGCCGCGATCACGCCGGTCTGCGGGCGGTGACCGCCATGCGACGGCACGGCGGCAGGGGCCGCCTCCTGGCGGCGGGGCTGGCGCTCACGGTGGCCCTGGCGGCGACAGTGCTGGGGCCGGCGGCGGGTGCGCTCGCCGCGCCGGTGACGGTCACGAACGGCACCCAGTTCACCGACACGAGCGGCGCGGTGGTGCACGCCCACGGCGGCGGCGTGCTCGAGGTCGGCGACTACTACTACTGGTTCGGCGAGAACCGCAACCCGGACAACACGTTCCGGGCGGTGTCGGTCTACCGTTCCACGGACCTGCGTACCTGGGAGTTCCGCAACAACGTGCTCACCCAGTCGTCGGCCGCCGAACTGCGGGTCGCCAACATCGAGCGGCCGAAGGTCGTCTACAACGCGGGCACCGGCCGGTTCGTGATGTGGATGCACAAGGAGAACGGGTCCGACTACAACGAGGCGCGGGCCGCCGTCGCCTCCTCGGCGACTGTGGACGGGAACTACACCTACCACGGCAGCTTCCGGCCGCTGGGGCAGCACATGTCCCGCGACATCACGCTCTACAACGACAACGGCACCGCGTACATGATCTCGGCGGCCGACGACAACTACGACCTGAACATCTACCGGCTCACGCCGGACTACCTGAACGTGGCCGCCCTGGTGGGCAACTTCTGGGACGGTGCCCACCGCGAGGCGCCCGCGATGTTCAAGCGGGGCTCGACGTACTTCCTGCTGACGTCGGGGGCGACGGGCTGGAGCCCGAACCAGGCCCGGTACGCCACCGCGCCGAGCATCGCGGGGCCGTGGAGCGGCTGGACCGACGTGGGCAACGGCACCACCTTCAACTCCCAGCCGGCCTTCGTGCTGCCGATCCAGGGCACGTCCGGCACCAGCTACCTCTACCTGGGTGACAGGTGGGCGGGCGCGTGGGGCGGCCCGGCCAACGACTCCCAGTACGTGTGGCTGCCGATCACCTTCCCGACCGCCACCAGCATGAGCCTGACCTGGTATCCGTCGATCACCATCGACACGGCGGCGGGCACCGTCACCGGGAACTCGCCCGCGTACTACCGCGTCACGGCCCGGCACAGCGGCCGGGTGCTCGATGTGATCAACGGCTCCACGGCGAACAACGCCGAGGTCAAGCAGTGGAGCTGGAACGGCGGCGGCAATCAGCGGTGGGAGTTCCAGGACGCCGGAGGTGGCTGGTTCCGCCTGGTCAACGCCGGAAGCGGCAAGTGTCTCGACGTCGCGAACGCGTCCACCGCCGACGGCGCCAACATCATCCAGTACACCTGCGGCAGCGGCGCCAACCAGCAGTGGCAGTGGGCCGCGCTGGGCGGCTGGTTCCAGCTGCGGGCGCGGCACAGCGGCAAGTGCCTGGACGTGGTGAACGCCGGCACCGGCGACGGCGCGGACGTGCAGCAGTACACCTGCGGCGCGGGCACCAACCAGCAGTGGTCACGCACCGTGTCCTGACCGGCGCCGATCTCCGCACGCTCCGGTGCTGGTCGCCTGAGCGTGCGGAGCAGCCGACGGGTGTCGATTTCGGCACACCTGGGTACTTCCTTTCTGTCATGCGCGGCCTCCGCGCCTGGATCAGGAGGTGCCATCGTGAAGATCCTGTCCCGCCGGAACCCTCCGGCGACCAGTACCGATACCAACGGCGACGGCGTGGTCGACGAGCGCGACCGGACCGCCGAGCAGCCGGCCGGCCGGCCGGTGGTCACCGACCGCGACGAGGAGCGGACCACGTACCGCAGCGCCGCCACCGCGACCGAGAACGAGCGTGCCCGAGACGCGGTGGCCGACCGGGACGCGCGCGATCTCGACGCGGCGACGCCGGCCGACGACCGCACGACCGACCTCCGGGGAGCGGCCACGACGGCCCACGGCCGGAACGCGGCGGCCGACGACGAGCCGGACGCCGAGGCCCGGCGCCGGGCCGCGGACCGGGGCGCGGCGGCGCGAGCGGTCACCGGCCGCCGGGTCGACGCCGACACCCGGACGGTTCCGGTGACCGACGCCCGGACCGCCGGTGCGACGCCCGCCGTCGGAGCCCCCGTCGCCGAGCCCACCGTCGACCTGGACCGCGACGGCCGCCCGGACCACACCGACCTCGACCGGGACGGCCGCCCCGACGGTACGGATGCCGACCGCGACGGCCGGGTGGACCGGCCGGAGCCGTACACCACAAAGCGTCCCCGGGCCAGCCTGCTCGCCACGCTCGGCCTGATCGTCTCGGTGGTCGGGGCGTTGTTCGTGCTCTCCGGCACGCTCGCCGGGTACGGCATCGGGCTCGGCGCGGCCGGCGCGGTGCTGGCGGTGCTGGGCCTGATCGCCACCCGTCGGCGGCACGTGGCCGGCAAGACCGACGCGCTGATCGGCATCGCGGTGGGCCTTTCCGCGGTGGTGCTCGGCATCGTGGCGATGACCGGCCAGTTCGACTGGCCGACCACCGACGGCGACTGGGTGGGCCGCTTCCGCGAGTGGCTCGACTCACAGTTTGGCGCCTGGTTCTGACGGGCACCTTTCCGATCGCCGGCAGGGCCGGCCAGCCCGATCAGATCTGGTGGTTCACCAGCCGGGCGACACCTCTTTCGGGGGCGGCGGTTCGCCGCCCCCGAAGTGTGTCCGGCGTCGGCGCAATGATTGCTCACTGGTGACCGATTCAACGCAACGATTCGCCGCCGAACGCAACTTCTCGCGGTGGATGTCGTCTACCGGGGCCGCATAACGTTGGACCACGGCGCCAGCCCGTGGGCCGACGGTGGCCGGGCGCGCCCGACCCTGGGAGCACGACATGACGATGGACGCCATCCGCCAGCGCTTTCTGATGTGCCGGCCGACGTACTTCGCCGTCGACTACGCGATCAACCCGTGGATGGACCCCACCGCCCCGGTCGACGCCGACCTGGCGATCCGGCAGTGGGAGCGGCTTCGCCGGACGTACCTGGACCTGGGCCACGAGGTCGAGCTGATCGAGCCGGTCGCCGGCCTGCCGGACATGGTCTTCGCCGCGAACGGCGGCACCGTGATCGACGGCAGGGCCATGGCGGTGCAGTTCCGCGACCCGCAGCGCGCCGACGAGGCGCCCGCGTACCGGGCCTGGTTCGAGGGCGCCGGCTTCGAGATGTACGACCCGAAGCACGTCAACGAGGGCGAGGGCGACGTCCTGCTGGCCGGCGACCACCTGCTCGCCGGCACCGGGTTCCGCACCGCGCACGCCTCCCACGCGCAGCTCCAGGAGGTCTTCGGCTACCCGGTGGTGACCATGCAGCTGGTGGACCCCCGCTTCTACCACCTGGACACCGCGCTCACGGTGCTCGACGAGCGCACCGTGGCGTACCTGCCGGAGGCGTTCTCCCCCGGCAGCCGGGCGGTGCTGCGCCGGCTGTTCCCGGACGCGATCCACGCCACCATGGCCGACGCCGAGGTGCTGGGCCTGAACGCGGTCAGCGACGGCCGGCACGTGGTGCTGCCCGCGCAGGCCACCGACCTGGCCGCGAAGCTGCGCGACCGGGGCTACGAGACCATCGGGATCGACCTGTCCGAGCTGCGCAAGGCCGGCGGCGGACCGAAGTGCTGCACGTTGCGACTCCGTCAGGGAAAGGCGAGCAAGTGATCATCGACGACATGCTGCGGACTCCGTCCGCGGTCCGGGACGCGGAGCGTCACACGGCGCACAACTACCACCCGCTGCCCGTGGTGATCTCGTCGGCCGAGGGCGCCTGGCTGACCGACGTGGACGGCCGCCGCTACCTCGACTGCCTGGCGGGATACTCGGCGCTGAACTTCGGCCACCGGCACCCGAAGCTGATCGAGGCCGCGCACGCGCAGCTCGACCGGCTCACGCTGACCAGCCGCGCGTTCATCCACGACCAGTTCGCCGACTTCTGCCGCGAGCTGGCCGCGCTCTGCGGCAAGGACCTGGTGCTGCCGATGAACACCGGCGCCGAGGCGGTGGAGACCGGCATCAAGGTGGCCCGCAAGTGGGGCTACCAGGTCAAGGGCGTCACGCCGGGCCAGGCCAACATCGTGGTGGCGGAGGGCAACTTCCACGGCCGTACGACCACGATCGTCAGCTTCTCCACCGACGAGGACGCGCGCGCCGACTTCGGGCCGTACACCCCGGGTTTCACTGTGGTCCCCTACGGCGACCTGGACGCGCTGACCGAGGCGATCGACGAGAACACGGTGGCCGTGCTGCTGGAGCCGATCCAGGGTGAGCAGGGTGTCGTGGTGCCGCCGGAGGGCTACCTGCCGGGTGTGCGCCGGGTCTGCACCGAGCGCGACGTGCTGTTCGTCGCCGACGAGATCCAGTCGGGGCTGGGGCGTACCGGGGCGACGTTCGCCTGCGAGCACGAGGGCGTCGAGCCGGACATGTACCTGCTGGGCAAGGCGCTCGGCGGCGGCATCGTGCCGGTGTCGGCGGTGGCGGCGAACCGCGACGTGCTGGGTGTGCTTCAGCCGGGCCAGCACGGCTCGACGTTCGGCGGCAACCCGCTGGCCTGCGCGGTAGCGACCGAGGTGGTCCGGCTGCTGGCCACCGGCGAGTTCCAGCGCCGCTCGGCCGAGCTGGGCGAGCGGCTGCACGCCGGCCTGCGCGGCCTGATCGGCAAGGGCCTGGTGGCGGTACGCGGTCGCGGCCTGTGGGCCGGGCTGGACATCGACCCGGCGCTGATGACGGGCCGGCAGGCGTGCGAGCGGCTGATGGAGCGCGGTGTGCTCGCGAAGGACACGCACGGCTCGACCATCCGGCTCGCCCCGCCGCTGGTGATCACCGAGGACGAGATCGACCACGCGGTGGCGCAGCTCGCCGCCGTGCTGGCCGGCTGAGGGCGTACGCCTCACTCCGTACACGAGAAGGCGCCGGGACCGCGACGGTCCCGGCGCCTTCGCGCGTGCCGGTCACTGACGCGGCAGCCGCATCGCCATGGTCGGCGCCTCGGCCATCACCGAGTTCGGCGTGTACTTCGCGTCGCTGCTCATGTCGTCGGCGCGGCCGATCTGCACGCCCGGGTACAGCTCGATCAGGTCGCCCTCGGCCAGCACCCGGGACTGCTGCGGCGCCAGCGCGATCCGCTCGTGCTCGGCCATCGAGCCGCCGGGGCGTACGCCGGAGCCGTTGGTGCTGGTGTCGGTGACCACCACCTCGCCCACCCGCAGCTCCAGCCGGATGTGGCTGCGGCTGATCCAGCGGCGGGCCTCGTCGTTGAGCCACTGGCCGAGCGTCACCCCGCCCGGGCCGTCGGGCGCCCGGCCGATCGCCACCGGCTCGGTCTCGGTCAGCACGAACCGCTTGCGGACCAGCCCGCCGATGCGCGCCGCGAGCACCACGGTACGCGGGCGCGGGCCGGCGTCGGAGAGCCGTGCGCCGTGCCGGGGGCAGGTCGGCGCCCCGGTACGCAGCGTGGGCGGCGGCTGCTCGGCCGGCACCCGGTCCACGGCGGCCAGGTCGGCGAACGCGCCCCCGCCCCCGCCGCCGCCGAACAGCGCGCACCCCGGCTCCGGGCAGCGCCACTTCCGGGAGAGCAGCTTGACCCCGGCCGGGGAGCGGCTGCCGGTGGCCGGGTCCTGGCCGCCGCCGACGTGCGCGATGAAGACCGGCCCGCCGGCGCCGGGCACCGGGGCGAGCACGCGGCCCGCCTGCCCGACCCACGGGTACCGCCCGACGAGCCCGTCCAGCCGCGCCCGGGTGAGCACCGGCAGGCCGAGCAGGTCGGCCACCTCCAGCATCCGGTCACCGGGCTGGTCGAGCACCTCCACCAGGCCGTCGTCGGCCCAGCGGCGCACCACCATCCGCTCGTTGGAGGTCAGGTCGGCGTCGGACAGCAGCGCCCGGTGCACGATCGCGTAGACCGGGACGCTGTCCTCGCCGATCTGCCGGGACAGCGCGTCGATCACCATGCCGAGCCGCAGCAGGCTGGCCGGACGGCCGCCGTCCAGGTTCTGCCACCGGATGACCTCGGCCAGGTCGACCACGGCCCGGGCCAGCGACGGGTCGGTGCAGACCCGCCCCTCGATGGCGTCGAGCACCTTGCTGATCTCGAATCTCATGCCGCAGCTCCGCACGATGTCGTCAGTGACGCGGCCGGGCCCGTTCGCCCCGCCGCGCCGCGCGCCACCACCGCGGCGCGCCCTCCACCACCCGACGACCCTACCGGCAGCCGGTCGGCTCAGGCCGCGCGCAGCGGCCGGCCCACGTCGTGCAGGTGCGCCAACGCCTGCCGGTACGACTCGACCAGCCCGGTCTCCGCGTACGGGACGCCCTGCTCGGCGCAGTACGCCATCACCAGCGGCCGGGCCCGGCGCAGGTTGGCGCGCGGCATGTTCGGGAACAGGTGGTGCTCGATCTGGTAGTTGAGCCCGCCCAGCGCCAGGTCGACGAACCGGCCGCCGCGTACGTTGCGCGAGGTCAGCACCTGCTTACGCAGGTAGTCCAGCTCGTCGTCGGCGGTCGGCATCGGCATGCCCTTGTGGTTCGGGGCGAACGAGCAGCCCATGTAGAGGCCCCACAGCCCCTGGTGCACGGCGACGAACAGCAGCGCCTTGGCCGGTGACATGACCGCGAACAGCAGCCCGAGATAGCCGGCGGCGTGCGCGGCGAGCAGCAGCGCCTCCACGGCCCGGTGCCGCATCGGCACCCGCCACCGCCCGTCCGGCTCGCGGCCGACGAGCGCCTGCACGCTGGCCACGTGCAGCGCCAGCCCTTCCAGCAGCAGCAGCGGGAAGAACAGCCACGCCTGGCGGCGGGCCATCCACCGGCTCAGGCCGCGCGTGGCCGTCGCCTGCTCGTACGTCCAGACCAGCGCGCCCGCGCCGACGTCCGGGTCCTCGTCGGTGTGGTTCGGGTTGGCGTGGTGGCGGTTGTGTTTGTCCACCCACCAGCCGTAGCTGAGACCGACCGCCAGGTTGCCGGCGACCAGTCCGGCCGCCTCGCTCGGCCCGCGCCGGCGGAACATCTGCCGGTGCCCGGCGTCGTGGCCGAGGAAGGCCACCTGTGTGGTGGCCGCCGCCATGACCACCGCCAGGAGGATCTGCCACCACGAGTCGCCGACGAGCGCCACCACCACCCAGCCGGCCACAAACACGCCGAGCGTCAGCGCGATCCGGAGCGCGTACCGGCCGGGCCGCCGCTCGAACAGCCCCGCCTCGGCGATCCGGCGGGACAGCCGCGCGTAGTCGCTGCCCCGCCGTGCCGCGGGTTCCGTCAACGTGGAAGAAGTCATGTCGCCCCCGATGCCGCGAGCCACGCTCTCGTACGCGACTCTCCGTCACCGATTCTGGCGATTTTCGTCGCCGTGGGTAATCCCGCAGACCCCCGGCCCGATGGTGGTGCTGTCCCTACCCCGCCGGGCCGGACCAGCGCAAACGATCTTCGTCACATCGCAGCGAGCCCGCTCGCCGGTGGGCGCACCCGCTCTGACCAGCTAGTCTGGACGAAAAGATGAGTGTTGCTCACCCGAACGGCCAGGTGCGGGCCGCAGGGTCATCGACAGACGGGAGACAGCGCGGTGCGTGGATTGACAGACAAGGTTGTGCTCGTGACAGGCGGCGGCTTCAGCCCCGATCAGGTCGGCTCCGGACTCGGCATGTCCATGTGCGTCGAGCTGGCCGCCGAGGGCGCGAAGGTCGTCGTCTCCGACCTCTCCCTGGAGCGCGCCGAGGCGACCGTCGCGCGGATCAAGGAGGCCGGCGGGGACGCGGTGGCGGTGGCCGCCGACGTCATCGACGAGGACTCGGTACGCGCCATGGTGAGCGCCGCTCTCGACGCGTACGGGCGCATCGACGTGCTGGTGAACAACGCGGGCGTGTTCGGCGCGTACGTGCCGCTGCTGGAGATCGAGAACAGCCAGTGGGACCGCGTCATGGAGGTCGACCTGAAGGGCGTCTTCCTCGCCACCAAGGCCACGCTGCCGCACATGCTGGAGCGCGGCAAGGGCGTCGTGATCAACGTGTCCTCGGCGTCCGGCCTGGTCGCCAGCGAGGTCGGCGCGGAGTACACCACCGCCAAGCACGGCGTCATCGGGCTGACCAAGCAGATCGCCTACGACTACGGCCACAAGGGCATCCGCGCGGTCGGCATCGGCCCCGGCGTGATCAAGACCGCCGCCTTCGAGGGCGCGGAGATCACCAGCGACTTCCCGTTCTACGACCTGACCATGCAGGCGCCCGCCGGCCGGTACGGCGAGCCGCACGAGATCGCCCGCGCGGTCTGCTTCCTCGCCAGCGACGACGCGTCCTTCATCCACGGCCACACCATCCCGGTCGACGGCGGTTCGCCGATCCGGTGAGACCGACGACACCGATCGATCCCGACGCGGCGAGCCCTCCCACCATCGCGGGTGAGAGGGCTCGCCGCGTTCGTCAGCCGAGCCGGGCGACGGCGTCGCGCAGCCGGACCAGATCGCGCCGGCGCCGCTCGTAGGTGGCGGCCAGCCCGATCAGCAGCAGCCCACCCACCCCCAGGAAGATCCAGCGGGGCATCAGGTCCCAGCCCCGGGCCAGCTCGTGCAGGGCCAGCGGCACCAGCGTGGCCGCGCCCAGCACCACCGGCGCCTGCCAGCGCCGGGCCGCCCCGCCGAGCACGACCGCCAGCGCCGCCGCGCCGAGCGCCAGCCGCCGCCACGGCTGCGGCTCACCGGAGACCAGCACCGACACGAGGCTCGGCAGGAACGCCGCGACGAGTCCCGGGCCGAGCGCCAGCCAACTGGTCAGCCCGGGCCGGCGCCGCAACGCCAGCAACCCGGCGCCCAGGGCGAGCGCCGCCGCCGACAGCGTGTACGCCTCCGGCACCGTCACCCCGCGCGCGGCCAGCAGCAGCCAGGCGCCGACCAGCTCGCTGCTCGCGGCCACCGCCGCGAGCACGCGCCGCCCGGCCGGCGACTCGCCCCGGCGCAGCACCCGGAGCGCGACGGCGACGCCCCACAGCACGCAGACGGCCGCCGCGTGCCGCAACGAGCCGCTGGCGAGCAGCAGCGCGAGCAGCGCCACGGCCTGCGCCGCCGCCTCCAGCACCCACGCACCGGCCCGCTTCGCGCCGACTCCGCCCGGCCCGTTCGCCGGCAGGGCCGGCCCGCCCACAGCACCCGACGTCACCGGCCCAGCCGCACCCGGCGCCAGAGCGGGCACGACGGGCCCGGCCGCTGCCGGCCGACGGGACCGGCCCGCGCGCAGCAGCGGCGCCGCGTGCGACGTCACCGCCGCGACGGCCAGGACGGCGAACGCCCCGGTACGCATCGGCTGCCCGGCCGCGATCGACGCGGTGACGGCGAACCCGGTGGCCGCCGCCACGGCGCCCAGCCAGCCCGCGATCCGGACCGGCGTCGACCGCCCGGCCACCCCGGTCACGACCCCGGCCACCACCAGCACACCCAGCGCGGTGAGCGTCAGGGCCCGGGTGGCGAGCAGGCCACCGAACCCGGGTACGGCCAGCACCGCCCCGAGCGGCACGAGCACCACCGGGCGCACACCGGTGAGCGCGGCGGCCAGCAGCGCGGCCAGCCCGATCCCGAACACGACCGCCGGCACCACCGGCCAGGGCGCACCCGCCGCCGCCAGCAGCACCGGAAGCGCCACCGCGCCGAACGGCAGCGCGGCGAGCCACCACGCGACGCGGCGATCGGTGGCGGCGAAGGCTGCGGCGGCGACGCCCAGGGCCAGCAGCACCAGCCCGGCACGGGCGGTCTCGGCGGACGCCGCCGCGACGGCGGGCGCCCCGGACCAGGGCAGCACCGGCAGGTTCGCGAGCACCAGCAGCACCGGCCGCGCGGAGTCCAGCAACGCCAGCACGGCCAGCGCGGCACCCACCACCCGCGGCGCGACCGCCGGCCGGGCACCCGCCCCGGCGGCGAGCGCCAGCAGTACCCCCGCCGTGGCGTACGGCGCCACCGGTTCCCCGCCCGGCGCGACGACCGGGCCGAGGCCGACCCCGGCGAGCGCCACGGCGAGCCCCGCCGAGGCGTACCCGCTCAGGTCGGTCCACAGGCGACGGACGGCGAGGACGGCGGCGACCGGCACCACGACGGCGGCGGTAGCGCCCCGCAG
Source organism: Micromonospora sp. NPDC049151 (assembly GCF_040648395.1). Taxonomy (NCBI): domain Bacteria; kingdom Bacillati; phylum Actinomycetota; class Actinomycetes; order Micromonosporales; family Micromonosporaceae; genus Micromonospora; species Micromonospora sp. NPDC049151. The sequence goes on from NZ_JBEZDP010000017.1 coordinate 14,509, forward strand.
TTGCCACCAGACCGGCGCACCCAGGCCGAGCAGCGCGACGGCCACCGCAGCCGGTACGGCAAGCAACGCCACCGCCAGCGCGACGCCGCCGACCACGGGCTGCGCGTCCCGCCCGCGCCGGCCCAGTGCCGCGAGCGCCACGCCGAGCACCACCGTCACGGCGAGCACGGCGACGGCACCGGCCGGGGCGGCGCAGCCGACCAGCAGCGCGTGCCCGAGCAGCACCGCCCCGGCCGACGCGGCGGCCGGCACGACGACCCGTCCCCCGCGCGGCCGGACCACCGCCGCCAGCAGCAGCGCGGTGGCCGCCGCGAGGTCCACGACCAGCACCAGCGGCCACGGCGTCGCCGTCACGGCCGGCACCGCGAGGGCGACCAGCCCGGCGGCCGCCACGCCGGCGAGCGGCCGGACGGCCCGCGGCGTCAGCAGCGCCACCGCCCCGGCGGTCAGCAGCAGGGCCACCGGAAGCTGCCAGCCCCAGGACGGAACCGGCACGTCCCGGCCGCCCTGCCAGGCCGGGAATCCGGCACTCGCGGTGGCCGCGCCGACCAGGCCGGTGAGCACGACCGCGACCTGGCCCAGCCCGGCGGCCACGGCGAGCGCGCCCACGAGCGGGCCGGTCCGGACCGGCGCCGGCAGCGCCCGGACCGCACCGGCGAGCGCCGCCACCACCAGGCCGGCGGCGAGCAGCAGCAGCCCCGGCCGCAGTTCGCCGACCGGCCGGATCAGCGCGAGGGCGAGCACCGGCACCAGCAGCCCGGTGGTCGTCGCGCGCCAGAGGCGGCCACCGGCGGCGAGCGCGCCGGCGACCACTGCGAGCGCCACCACCAGCAGCGGGCCACCGGCGAGCAGCGGCGTGCCCGCCGCGCGACCGACAGCCAGCGGCACCAGCGCGCAGCCGGCCGCCAGGACCAGCGCCACACCGTGTCCGATCCAACCCAGCACCCGCCCGACCACCAGCGCCACGCGCGCCTCAGGGGTCCGGCGGCGCAGCGCGAGCACCACCGCGAGGTTGCCGAGCGCCACAGCGGTCAGCACCAGCGCCCAGCCGGCGGCGGTGGGCCGGAACGCGGCAGCGGCCAGCGGCAGCACCGGCTGGGCGAGCAGCCACGCCGCGAACCAGGGTGCGGTCAGCCGGCTGGCCAGGCCGTACCCGGCCGCCACCGCCGTGCCGGCCGCCGCGACAAGCGCCGCGTACCGGCTGCCGGGCAGGGCGGTCACCCCGAACAGGTCCACCGACCAGGCGGCGTACCCGTCCAGGACCACGAGCAGCAACGCCACCGAGGCGAGCGTCTCGGCGGTGCCGCGCAGCCCGCGCGCCCGGGCGACCAGCGGCGCGGCCAGGGCCAGCGCGGTCACGGCGAGCAGGATCAGCGCCCGGCCGGCCACCCCGAACGTGGTCCAGGCGACGGCGGTGAACACCACAGCGGCGGTGCCGAGCAGCAGTCCACCGAGGACGAACAGCAGGCCCTGGACCGCGCGGGTGGAGGTCTCCGCGCCGCCGGGGCGTACCGCTGGGGTGGGGGGAACCGGGCGCGGCGGCGTCACCGCCGGGTGCGGCGCGGGACCGGCGGCGTGCGGCGCGGGGATCTCCTGGCGGACCCGGGCGGCGAGCGCCGCCCGCCGCTGCCGGGCCGTGACCAGCCGGCCGGAGAGCTCCTGGTACGCGAGCCGGGCCGCCTCGACGCGCGGCACCAGCTCGCCGATCTCCCGGTCCAGCCGGATCACCTCGGCGGCGGGCGGGTAGGGCGGACGGCCGCAGCCGCGGCATCCGGCGACGAGGTCGGCCGGGGCGCCGCAACCGGGGCAGGGGTAGCCGGTGTTCTCCACCCGGCCAGCCTCGCGGGCGGCGGGGTGGAGGGACAGAGTAGGAGTACCTAGGGCCGGGTCTGCTCGTGTACCCAGGCGGTGTAACCGGGGTTGCCGCTGCCCTCCCGGCTGACCAGGATCTCCGGCACCTCGTACGGGTGGTTGGCCCGGATCTGGTCGACCAGGGCGTCCACCCGGTCCGGCGCGGTCTTGAACCGCACCTGCCACTCGACAGTGGTCTGGATCGCCGACTGCCACCAGTAGGTGCTGTCCACCGGGCCGCCGACCTGAGCACAGGCCGCCAGCCGGCCGGCGACGGCCGCGGCCGCCAGCACGTCCGCGACCCCGCGGGCGTCCACCACAGTCGTCACCACGCAGATCTGGTCCACCAGCGCACCCTACGTCGCCCGCCGCCACCGCGCTGAACAGGAGCTCCGGTGATTCGGCTCAGGTGTCGGCCGCGCCGTCGCGGTTGTCCGCGATCCACCTGTCGATGCGGGCCCACCAGTCGAAAAGCCAGTCGATGCGTTCCTGCTTGCCGGCCGGGATCTCCTCCGGCGGCACCGACCAGAACCGCATCACGATCCGCTTGTCCATCGGCAGCTCGCGCCACACGTCCGCGACGGTGAGCATCTGGTCCAGGCCGGTGTGCGCCACGAAGATCACTCCGGCGTCCGGCGCGGCGTCGAGCGCGGCGAGCAGCCCGCCCGGCTGCGGGGCGAGCACGTGCCGCATCCGCTCGGCCCGCCGCGCCATCCGTTCCAGGCCGAGCGAGCGCAGCCGGTCGATCGCGCGCAGCCGCCGCGACGGGGTGAAGTTGCCGCCCTCCGGGAAGATCACGAAGGCGTCGTCGTCGTCCAGGCCGGTGGCCAGGTGCCCGACCTGCCGGGTCACCGACTCGCGCCCGTCCGGCCCGGCCGCGATGAACCGGTTGGGCAGCCGGTTGAGCAGCACGTCGATGGCCGGATCCCACTGGAGCGTCTCCTTGAGCACGATCCGGGGCTCACGGTTGAACCAGTTCACCAGCGCGTGGATCAGGATGAACGAGTCGCCCGGCCCGGCGTGCCGGCAGACCACCAGCTCGGGGCGGCCGGGCAGGGCGGTGTCCGGGTCGGTGCCGACCACGTCGATGCTCAGCCGCAGCGTCCACCGGGCCTGCCAGAACATGACCCGCAGGAACCAGCCGGCCAGGACGTAGTGGGCCCGCTGGAAGGCCGGCGCGCGCTTGTACACGCCGAAGCCCGAGGCGAGCCAGAGCACGAACAGGGCGAGCAGCGCGGCGGCGTCCCAGACCAGGTAGACGGCACCGATCCAGAGCAGCCGCAGCGGACGCAGCCGCCCCGGCACCAGCGGGGACGCGGCCAGCGCCAGCAGCGCCCAGCCGGGCAGCGTGGTCACCACGAAGAAGGCCAGCAGCACCACTCCAGGGGCGAGCACCAGCCGGCGTAGCCAGCGGGGCGGCAGCGGCATTCAGCGCTCCAGCGCGGTGTCCAGGTATCGGCGGGAGGCAGTGTACGCCCGGCTGATCCGCCGTCCCACCGCCGCCGTGTCCCGGTACGCCCACGGGCTGTCGTCGCGCGGCTCCAGCCCGCCGGTGGGCAGCACGTGCACCTCGACGTCCTCGGGCAGCGCCGCCATCTCCCGCGCGAACCGGTGCCGGCGGGCGATCTCGAACGCCACCTGGGCGATCTCCCACGGGCGGCGCGGCGGGCTCAGCTCGCGTTCGATCCGGCCCACCTGGAGTACGAAGATCTGCTTCGCGCCGAGCGTTACCGCCTCGCCGACCGGGATCGAGTTGACCACCCCGCCGTCGATGTAGTGCTGGCCGTCGATCTGGGTGGGCGGCAGCAGCCCCGGCACCGAGGCGGACGCGAGCACCGCCGGCACCAGCGGTCCGGTGTGGAACCAGTGCTCGGCGGCGCGCTCGATGTTCGCGGCGCAGCAGCGGAACGGCACAACCAGGTCGGCGAAGGTGGTGTTCTCGCCCAGTGTGCTCTCCAGCAGGCGGTACAGCGGCCGGGGCGAGTGCAGGTGGGTACGGGCGGCGAACCGGCGCAGCTGCCGGGCGACCGAGTCGCCGTACACCTCGCTGGCCTCGGGCGACGCCCACAGCCGGACCAGCCGGTCGGTGACCGCCTCGGTCGGGTCGGCGGCGACCAGGGCGCCGTTCACCGCGCCGATCGACGTGCCGAGCACCAGGTCGGGTTTGATCCGGGCGCGGAACAGGGCGCGCAGCATCCCCACCTCGACCGCGCCGAGCACTCCCCCGCCGCCGAGCACGAACGCCACCGGACCTGCTGCCATGCCGTTCATCCTGGCACGCGGCCCACACCCGGCCGGTTGGCCGCCCCGCCCGGTCACCGGAGCGTCACACGAACCGGCCCGGCTTGTGACGCACCGCGATCGTCAACCGGACGACTGTTGACAGGTCAGACACATTCCCGCAACCTGATAGCGCTCCCGAGCCCAGGCAGGTGCGAGCTGATGGCGACACTCCAGGCCGGCCGTCTGCTGGCCCGTCGGTACCGGCTCATCGACCGGATCGGCGCCGGTGGCATGTCGGTGATCTGGCGTGCCCGCGACGAGGTGCTCGACCGGGTGGTGGCGGTGAAGGTGCTCGCCCCCTCGCTCGCCGCCGACGCCCGGTTCCGCGACATGGTGCGCGAGGAGGCCCGCTCGGCCGCGCAGCTCGACCACCCGCACGTCACCGCCGTGCACGACTACGGCGAAACGGTGGCCCCGGACGGCTCGATCACCTCGTTCGTGGTGATGGAGCTGCTCAGCGGCGAGGAACTGGAGCACCGGCTCACCGAGGGGCCGATGCCCTGGCCGGCGGCGGTGGAGACGGGCGCGCAGGTGGCCGAGGCGCTGGCCGCGGCGCACCGGCTCGGCATCGTGCACCGCGACGTGACACCGGCCAACGTGATGATGACGGCCACCGGCGCGAAGGTGCTCGACTTCGGCATCGCCACCCGGATCGGCACGCCCGACGACGACGAGGACGGCGGCACGTTCGGCACTCCGGCGTACGTGGCACCGGAGCGGCTCGACGGTGCGCCCGCCCAGCCGGCCACCGACGTGTACTCGCTCGGCGTGCTGCTGTTCGAGACGCTGACCGGGCACCCGCCGTACCCGGCGGAGACCTGGGAGGAACTGAGCGCGGCGCTCGCGGACAGTCCGGAGCCCACTCTGGACGACGTACCGGGACTGCCCCGGCCGGTCGCGGAGATCTGCCTGCGCTGCCTGGCCCGCGACCCGCGGCGGCGGCCCACCGCGCACCGGGTCGCCGCCGTGCTGCGCGACCAGTTGCTGCCCGCCGACCCGCAGGCGGCCACCATGCTGGCGCCGACCATGACGCTGCCCGCGCTGACCTCGCCGCCGCCCGATCCAGCCGCGCAGCCGGCTGCGGGCCGGATCCCCGTGGCGCAGCCGGTGCCGGAGCCGTCCCCCGCCGCGCAGCCGCTGCCGGTTGCGCGGCCGGGCCGGCGGCGTACCCTCACGCTGGCAGCGGTCGGTGTGACAGTGGTCGCCGCCGCGGCGCTGCTGGTGCCCGCGCTGACGCCGGACCGGCAGGCCGGACCCCGGGTGCTGCCGACCGCCGGGCCGGTGCAGCCGTCGCCCGCCGAACCGCCGGTGACCGACGACCCGGCCACCACCCCGCCGGCCACCACGACACCCCCGCCGCCGACCGGGGGCACCCGCCCGCCGGCCGCCGGTCAGGCCGACGCCGCCGAACGGGTGGACGGACTGATCGAGGCCGGGCTGACCGAGGGCCAGATCCGCGAGGACGTCGGGGTGGACCTGCGTAACCTGCTGCGCAACGCGGTCGCCGCGAACGGCGAGGACGCGGTGACCGCCGCCGTGGACCGGCTCCGCGGCAAGATCGACGAACGCCGCCGTGAGGGCAGCATCAGTCCCGGGTACGCGCGGCGGCTCGACGCCGCCGCCGCGGAACTCGTGGCCGGGCAGACCTGACGGGTCAGCCGGCGACGGCCGGCGCCACCGCGCGGGCCGCCCCCGTGCTCGCCCGCGCGGCCAGGAAGCCCCGGTAGACCGCCTCGTAGTCGGCGGCCATCCGCTCCACCGAGAAGTTCTCCGCCACGTGCGCGACGCAGTCCACCGGATCCAGGTCCGCCGCCGCCCGCAACGCCGCCGGCAGCTCGCCGGGGTGGTCGCAGACGAAACCGGTGACCCCGTCGCGGATCAGCTCCGGCACCGCGCCCCGGCTCAGCGCCACCACCGGCGTACCGGTCGCCATCGCCTCCACCATCACCATGCCGAACGGCTCCGCCCACTGGATCGGCATGATCAGGCAGCGGGCGTCCAGCATCAGCCGCAGCGCGGTCGCCCGGTCCGCGTTCACCACGAGTGTCACGTCGTCGCCGAGCAGCGGCCGGACCACCTGCTCCAGGTAGCGCCGCTCGGCCGGTTCGCTGCTCTTGCCGGCGAGCGTGAGCGGCAGCCCGGCCGCCCGGCAGGCCGCCACGGCCACGTCCGGGCCCTTGTCCGGGCTGAACCGGGCCAGCCAGAGCACCGGGCCCGCGCCCGGACCGCGCTTGCGGGGGATGTCCCGCAGCGGCATCGCGTTGTGCACGGTGCCGGCCCAGGGCAGCCCCGGGTTCGCCCGGCGCTGGGCGTGCGAGATCGCGACCAGCCCCACGCCCCGGTCGGTGGCGCCGAGCGCCGTGCCGTACTCGCCGACCGGGTTGCCGTGCACGGTGGCCACTGTGGGCACCCGGCGGCGGCCGGCCACCATCGGGCCGATCGTGGTGTGGTCGTGGATCAGGTCGAAGTCGGCCGGGCCGACCAGGCGGTCGACGTGGGCCAGGTGCGCCAGCTCGGGCAGCGACTCGCCCATCCGCTCGTACTGGAGGTCGGCGCAGGTGGAGACGAACTCGGCGGCGGTGCCGTGGTCGGTCCCGGCGCCGAACAACGTGACGCGGTGCCCCCGTTCGACAAGCGCGTCGACGAGACCCGCCACCACGGTCTCCAGCCCGCCGTAGCCGGGCGGCGGCACCGACAGCCAGGGCGGCACCACCATGGCGATCCGCAACGGCCCGGCCCACCCGCGCTCCGGGGACTGCTGGTTCACGGCTACGAGTCCTCCCCGTCGGTCCCCGGCGTACCCCGCTGCGCGCGGGTTCCCGACCCGGCTCGCGGTAAACGACCGCGTCAGCCGGACACCACGATCCCGACGTGCACCTCCCGTACGCCGGGTAGCGCCCAGGCGGCCCGTTCCGCGTCCTCCCGCTGCCACCAGGCACTCGCCACGCCGTCGAGCACGACCGTGTCGCCGTCGACCCGGGCGTCGATCCGCTCGGTCCCGGTACGCCGCGCCAGCAGGCGGCGCAGGTCGAGCCGCCTCTGCTCGTCACTCGGCGGGGTAGGGGGCCGCACCTCGACGAGGTTCGTCACGCCGCGTACGCCGCGCAGCCGGCGCAGCTCCCGCTCGGCGGTACGGCGCTGGAAGCCGAACTCGACCTCGCCGCGGAGCATCACCCAGCCGTCGGCCACCGTCACGTCCAGCCGCTCGGCGGGCACGAAGCTGTCCCACTCCAGGGCCCGGCTCGCCGCGATCGCGATGTCGGCGTCGGTACGCCGTTCCGTGGCGGGCAGGACGACCGCCAGGTCACTGGCGACCGCGCGCACGCCACGTACCCGGTGGGCGCAGCGTTCGGCGGCCCACCGCCGGGCGTAGCCGTCCACCTGGCCGGTGAGCGTGACGACGCCGTCGGCGACCGTCACGCCGACCTCGGTGGCCCGGGTCTGCGCGTCCCAGTCCAGTTCCGCGAGGACGTCACGCTGGATCGCCTGGTCGGTACGCACGGCAGGCATGGTGGTGGTCATACCCGCCAGGCTGCCGCCGGTGCGGGTGAGCCGGCCTCACCCGCACCGGGTGACAGATCGTCATCCGCCGTGGGCGATCCGCCCTCGGAAGGGCGAGGCCGGCCCTGCCGGCGTCGGTGACCTCGACGCCGGCTCCACGTCACCGTGAGTCGCGGCTCGGACGAGAGGGAACGAGGAGGGGCGGCGGGCGACGGAGCCAACCCCCTTGGCTCCGTCGCCCGCCGCCCGGGAGGGAGGCAGGTCCTCGGGACTATGACGTCTCGGCGAGCGTCACGGTTGCGTTCTCGGTGGATCCGTTTCGCTTGTACTGCACCTCGACCCGGTCACCGACCTTGCCGGCCTGCACGGCGCCGACCAGGTCGTTCGAGTCGTTGATCACCTTGTCGCCGAACTTGGTGATCACGTCGCCGCGCTGGATCCCGGCCTTCTCGGCGGGGCTGCCCGGCGTGACAGCGGCGACCAGCGCCCCGCCGTCCTCGGCGCCGTTGACGCTCACCCCCAGCGAGGGGTGGCTGATCTTCTCACCGCGCTGGAGCTTCTCGGCCACGTCCTTGGCCTTGTTGCTCGGGATGGCGAAGCCGACGCCGATGTTCCCGGTGCTGCCCTGTCCGGCGGTGGCGATGGCGGTGTTGATGCCGATCACCTCGCCCCGGGTGTTCACCAGCGCGCCACCGGAGTTGCCCGGGTTGATCGGGGCGTCGGTCTGCAGCAGCCCGGAGATCGAGCTGGCGCCCTGCTGCGGGTTCTGCTGCTGGCCGCCGCCCGCCTGGATGGTGCGGTCGCGGGCGCTCAGGATGCCGGCGGTGACCGAACCCTGGAGGCCGAGCGGGCTGCCCAGGGCGAGCACCTGGTCACCGACCTGCATGGCGTCGCTGTCGCCGAACTTGGCCGCCTTCAGGTCACGCACGCCCTCGGCCTGGACCACCGCGAGGTCGGTCTTCGGGTCGGTGCCGACGACCTTGGCGGAGGCGCTCTTGCCGTCGGCGAAGACCACCCGGACCGTGTCGCCGCCACCGGCGACCACGTGGTTGTTCGTGAGCACGTACCCGTCGGCGCCGAGGATCACCCCGGAGCCCTCACCGCTGCCCGTCATGATCGTGACGATGCTGTCCTGGACGGAGGCCGCGATCTTGGGCAGGTCGGCGCTGTTGATCACCGGAGCGGCGGAGTAGGTGCGGGTGGGGCCGCCCCCGTCGAGCGCGAGGGCGAGCGCGCCACCCGCGACGCCGGAGCCGAACATCAGCGCCAGCGCCAGCACGCCCGCGCCGACGAACTTACCGGCCCGGCTGGGCCGCGCCGGCTGCTGCGGGCCCCACTGCGGCGTCGGCTGGTACGGCTGGTAGCCCTGCTGCCCCTGGTACGGCTGCGCCTGGTACGACGGCACCGGCCCACCGTGCTGCGTGGACGGGTAGCCCGCGTTGCCCTGCTGGTTCCAGCCGCCCTGCTGGTGCTGTCCCCCGTACCAGGGATGGGGTTGCTGCGGCTGCCCCGAGGCCGGGTACGGCGGGGCGGACGGCGTCGCCGGCTGCGGCGGGTACGGCCCGGCGGGCGTGGTGTTCCCGGCGGGCGTGGCGGTTCCGGCGGCCGGGGAGTCGGCCGGAACCGACGCGGGGGCCGGGGTGGTGGAGGAGGAGTCCGACGTCCCGCTCTCGACGCGGGGCAGCTCGGCGGTGTGGTGCGACGGCTCGGCGTCGGCGGGGGCCGGCGACCGCTGCGGATCGGTCTCGTGGTCGGTCATGTCACCAGCTTTCCCCGTAGCACTGTCACCAGCCTGGAATCTGCCTGGAAGTTTTCTGAATGTCACTCGCCCGAATCGGTCGCCTCGGCGAGCAGCGGCAACTTCACCCGGAACGTCGCTCCGCCCCCGGGCGTCTCCGCCACCTCGACGGTGCCGTGGTGAGCGGCGACGAGCGCGGCGACGATGGCCAGGCCGAGGCCCGTGCTGATCGGCCCGCCGGCCCGGCGGGTGCGGGCGGCGTCCACCCGGTAGAACCGCTCGAACACCCGCTCGGCCTGCTCCGGCGTGAGGCCCGGACCGGTGTCCGCCACCTCCACCACGGCGAGGTTGCCCGCCTCCTCCCGCAGCCGCAGCGTCACCGCGGCGTCCGGCGGCGTGTGGGTGAGCGCGTTCGTCATCAGGTTGCCGATCACCTGGCGCAGCCGGGCGTCGTCGCCGAGCACCACCATCGGGCCGCCGCCCGGCTCCCGCTCCAGCTCGATCCGCCGCTCCGGGTCGACCACCCGGGCCGCCTGCACCGCGTCGGACGCCAGCACCGGCAACTCGACCGGGGCCAGCGTGATCGGCCGTTCCCGGTCCATCCGCGCGAGCAGCAGCAGGTCCTCCACCAGCAGACCCATCCGGGACGCCTCGTCCTCGATCCGGCGCAGCAGATCCGCGGTCTGCTCCGGCGCGCGCACCGCGCCCTGCCGGTACAGCTCGGCGAAGCCCCGGATGGTGGTCAGCGGCGTCCGCAGCTCGTGCGAGGCGTCGGCGATGAACTGCCGCATCCGTTCCTCGGAGCGGCGGGCCCGTGCCTCCGACGCCTGCGCGTACGCGGCGGCGTCCCGCGCGCCCATCTCGGCGCTGCGCGCCGCCGCCTCGGAGGCGGCCCGCGCGGTGAACGCGGCCTCGATCTGCGCGAGCATGGCGTTCAGCGCCCGGGACAGTCGGCCCAGCTCAGAGGTGGGGCAGGGCCGCCCCATCTCCGGGTCGGGCACCCGCCGGGTCAGATCGCCGCCGGCGATGGCGGCCGCCGTACGCTCTATCTCCACGAGCGGTTTCAAGCTGGCCCGGACGATTCCCGCACCCACCGAGGCCAGGATGATCAGGACCGCGCCACCGACGAGCACGTCGATCCAGAGCAGCTGCCGGACCGAGAGGTCGACGTCGTCGAGGTTCTGCCCGATCGCCAGGTAGGTGTTCTCGTCGACCTGCCGCACCATCAGGCGCCACCGCACCCGCATGTCCGCGCCGTCGTCGGTGAAGGCCGCTCCGCCGGCGTGGTCGAGGTACCAGTTCGCGTCCCTGAGCCCCGCGGGCAGGTCGTCCGGCACCAGCGAACTGTCGCGGAGGATCGCCACGCGCTGGGTGCGGCGGTCCCACTCGCTGAAGAGGTAGTCGGTGGGCAGGTTGTTGGCGTTGGCCTGGTTGACCACCACATCCTTGTTGAACTGGTCGCTCAGCTCGCCGTCGATCCGGTCGACCAGGTAGTTGTGCAGGAAGTAGGCGGTGGAGACACTGATCACCAGCAACGCGCCGGCCACCAGCGCCAGCACGGCGGTGACCAGCTTGAGCCGCAGCGGAATCCCGCGCAGCCAGCCCTTGGCGTCGTGGACGAGGTTCACGCCGCCGGCTTGCGGAGCACGTAACCCACTCCCCGGAGCGTGTGGATCAGCCGGGGCTGGGTGTTGTCGACCTTGCGCCGCAGGTAGGAGATGTACGACTCGACGATGTTGTCGTCACCGCGGAAGTCGTAGTTCCAGACGTGGTCGAGGATCTGCGCCTTGCTGAGCACCCGGTTGGCGTTGAGCATCAGGTAACGCAGCAGCTTGAACTCGGTCGGCGAGAGCTGCACCCGCTGACCGGCCCGGTGCACCTCGTGCGTCTCCTCGTCCAGCTCCAGGTCGGCGAAGGTGAGGCGGGACGGGGCCTGCTCGCCGGTCGCGGTGCGCCGCAGCACGGCCCGGATCCGCGCGGTCAGCTCCTCCAGGCTGAACGGCTTGGTGACGTAGTCGTCGCCGCCCAGGGTGAGCCCGCGGATCTTGTCGTCGGTGGCGTCGCGCGCGGTCAGGAAGACCACCGGGGTACGCGTGCCGCCCTCGCGCATCATCCGGATGACCTCGAAGCCGTCCAGGTCGGGCAGCATCACGTCGAGCACCACCAGGTCGGGCCGGTGGTCCTTGGCGGCGTTCAGCGCGGCGCTGCCGCTGGTCGCGGTGGCCACGTCGAAGCCCGCGAAGCGCAGGCTCGCGGAGAGCAGTTCGAGGATGTTGGGATCGTCCTCGACGACGAGAAGTCGTGCCTCGGTCTGGGTAGCCGCCATGGCACCCATCATCCGCGCCTCGGCTGCGGTCGCGCTGGGCGCCGGCTGGAAACAACCTGTGAGATCAGCGGAGCAGCCGCCGCAGCCCGTCCAGCGCGCCGTCGAGCAGCCGGATCGCGGTACGGAGCTGGTTGTCGCTCAGGCCCCGGGCCCGGACCAGCGCCCCGACCTCGACCGTGAACGCGGCCAGCCGCTCGTCGAAGTCGGCGAGCAGCGGCGGGTCGTCCGGACGGGCCGCGCCCCCGCCGTTCGCCGGGCGGGCGGTGGCGGACGGCGCCCAGCCGCCCTGCCGGGTCTGCCGGGTCGCCTCGCGCAGTTCCCGCTTCAGGTCGCGCACCGATCCGCGTACCTCGGTGCGGATCTCCCCGGCCAGCGCGGAGAGATCCTCGACGGCGGCGCCGATGTCGCTCTCCAGCGTCGCCAGCTCGTCGGCGCGGCGGCTCAGTTCGGCGCGGCCCGCCTCGGTGATCTCGTAGACCTTGCGCCCGCCGGCGGCGGTGTGCCGGACCAGCCCTTCCGCCTCCAGCCGTTGCAGCCGCGGGTAGATGGTGCCGGCGCTGGGCGCGTACAGGCCGAGGAAGCGCTCCTCCAGCAGGCGGATCAGCTCGTAGCCGTGCTTCGGGCCGTCGTCGAGCAGCTTCAGCAGGTAGAGCCGGAGGCGGCCGTGGCTGAACACGGCGGTCACGGCACGTCCTCCACGTGGTCGGCGGGCGCGACCGGGCGGGCGAGCAGCGCGATGCTGCCGGAGGTCGCGGAGGCCCAGAGCCTACCCGCACCGCCACCGAGCACGCCGTGGCTGTCCTTGATCGAGCCGAGCCCGCGCCCGCCGCCGTCCACCTGCGGGAAGCCGCTGGTGATCTTGCCGGAGGTGGTGTGCAGGTGCACGGTGAGGTCGCTGTCCTCGCGGACCCGCACGGTGATGCTGCCGGAGATGGCGCTGAGCCGGATCTCGCTGCCGCGCGGGTTGTCCAGGTCGCAGGTGATCGAGCCGGAGACGGCGTGGGCGCGGACCCGCTCGGGCGCGCTGTCGGCGAGGATCAGCTCGCCGGAGACCGTCTCCAGGTCCAGGTCGCCGCCGATGCCGAGCGCCTCGACCGGGCCGGAGATGACCTTCGCGCTGGTGCGCCCGCGCAGTCCGCGCAGCGTGACCTGGCCGGAGGTGACGTCGACCCGGGTCTCCCGCCGCAGCCCGGAGGCGACGAGCGCGCCGCTGACCACAGACAGGTTGGCGAGCACGTCCGGCGGCACGGCGACCGACACCTCGGCCCGGATCCGGTTGCCGAACCAGGAGAAGATGCCGAACAGGCCGGGCTTGCGCTTGTGCCGGATGGTCAGCCGCCCGTCGCGGACCTCGACGAGGAGGGGCCGGTTGCTGACCCGGGTCACGTCGACCCGGGCCGGACCGTCGGCGCCGACCACGTTCAGCCGGCCGCTGACCAGTTCGGCGTCGAGCCGGGTGATCGGCTCGTCCACGGTGATCCGCTGCGGGCTCTCGACGGTCCAGCTGGCCATGACGCGCTCCCCTCGTCGGCGGGCCGACCCACGGCCCCGCCAGGTGTTGCGAGGAGCATAACGCGATACATCGCGACTGAACAAGACACTATCGCGTCTGTGTCGCGTCCCGACGCCCCAGCGGGTCAGGCCGCCAGGTCGAGCCGGTCCGCGAGCACGGAGCGAGGGGTCGAGTGGACCGCGGCCTCCGCGATCCGGGCCAGCACCCTGCGGTCCGCGCCCTCGGCCGGGTGCAGCGCCGCGCCCACAGTCACCGACACGGTCAGGTCCCGGGCGGCGAGCACCCGGCGCACCGAGGCCCAGAGCGTCTCCGCACCGAGGAAGGCGGGCAGCGTGCTCGGGTCGCCCGCGTACCGGTAGGCGAGGCTCAGCGGCACCACCGGCGCACCCGCCGCCACGGCGGCCTCGAACATGGCCGGGCGGAACCCGCGGCTGGGGCGGCAGCCCGTCGCGGCGCCACACCAGGTCGTACCCTCCGGGAACACCGCCACCGACCGCCCGGACCGCAGCGCGCCGGCCACCCGCGCGACGGTGGCCGGCAGGTCACGCGGCCGGGACCGGTCCACGAAGACGGTGCCCGCCGCGGCGGCCAGGGCGCCCACCAGCGGCCAGCTCCGGACCTCGCACTTGGCGACCATCCGGGTCGGCGACACGGCGAGCACCGCCAGGATGTCCAGCCAGGAGACGTGGTTGGCGACCAGCAGGGCGCGCCCGCGCGGCGTCCGGCCCCGGACCAGCAGCCGCACCCCGAGGGTACGCAGCGTCCACCGTGCCCAGCCGCGCGACGCGGCCCGGCCCCGGGCGGCCGGCAGCAGCGGCAGCAGCGGCAGCAGCACTGCCACGCCCGCCCCGGCCAGCAGCATGCCGAGTACGCCGAGCAGCCGCCCCGCCCGGCGCAGCCGCGACACGTCCGGGGCGACCGGCGGCGGCAGGCAGTCCGGCCCGCAGCCCGAGGCGGGACGCCACAGCCCCTCCCCGGCGTACGGACCGGCCGGATCGGCGGCGGTGGTGGTCACGACCCGTCCCCGCCGATGAAGTGCCGCAGGTAGCGGGGGTTCATCCGATCCAGCGAGAACAGCACGTAGAAGTCGGCGCAGCCGAAGTCCGGATCGTACGCGGGCTCGCCGGCCACCCACGCGCCCAGCCGCAGGTAGCCCCGCAGCAGCGACGGCACGAGCGCCCCTCGTCGCGCGGGGGTGAGCGCGGCCGGGTCGGCGGCCGACGCCTCGGCGAACCAGGGCCGGCGCGGGGTGACCCGCAACAGCGGCGGGGCGAGGTGCCGGGCGGTGACCTCGGCCCACACCTGCGCGGCGGCGGTCCCGCCGTCGGCCACCGGCACCGAGGCGCAGCCGCCGAGCCAGCGGGTGCCGCGCAGGTGCAGGTAGCGGCAGATCCCGGCCCACATGAGGTTGATCACGGCGCCGGTGCGGTGATCCGGGTGCACGCAGGAGCGGCCCGCCTCGACCAGGTGGTCGCGGAGCGGGGCCAGCGGGCTCAGGTCGAACTCGCCGTCGGCGTACCGGCGTTCGGTGCGACCGGGCGGCAGCAGCCGGTACGTGCCGACGACCTCGCCGGTCTCCTCGCGCAGCACCACCAGGTGGTCGCAGTGCGCGTCGAACTCGTCGGTGTCGAGGCCGGTGGCGGCGGTCGGCACTGTGGCGCCGAGTTCCCCGGCGAACACCTCGTGGCGCAGGCGTTGCGCGGCCGCGACCAGTGTCGGGTCGTCGGCGATCAGCAGGGTGTAACCGCTGGTCGTGAGCGGTGCGCCAGCGGCGTGCAGAACGGCCATGGCTCCTGTGTAGGTGCCGTGGGTTGCCACCGGGCGGGGTGAGGGGTGTCGATCCGGTGAACGCCGGCCGGCGGCGTCGTGCGAGCCGGGACGGCCGGTGCGGTGCGGGGGTGTGCGAGGCTGCCGGGCGGACCGCCGGCGAGAGTGCCGGCGGAGGTGAACCCGGAGGTGCGCATGCTGGTCGAGGCCCGGTTCCAGGGACCGGACGGTTCGGGCAACGGCGGCTGGAGCGCCGGGATCTTCGCCGCGCTGATCGACGACCGGGGCCCGGTGGAGGTCACGTTGCGCCGGCCGCCGCCGCTGGACACCCCGCTGGCCGCCGCCGACGGCGAGGTACGCGACCCGGACGGTCACCTGGTCGCCGAGGTACGCCGCGCCCGGCCGGTCGACGCGGTGGTGCCGCCGGTGGACCGGGCGACGGCGACCGACGCCGCGCGGGCGTACCCCGGCCTGGTCGACCATCCCTTCCCCCGCTGCTACGTCTGCGGCCCGGCACACCCGGACGGGCTGCGGATCTTCCCCGGGCGGCTGCCGGACGGGCGCACCGCCGCCCTGTTCGACGCGCCGGCCGAGGTGGTGCCCGCGACCGTGTGGGCGGCGCTGGACTGCCCGGGCGGCTGGGCGGTGCTCGCGCCCGGCCGGCCGTACGTGCTGGGGCGGATCGCCGCGCAGGTCACGGCGCTGCCACAGCCGGGCGAGGAGTGCGTGGTCACAGGCCTCGCGGTCGGCGCCGAGGGACGCCGGGCCGAGGTGCACACCAGCCTGTACGGTTCGGACGGCGCGCTGCTCGGCCGCGCCCGGGCCACCTGGGTGGCGCTGCCGGCCGGGTGATCTCATCCCTGAGGGGGACGGCGCGTACGCGTCCCGCCTGATTGACCCCCTTGCGCCGGGTTGGAAGGCTGTTGCCGGGCGCCCCCGCAACGGCGCCCCATCGGCGTGCGACGAGCCCGCCGGGGCAGGAGAGGAGAATGATGTCCGACGGGCAGCCACGCCCCAGTGCCGGGACCGGCCAGATCACCGTGTCCGGCCTGACCAAGCAGTACAAGAACGTCCGCGCGGTGGACAACCTGTCGTTCACGGTCGAGCCGGGCCGGGTCACCGGCTTCCTCGGCCCCAACGGCGCCGGTAAGACGACCACGCTGCGCATGCTGCTCAACCTGGTGACGCCGAGCGCCGGCACGGCCACCATCGGCGGCAGCCGGTACGCCGACCTGCCCGACCCGCTGCGTACGGTCGGCGCGGTGCTGGAGGCGTCCAGCGCGCACAAGGGCCGCACCGGCATCAACCACCTGCGGGTGATCTGCGCGGCGGCCGGGCTGCCCAAGGAACGCGCCGACGAGGCGCTGGCCCTGGTCGGGCTCACTCCGGCGGCGAAGCGCAAGTTCAAGGGCTACTCGCTGGGCATGAAGCAGCGGCTCGGCATCGCCGCCGCGATGCTCGGCAACCCGCAGGTGCTGATCCTGGACGAGCCGGCAAACGGCCTGGACCCGGAGGGCATCCGCTGGATGCGCGGCTTCCTCAAGGGGCTCGCCGCCGAGGGGCGCACGGTGCTGGTCTCCAGCCACCTGCTCTCCGAGATGCAGCTCCTCGCCGACGACGTGGTGATCATCGCGGCCGGCAAGCTGGTCCGGCAGGGCCCGGTCGACCAGGTGATGGCCTCGATGACGCACGGCGTGCGGGTGCGGGTGCGTACCCCGCAGGCCGACGATCTGGCCGCGGCGCTGCGCGAGCAGTCGGCCACCGTCGACACCGACCCGCACGGCGCGCTGCTCGTCAGCGGCGTGGACGCGCCGACCGTGGGCCGCGTCGCGCTGGCCGCCAAGGTCGAGCTGCACGAGCTGACCACCGAGCGCCCTGACCTCGAAGGGGTCTTCCTGGAGCTGACGGCCGGAAAGGCGGAGATCCGATGACGCTTGTCCGATCCGAACTGCTCAAGATCCGCACCACCAGCACCTGGTGGATCTTCGGGCTGATCAGCCTGCCGCTCTGGGTGCTGGCGCTGCTGTTCAACTGGTTGCAGACCGACGCGCTGGCCAGCGACAACCTGGGCGAGATCCCGGCCGACCAGGCCGACCAGGTGCAGGCGATCTCCAGCGCCGACAGCATCGCCGCCAACCTCTACACGAACGGTCAGTTCTTCGGGCTGCTCATCGTGCTGCTGCTCGGCATCGTCGTGGTGACGAGCGAGTTCTTCCACCAGACGGTGACCACCACGTTCCTCACCGCGCCGCACCGCACCGCGGTGATGCTGGCCAAGCTGGTCGCGGCCGGTGTGCTGGCGCTGCTGTTCTGGCTCGTCACCACCGTGCTCAACCTGATCTTCGCGCCGATGATCCTGGGCGCGTCGGACATCGGCAGCCAGCTCGGCAGCGGAGAGGTGTGGGGGGCGATCGCGCTCAACGGGCTGGCCTACCTGCTCTGGTCGGTGCTCGGCGTCGGCCTCGGCGTGCTGATCCGCAGCCAGATCGGCGCGACGGTGACCGGCATCCTGCTCTACCTGGGTGGCACCATCGGGGCCGCGATCGCCATCGGCCTGCTGGCGGGGCGCTTCGGCGACTGGATCAACCAGCTCCAGCTGCTGGTGCCGTCCCTGGCCTCCAGCCTGATGGTCGCCGGCACCGAGATCCCCGGCAACCCGCCGCGCTGGGCCGGCGCCGCGGTGCTGATCGGGTACGCGGTGCTGACCGGCGCGATCGGCGTGGCCACGATCCGCAAGCGCGACATCTCCTGACCTGACGGTCCGGGGCGGACCCCGGCCGGTGACCGACGTCATCGGCCGGGGTCCGTCGTGTAGCAGCAGTCGGCGGGTCACGCAGCGTTTGCCGAACTTCTGGCATCTTCTGTGAAACGGACCACCAGCCGGAGGCGAGAATGCCTGCGCGTAGCGCACGGCGTAGCCTTGGCATCGGTTTACCCAGCGTCGGCAACCGGGGGTCACCGGGGGCCACCGTGACATTCACAACCGCGTGAAAGAGGCGATTAGCGGCCGTGTCGACCCAGCAGACTTCGCAGGAGAACCCATTGGCGGGTTTCGGCCCGAACGAGTGGATCGTCGAGGAGATGTACCAGCGCTATCTCGCCGACCCCTCGAGCGTCGATTCGGCCTGGCACGACTTCTTCGCCGACTACCGGCCGGCCCCGGGCGCCGCCACCCCGCGCGCCGAGGGACAGGCCAAGCCGGCCGCGAAGCCGGAGCCGGGCGAGCAGCAGGAGGCCGCGGCCACCGTCACCGCGCAGCCGGCCAGGTCCGAGCCGAAGGCCGCCCCCGCCCCGGCCAAGCCCGCCGCGAAGCCGGCCGCCAAGACGCCCGCCAAGACGCCCGAGCCGGCCAAGAAGTCGGTCCCGGCCAAGCCGGCCGCCAAGGCGCCCACCGCGAGCGCCGCGGGCACCACGCCGCTGCGCGGCGTCGCCGCCAAGATCGTGCAGAACATGGACGCGTCGCTGTCGGTCCCGACCGCCACCAGCGTGCGCGCCGTCCCGGCCAAGCTGCTCGTCGACAACCGCATCGTGATCAACAACCACCTGGCCCGCGGTCGCGGCGGCAAGGTCAGCTTCACCCACCTGATCGGGTACGCGCTGGTCCGCGCGGTCGTCGAGCACCCGGAGATGAACAACTCCTTCGCCGAGGTGGACGGCAAGCCGGCGATGGTCCGCCCGGAGCACGTCAACCTGGGCATCGCGATCGACCTGGTCAAGCCGGACGGCTCGCGCAACCTGGTGGTGCCGTCCATCAAGGGCTGCGAGCAGATGGACTTCCGGCAGTTCTGGCAGGCGTACGAGGACGTGGTCCGGCGTGCCCGCCGCAACGAGCTGACCATGGACGACTACGCCGGCACCACGATCTCGCTGACCAACCCGGGCGGCATCGGCACGGTGCACTCGATCCCGCGCCTGATGCAGGGGCAGAGCGCCATCATCGGCGTCGGCGCGATGGAATACCCGGCTCCCTACCAGGGCATGAGCGAGGCCACGCTGGCCGAGAACGCGGTCAGCAAGGTCATCACGCTGACCAGCACGTACGACCACCGGATCATCCAGGGCGCGCAGTCCGGCGAGTTCCTGAAGGTCATGCACGAGCTGCTGCTCGGTGAGCGCGGCTTCTACGACGACATCTTCACCTCGCTGCGCATCCCGTACGAGCCGGTGCGCTGGATGCGCGACGTCGCAGTCGACAGCGAAGGCCAGATCAACAAGACCGCTCGGGTGCACGAGCTGATCCACGCGTACCGGGTGCGCGGCCACCTGATGGCCGACACCGACCCGCTGGAGTTCACCATCCGCAAGCACCCGGACCTGGACGTGCTCCAGCACGGGCTCACGCTCTGGGACCTCGACCGGGTCTTCCCGGTGAACGGCTTCGCCGGCCAGCAGCGGATGAAGCTGCGCTCGATCCTCGGCGTGCTGCGCGACTCGTACTGCCGCCGGGTCGGCATCGAGTACATGCACATCCAGGACCCGGAGGAGCGGCGCTGGATCCAGGAGCGGGTCGAGCGCAAGTACGAGAAGCCCAGCACCGACGAGCAGAAGCACGTGCTGAACCGGCTCAACGCCGCCGAGGCGTTCGAGACGTTCCTCCAGACCAAGTACGTCGGCCAGCGGCGCTTCTCGCTGGAGGGCGGCGAGTCGCTGATCCCGCTGCTCGGCGAGGTGCTGGAGTGCTCCGCCGAGGCCGGGCTGGACGAGGTCGTCATCGGCATGGCCCACCGCGGCCGGCTCAACGTGCTGGCGAACATCGTCGGCAAGCCGTACGAGAAGATCTTCTCCGAGTTCGAGGGGCACCTCGACCCGCGGTCCACGCAGGGCTCGGGCGACGTGAAGTACCACCTCGGCCAGAACGGCAAGTTCAGCACGCCGGACGGCGAGTACGCCGTCAAGGTGTCGGTGGTGGCGAACCCGTCGCACCTGGAGGCCGTGGACCCGGTGCTGGAGGGCATCGTCCGGGCCAAGCAGGACCGCATCGACCTCAAGCTGGAGGGCTACACCGTGCTGCCGCTGGCGGTACACGGTGACGCCGCCTTCGCCGGCCAGGGCGTGGTCGCCGAGACGCTCAACCTCTCCCAGCTGCGCGGCTACCGCACCGGCGGCACCGTGCACGTGGTCGTGAACAACCAGGTCGGCTTCACCACCGCCCCGGAGTACAGCCGGTCCAGCCTCTACAGCACCGACGTGGCCCGGATGATCCAGGCGCCGATCTTCCACGTCAACGGCGACGACCCGGAGGCAGTGGTCCGGGTGGCCCGGCTCGCGTTCGAGTACCGGCAGGCGTTCAACAAGGACGTCGTGATCGACATGGTCTGCTACCGGCGGCGCGGGCACAACGAGGGCGACGACCCGTCGATGACCAACCCGCAGATGTACCAGATCATCGACTCGAAGCGGTCGGTCCGGAAGCTCTACACCGAGGAGCTGATCGGGCGCGGCGACATCACCGTGGAGGACGCGGAGGAGCTGCTGCACGACTACCAGTCGCAGCTGGAGCGGGTCTTCAAGGCCACCCGCGACGCCGCCACCACGCCGCGCCAGCTCAGCCGCCCGGCGCGGCAGGACGAGCCGGAGCCGCAGGTCGAGACCGCCACCGACGCCGACGTGATCAAGGCGATCGGCGAGGCGCACGTCAACCTGCCGGAGGGCTTCACCCCGCACAAGCGGATCCAGCAGCTGCTGGAGCGGCGGCGCAAGATGTCCGTCGAGGGCGGCATCGACTGGGGCTTCGCCGAGATCATCGCGTTCGGCACGCTGCTGAACGACGGGGTGACCGTCCGGCTCGCCGGGCAGGACTCGCGCCGCGGCACGTTCGTCCAGCGGCACGCCGCTGTGGTCGACGCCAAGACCGGCGAGGACTACCTGCCGCTGATGTCGCTCACCGCCGACGGCGAGCGGTCGCGCTTCTTCGTCCACGACTCGCTGCTCTCCGAGTACGCGGCCATGGGCTTCGAGTACGGCTACTCGGTGGAGAACATCAACGCGCTGGTGGCCTGGGAGGCCCAGTTCGGTGACTTCGTCAACGGCGCCCAGTCGGTGATCGACGAGTTCATCTCCTCCGGCGAGGTCAAGTGGGGCCAGCGCTCCGCGGTGACGCTGCTGCTGCCGCACGGCCACGAGGGCCAGGGCCCGGACCACACCTCCGGCCGTCCGGAGCGGTTCCTCCAGCTCTGCGCCGAGGACAACATGCGGGTGGCCATCCCGAGCACCCCGGCGAGCTACTTCCACCTGCTGCGGCGCCAGGCCATGTCGCCCAAGCGCAAGCCGCTCGTGGTGTTCACGCCGAAGTCGCTGCTGCGGCACAAGCTCTGCGTGTCGCCGGTGGAGGACTTCACCACCGGCACGTTCTCCCCGGTGCTGGCCGACCCCGCGGCTCCGGCGCCGGAGCAGGTGAAGCGGGTGCTGCTCTGCTCGGGCAAGGTCTACTACGACCTGTTCCAGGCCCGGCAGGAGCGGGGCGTCACCGACACCGCGATCATCCGGATGGAGCAGCTCTACCCGCTGCCCGTCGAGGAGGTCCGGGCCGCGCTGGCGCAGTACCCGAACGCCGAGGACTTCGCCTGGGTCCAGGAGGAGCCGGCCAACCAGGGCGCCTGGTCGTTCGTCGCGCTCAACCTGCTGGAGCACCTGCCCGAGGTGCGGCTGCGCCGCATCTCCCGGCCGGCCGCCGCCGCTCCGGCGGTCGGCTCGGCGAAGATGCACGAGGTCGAGCAGAACGCACTGATCGAGGCGGCTCTCCCCCGCCCGTGACACCACCGGCAGCGGCCCGTCCCGACCCGGGGCGGGCCGCTGCCGTACGACGAGAGGAACACCGTGTACTTCACCGACCGTGGCATCGAGGAGCTGGTCGAGCGCCGGGGCGACGAGCAGGTCAGCCTGGAGTGGCTCGGCGAGCGGCTGCGTGACTTCGTCGACCTGAACCCGGAGTTCGAGACCCCGGTCGAGCGGTTCGCCACCTGGCTGGCCCGCCTCGACGACCCGGACGACGACTGACCGGTCTCAGCCGGCCGCGCCCCGCCCGGCGACCCGGAGTCCTCCGGTACGCCGCAGCTTCTGCCAGCCCAGCCGGCCGCCGGTGAGCGCGGTGCCGACCGCCTGGAGCAGCACCAGGTACATCACCTGGCGGTAGACGAACTGCTGCAGGGGCAGCACCCAGAGCACGCCGAGCTTCTCCCGGTCCAGCCGGAAGGCCAGCACCGCGGTGAGGAACTGGAGCGCGAGCATGGCCAGCCAGGCCACCATCGTGTCGCCGCGGTCCAGGAAGATCAGCCCGTAGATCGCGAGCAGATCGATCACCGGGGCGGCCAGCGGCAGCAGCACGCCGAACAGGCTCAGGAACGACAGGCACCGGCGGCCGAACCGGCCCGACGGGCCGCTCTCGATCACCGAGCGCCGGTGCTTCCACATCGCCTGCATGGTGCCGTAGCTCCATCGGTAGCGCTGCTTCCACAGCTGGCCGATCGTGGTCGGCGCCTCGGTCCAGGCGCGGGCGCTCTCCTCGTACACGATGTGCCAGCCGGCCCGGCCGGCGGCGATGGTGACGTCGGTGTCCTCGGCCAGCGTGTCGTCGGTCATGCCGCCCACCTGTTCCAGCGCCTGGCGCCGGAACGCGCCGATCGCGCCGGGGACGGTGGGCATGCAGCGCAGCGTCTCGTAGAGGCGGCGGTCGAGGTTGAAGCCGATGACGTACTCGATGTGCTGCCACCTGGCGATCAGGCCGCGGCGGTTGCCGACCTTGACGTTGCCGGCGACCACGCCGACCCGGGGGTCGGCGAACGGCTGGACCAGCCGGCGGACCGAGTCCGGCTCGAAGATCGTGTCGCCGTCGACCATGACGATCAGGTCGTGCCGGGCCAGCGCGACGCCCGTGTTCAACGCGCTCGGCTTGCCGCCGTTGGGCTTGCGCACGACCCGGACGTTCGGCAGGCGCAACGCCGCCACGAGGTCGGCGGTGCCGTCGGTCGAGCCGTCGTCGACCACCACCACCTCGATGCCGCCGGGGTGGTCACCCATGGCCAGCGAGCGGACCGCCGCGACGATGCCCTCCCGCTCGTTGTACGCGGGCACGATCACCGAGACCGGCTCGGTGACCGGTGGACCCCACGACCAGTCGCGGCGACGGCGGCGGCGCGCGTGCCGTGGGGCGAGGACGAACAGCAGCAGCGCCCGGCCGACGGTGAGCACGCCTACCAGCAGGAAGAAGGCGCCGAGCACCCCGAACATGCCGTCGGCCACGCGAACCGCGCCGACCAGGACGTGTCCCCGCCACCGCTCGCCGAGCGGGGCCGCCGCCTGCCCGCCGACCGGCCCGGGTACGCCCGCTGCCGCGAACGTCTGGTTGAGCCCCTCGCTGACCGTGGTGAAGCGGTAGCCGCGTTCCAGCATCATCGGGATGTACCGGTCCAGCGCGGCCACGGTGCCGGACCGGTCGCCGCCCGAGTCGTGCCAGAGCGCGACGGTGCCGGCGGTGCCGGCCGGCGTGGCGTTGGCGACCATCTCCTCGACCGGGGGAAGTTCCCAGTCCCGGCTGTCGACGTCGTTCACCACCGTGAGGTAGCCCAGCCGGCCGGCCTGCCGCAGCATCGGCCAGTCCCGGTCGGTGTAGGCGTCCGCGCGGGACGAGTACGGGAAGCGCAGCAGCGACGAGCGGACACCTGTGGTGCTGGCGATGGCGAGCTGGGTCTGCGCGTACTCCAGTTCCCGCCGCCAGTCCGGCAGCGTGGCGAGGTCGGGGTGGGTGAACGTGTGCACGCCCAGTTCGTGGCCCTCGGCCACCAGCCGTCGGGTCACGTCCGGGTTGCGGACGACCTGCGAGCCGAGGACGAAGAAGGTGCCCTTCACCTGGTACTTGTCCAGGACGCGCAGCACCTCGGGCGTCCAGCGCGGGTCGGGCCCGTCGTCGAAGGTGAGCGCGACGGTACGCGCCGGCAGGCGGTGTGACTGGGTCCGCCCCTCGGGGCTGACGTTGACGATCGGGCCGCCCCCGATCACCGAGCTGGGGACCTCCCGCTGGCTGCCGGGCTTCACCCGGTTGTCGGGCACGAACGCGGCGTTCGTGTACGCCTCGACGAACAGCAGGCCGGCCAGGACCACCATGACCATGACGACAAGGGTCCAGCTCGGCCGGGGCAGCAGACGCCGGCCGCGGGAGCGGCGCGGGCCGGCGATCCGCCGGGCGTCCAGGACGACAGTGGGCTCGTCGTCCGGCCGCGCTCCGGCCCGGTGCCGGCGGACGGCGTGCACGCGGCGGGGGTCGAGCGGAACGGTGGGCTGGTCAGCTGTCGACTGTCGGGCGGGCGCCTGGTCAGTCATCGGCTGGCGCGGCCGGCGCGACGGGTTCGGCGGGCGGGTCGACGGCGGGCGGCGGATCGACCACTGGCGGCGGCACCTCGGCGGTGGGGGCGGTGGGCGGCGCGGTGGTGCCCGGCGCCGGGCGGGTGACCGTGGGCGCGCTCGGGGCGCTCCGGGTCGGCCGTGCGGACCGGGGGCTCGGCGGGACCGTGCCGCCGGGCGTGACGGAGGTGACCGGGGTCCGCGCCGGGGCGGTACGGATGTCCGCAGGCGTGTCCGGCGTGGGGCGCGTCACCGTCGGTGCCGGCGACGTGGTCGGCTTCGACGACGGCAGCCGCTGCTCGGTGGTCTCCTCGACGAACGGGATCACGGTGGCCGGGGTGATCGGCCCGCCGGCGAAACTGACCCCGACCATGATCGTGTAGACCGCACCCGCCGCGCCGGCACAGTAGGCGAGACGACGCAGCCACCGGCGTCGCCGCCCGCTGGGGTCGACGAAGACGGGGGGCGATTCCGGTACGACGGGAATCAGCGCGGTCGGGCCTTCCACGGCCTCAGTGTAGATGCGAGAAATTTCCACCTTCTTCCCTGGCTAGCCGGTGTGACCAGGCAGAACGGGCAGCACTCACCTCGATCTTGTAGGTTGGGGGCCGTGGCGCGCAGCGTGTACCTGACCGGCGTTGGTTCGGGCGGGGGAAAATCGACGGTGGCGCTCGGCCTGGCCGAGCTGTTGTCCCGACAGGTGGAACGGATAGGCGCGTTCCGGCCGCTCGTCTCAGGTGAGGGGCCCGACCCCATCCTCGCCCTGCTCACCGAGCGCTACCGGATGGACCTGCCGGTCGACGAGCTGCACGGCGCCACGTACGCCGAGGCGAGCGCGCTCGTCGCGGACGGCCGCCGGGAGGAGCTGATCTCCCGGATCGTCACCCGCTACCGGGAGGTCGAGCGGCGCTGCCCGGCGATAGTGGTGGTCGGCAGCGACTTCGCCTACGGCGACGGCACCGGCCCGCGCGAGCTGGCCTTCAACGCCCGGCTGGCGACCGAGTTCGGCAGCGTCGTGGTGCCCGTGGTGGACGGGTTCGGGCAGACGCCCGAGACGATCGCGGCGGCGCTGCGTGGCGCGTACCACGATCTGGTCGACCTCGGCGCGACGGTGATCGCGGCGCTGGCCAACCGCGTGCCGGAGCCGATGACGCTGCCCGAGCTGCCGGTGCCCGCGTACGCGATCCCGGAGGTGCCGACCGTGTCGGCCCCGACGGTGGCCGAGGTGGCGGCGGCGCTGCGCGGCACCGTGCTCACCGGCGACGCGACCGCGCTGGACCGCGACGTGCTCGACTACGTGGTCGGCGCGGCGCACGTGCCGACGCTGCTGGACCACCTCACCGACGGGGCGCTGGTGATCACCCCGGGCGACCGTGCCGACCTGCTGGTGGCCGCCGGGGCCGCGCACGTGGCCGGGCAGGTGTCGCTGGCCGGGCTGGTGCTCACGCTCGGCGAGCAGCCCGACCCGCGCGCCATGCGCCTCGTCGAGCGGATGAACACCGGGCTCCCAGTGCTGTCGGTGCCGAGCGACAGCTACGACACGGTGTCCGCGTCCAGCCGGATCGAGGGCCGCCCCAGCACCGCCAACCCGCGCAAGGTCGAGGCCGCGCTCGGCGCGTTCGAACGCTGCGTGGACACCGACGACCTGGCCCGCCGGCTGCGGGTCAGCCGTTCCGCGCGGGTCACCCCACTGATGTTCGAGAACGACCTGATCGACAGGGCCCGCGCCCGGCGCCGCCGGCTCGTGCTGCCCGAGGGCGCCGACGAGCGGATCCTGCGCGCGACCGAGGTGCTGCTGCGCCGGGGCGTCGCCGAGATCACCCTTCTCGGCCGCCCGGACGAGATCGCCCGGCGGACCCGGGAACTGGGCGTCGACCTCGGTGACGCCCAGGTCGTCGACCCGGCGAGCAGCCCGTGGCGGGACGAGTTCGCGCAGGCGTACGCGAAGTTGCGCGCCCACCGGGGCGTCACAGTGGAGCTGGCGCACGACATCGTGGCGCAGCCCAACTACTTCGGCACGATGATGGTGCAGACCGGCCACGCCGACGGGATGGTCTCCGGCGCCACCCACACCACTGCCGCCACCATCCGGCCCGCGTTCGAGATCATCCGGACCGTGCCCGGCGTCTCCGTCGCCTCCAGCGTCTTCTTCATGCTGCTCGCCGACCGGGTGCTGGTGTACGGCGACTGCGCGGTCAACCCCGACCCGGACGCCGACCAGCTCGCCGACATCGCCATCTCGTCTGCCGACACGGCGGCCCGGTTCGGCATCGAGCCGCGGGTGGCGATGCTGTCGTACTCCACCGGCAGCTCCGGCTCCGGCGCCGACGTGGAGAAGGTCGCGGCGGCCACCAAGCTCGTCCGGGAACGCCGGCCCGACCTGCTCGTCGAGGGCCCGATCCAGTACGACGCGGCGATCGACCCGCAGGTGGCGGCCACCAAGCTGCCGGACAGCCCGGTCGCCGGGCGGGCCACCGTGTTCATCTTCCCGGACCTGAACACCGGCAACAACACGTACAAGGCGGTGCAGCGGTCCGCCGGAGCGGTGGCCGTCGGGCCGGTCATGCAGGGCCTGCGCCGGCCCGTCAACGACCTGTCCCGGGGCGCTACCGTTCCGGACATCGTCAACACGGTGGCGATCACCGCCATCCAGGCCGCCGCGGAGGCGTCGGAATGAGCCGCATCCTGGTCCTCAACAGCGGGTCCTCGTCGGTCAAGTACCGGCTGTACGACGGCGACGACGTCCTGGACAAGGGCACGGTCGAGCGGATCGGCGAACCCGGCGGCGGGCCGGCCGACCACGAGAGCGCGGTCCGGGAGATCATCGGCCGGCTCGACCTGACCGGGCTGGCCGGTGTCGGTCACCGGGTGGTGCACGGCGGGCGGAAGTTCAGCGCGCCGGTACGCGTCGACGACGCCGTCGTCGCCGCGATCGAGGATCTGGTGCCGCTGGCGCCGCTGCACAACCCGGCCAACCTCGCCGGCATCCGGGTCGCGCTGGAGGCGCTGCCGGACACCCCGCAGGTCGCGGTCTTCGACACCGCGTTCCACCACACGCTGCCCGAGGCCGCAGCCACGTACGCGATCGACAAGGACACCGCCGAGCGTTACGGCGTACGCCGCTACGGCTTCCACGGCACCTCGCACGCGTACGTCTCGCGTCGCGTCGGCGACCTGCTCGACCGCCCGTACGACGAGATCAACACCATCACGCTGCACCTGGGCAACGGGGCGAGCGCGTGTGCCGTACAGGGCGGGCGCAGCGTGGCCACCTCGATGGGCATGTCACCGCTGGAGGGCCTGGTGATGGGCACCCGCAGCGGCGACCTCGACCCGACTGTCATCTTCCACCTGCGCCGCGAGGGCGGCATGGTCGTCGACGACATCGACGACCTGCTCAACCACCGCAGCGGCCTGCTCGGGCTGACCGGCGTCAACGACATGCGGGAGGTGCTGGCCCGCCGCGACGCCGGTGACCCGGACGCGACGCTGGCCTTCGACGTCTACTGCCGCCGGATCACCGGCTACGTGGGCGCGTACTACGCGCTGCTCGGCCGGGTCGACGCGATCGCGTTCACCGCCGGGGTCGGCGAGCACGCCGCACCGGTCCGGGCCGCGTCGCTGGCCGGGCTGGAGCGGCTGGGCGTCACCGTCGACCCGGCACGCAACGACGGTCAGGGCGACCGGGTCGTCTCCCCCGACGGCGCGGAGGTGGCGGTGCTGGTGGTCGGCACCGACGAGGAGCGGGAGATCGCCCGCGAGACCCGCGAGGTGCTCGGCGTCTGACCGCGTGCGCCCGGTCCTCCGCGCGGCCCGGATCAGCCCAGGGCGATCCAGGCGAGCAGGGCGACGACCACCACGGCGGCGACTGCGACGCCGGCGATCAGCGGCAGGCGGGACGGCGCCGACGCCGGCGTGGCCAGCTCGGGAGAATCGACGAATGCGCGGAACTGCGCGGTGTTGCCACTCGGGTCGGTGTAGTTCTCAGCCATGCGGCTGACCCTAGCGAAGCCGAACCGGGCGGACCGTCCCGCCGGGCCGCCACCTGCGGATCCGGGTGGCGGGACCGGGCAGACCCGGCCGCCCGGTGGAGGCGGGAGCCGCCCGGGTGGCGGCGCCGACCGGTCCGGACGGCTGGCGCGTGCCGCCCGCTCGGCTGCCTACCGTGCAGGTGTGAGGGGGCAGCGGCTGGTCGCCGCGCTGATGACGGCGCTGCTGGCCGGTTGCGGCCCGGCCGTGACCACGTCCGGGCCGGCGCCGGCCGCCCTCGGACCCGCGCCGGAGCGCCCGTACGCGGTCGGGATGCGGCAGTTCACGCTCGACCCGGACGGCAGGCGTCCGCTGCCGGTCACCGTCTGGTACCCGGCCGCACCGTCGCGCTCAGCCGCACTCCCGACGGGAACCGGCCCGGGCGGTTCCCGCCCGGCTGATCCCGGCCCGGCCATTCCCCGCCCGGCCGGGCCCGGCTCGGGCGGGCCTCGCGCGGTGGCCCTCCCGGCTCGCCAGTCGGTCGTCGCGGTCCCCTCCGGATCCGGCCCGGCCACACCGGCGAGCCCCGTTCCGGAGCGCGGACCGCAGGTCCGGCCGGGCGCGCCGTTCGCGGCCGGACGGTTCCCGGTGGTCCTCTACAGCCACGGCCTGCGCAGCCTGCCCGCCCTGCACGCGGCGCTGACCAGCCGCTGGGCCGCCGCCGGGTTCGTGGTGGTCGCGCCCACCTATCCGCGTACGAACCAGCGCGCCCGCGCCTACACCCGCGACGACGTCCGCAACCAGCCCGCCGACGCCTGGCGGCTGGTCCGTCACCTGGTCCGGCTGGGTGACCGCCCCGGCGATCCGCTCGGGGCGCACATGGCGGTGGACCGGTTCGCCGCCGCCGGGCACTCGGCCGGCGGTCACACGACGCTCGGCATGTTCGCCTCCGGGCAGCCGTCCCCGTTGCGGGCCGGAATCGTGATCGCCGGTGGCCGGATGGTCGCCGGCCTCTCCCGGCCGCTCGCGCCGATGCTGTTCGTGCACGGGAGCGCCGACCGGATCGTGCCGGAGTCGATCGGCCGGGCCGCGTACGCCCGCTGCCTCGGCCCGGCCGCCTTCCTAAGCCTGACCGGTCAGGGCCACGGCGAGTACCTGACGCCGGGCCGAACCGGGTTCACCCAGGTGCTCGCCACCACCACCGACTTCCTGCGCTGGACGCTCTACGCCGACCGCGAGGCCCTGCACCGCCTCCCCGCCGACGCGACAGCACCGGACACCACCACCTTCACGACCCGCTCCCTCCCGCCCACCCGCCCCTTGGCCCGTCGATCATGAAGTTGACGGCGTTCGCTGTCCGGTTTGTCGCCGCCAACTTCATGATCGACGGGGTCTGGGCGGGCGGCGAGGGGCGGCGAGGTGTGGGCGGGGTGGGTAGCGTGCGCGGGGTGGACGGGCTGGAGGGACGGCAACTGGGGGCGATCCGGGAGGTCGTCGATGTCGCCGACGCCGCCGGGATCGAGGTGTGGCTGCGCGGCGGCTGGGCGATGGACTTCCACCTCGGCGAGGTGACCCGGCCGCACGTCGACGTCGACTGGTACTGCTGGCGGCGCGTCGCCGCACCGCTGGCCGACCGGCTCGGCGCGCTCGGCTGGCGGCCCGACCCCCGGATGCCCACCGAGACGCAGCTCGACCTGCTGCGCGGCGCCGTCGAGCTGAGCTTCGCGTACCTGGACCGGGACGCGGACGGCCGGGTCGTCGTCGGCGCCGGACCGTGGGCCGGCACCCTCCTGCCCGACGGGATGCTGAGCGGCCCGCCCGGGCGGATCGGCGCGCTCACCGCACCGGTGATCAGCGTCGGCGCCCAGATCGAGTTCAAGGAGATGTTCCCGGTCTGGATGCCGGAGCGCCCCCGCCGGGCCAAGGACGCCGCCGACCTGGCCCGTCTCCGGGGGTCAGCGGGTGGTCACCCGACGCGCTGACCGGGCCTGGCCGCCGCCGATCGCGAGGCACAATCGAGTTCATGCGCCGTCGTCCCGCCGCCCTCGTCACCGCCGCCCTGCTCTCCGCCGCTCTCACCGGCTGCTCGGAGCAGCCCACCGCTCCCGCCGAGCGGCCCGCTCCCGACGCCCCACCGACGACGAGCACAGCCGCCCCGCGGGTGCCGGCCGGCAAGGCGCCCACGAAGAGCTTCGCGGTCGGCGTACGCCAGGTGAAGCTGAACCGCGACGGCGACCGGCCGCTGCCGGTGACGCTCTGGTACCCGGCGGCGGGCGCTGCCGGCGGCGCGGTCGAGCGTTCCGCCCCGGCGGCGGAGGGGCGGTTCCCGGTGGTGCTGTTCAGCCACGGGCTGGGTGCCCGGCCGGAGGACTACCAGTCGCTGCTGACCCGCTGGGTGGCGGCCGGTTTCGTGGTCGCCGCGCCACGTTTCCCGCACACCTCCCGGGGCACCGACGGCAACCCGCTGGACGTGCTCAACCAGCCGGCCGACGTGTCGTACGTGCTGACCCGGGTGCTCGCGCTCGGCGAGAAGGCGGGCGACCCGCTGCGCGGCCGGCTGGACCCGGAGCGGGTGGCCGCGACCGGGCACAGCGCCGGCGGCGTGACCACCATCGGGTTGTTCACCGCGAGCCGGGACGAGCGGCTGGACGCGGGCATCGTCTTCGCCGGCACCGCCCTCGGCGTGGGTACCGCCTTCGCCGGCGCCGCCGCGCCGCAGTTGTTCGTGCACGGCGAGGCCGACGAGGTGGTGTCGTACGCCGCCGGCAAGGCCGTGTACGACGCGGTGCCGTGGCCGAAGGCGATGCTCAGCCTGCCCCGGGGCGACCACGGCCGGGCACTGCTCGGCGACGGCAAGGCGCTCGGCGTGGTAGCCGACACCTCTGTCGAGTTCCTCCGCTGGACGCTGTACGGCGACCCGGCGGCGAAGAGGCGCCTGCCCGCCGACGCCTCCCGGGGCGGCCTGGCCACCCTCGACGACCGCCTGTAAGGAAGGGCCCCTTCTTAACGTCTCCGGTAGAGAAAGGGCCCCTTGTCAACGCGCCACACGGCTCAGGCGGTGTGGTCGACTACCACCTTGCCGAAGACCTCACCGGAGTGCAGCCGGGCGAACGCCTCGGAGATCTCGCTGAACGGCACCACCCGGTCGACCACCGGGCGCACCTCGTGCTCGGCGCAGAACGCGAGCAGCTCGGTCAGCTCGCCCGGCGTGCCCATCGAGGTGCCGAGGATCTCCAGCTGCATGGCGAAGACCCGGCGGAGGTTGACCTTCGGCTCGTGCCCGGCGGTGGCGCCGGAGACGACGATCCGGGCCATCGGGGCCGCCGACTTCAGCGAGTGGTCGAAGGTGGCCGCGCCGACCGTCTCGATCACCACGTCGACCCGTTCCGGCAGCCGCGCGCCGGGCTCCAGCGCGGTCGCGCCCAGCTCGGTGATCCGCTCCCGCTTGGCGGCGTCGCGGCTGGTCGCGTACACCCGCTTGCCGAGCGCGACGCCGAGCGCGACAGCCGCGGTGGCCACGCCACCGCCGGCGCCCTGGACCAGCACCGACTCGCCGTCGGCGACCCGGCCCTTCGTGGTCAGCATCCGCCAGGCGGTGAGCCAGGCCGTGGGCAGGCACGCCGCGTCGGTCGCCGACAGGCCGTCGGGCAGCGGCAGCAGGTTCATCCGGGGTACGGCGACGAGCTCGGCGAACGTGCCCTGGTAGTGCTCGGAGAGGATGGAGACCCCGCGCGGGTCGCCGGGGGTGGGCACCACCGGGTAGATGACCACCTCGTTGCCGTCCGGGTCGGTGCCGACCGCGTCGCAGCCGAGGATCATCGGGAGCTGGTCGGCGGTCAGGCCCACGCCGCGCAGCGACCAGAGGTCGTGGTGGTTGAGCGAGCTGGCCCGGACCCGCACGGTGACCCAGTCGTCCTGCGGGTGGGTCGGCTCGGGACGGTCGCCGACGGCGAGCGCGGCGAGCGGGTTGTCGGTGTCGAAGGCCGAGGCGAAGGCAGCACGCATGATCGGCACGGTAACAAGCTGAGCAGCAGTTAAGAAGGGGCCCTTCCTCTACCGGTGGCGTTAGGAAGGGCCCCTTCCTTACATCTCAGCGGCGGGCGACCCGGTCGCGGCGGGCGGCCTCGGCGACCGCCTCGGCGACCGCCGGGGCGACTCGCGGGTCCAGCGGCGAGGGCACGATCGCGTCGGCGGTCAGCGACTCGGCCACCACGCCGGCGATGGCGTCGGCGGCGGCCACCTTCATCGAGTCGGTGATCCGGGTGGCCCCGGCGTCCAGCGCACCCCGGAACACGCCGGGGAACGCGAGCACGTTGTTGATCTGGTTCGGGTAGTCGCTGCGCCCGGTGGCGACCACCGCCACGTGCCGGGCGGCCACCTCGGGGTGCACCTCGGGGGTGGGATTCGCCAGCGCGAACACGATGCCGCCGGGGGCCATGCCGGCCACCGCCGCCTCCGGGATCTGGCCGCCGGAGACGCCCACGAGCACGTCCGCGTCGCGCAGCGCCTCGGTGATGTCGCCCTGCCGGCCCTCGGCGTTGGTGATCTCGGCCAGCTCGGCCTTGGTGCCGGTCAGCTCGCGGTGCCGGCCGATGATGCCGCGCGAGTCGCACACCACCACCCGCTCCGGGTCGACGCCGCCGGCGATCAGCATCTTGGTGACCGCCACCCCGGCCGCGCCCGCGCCGCTGACCGCCACCCGCAGGTCGCCGAGCTTGCGGTTGAGCAGCGTCGCGGCGTTGCGCAGCGCGGCGAGCACCACGATCGCGGTGCCGTGCTGGTCGTCGTGGAAGACCGGGATGTCCAGCGCCTCGTCGAGCCGGCGCTCCACCTCGAAGCAGCGCGGGGCGCTGATGTCCTCCAGGTTGATGCCGCCGAACGACGGCGCGAGCGCCCTGACGGTGGCCACGATCTCGTCCACGTCCTGGGTGTCCAGGCAGACCGGCACCGCGTCCACGCCGCCGAACTGCTTGAACAGCACCGCCTTGCCCTCCATCACGGGCAGCGCGGCGCGCGGGCCGATGTTGCCCAGACCGAGTACGGCGGAGCCGTCGGTGACCACGGCGACGGTGTGCGACACCCAGGTGTAGGTGTCGACGAGCGCGGGGTCGGCGGCGATCGCCTCACACACCCGGGCCACACCCGGGGTGTACGCGAGGGAGAGGTCCTCGCGGCTGGTCAGCGGCACGGTGGAGGCGACCGCCATCTTGCCGCCGACGTGCAGGCGGAAGACGGGATCGGCGGGGTCCGGGGTGGACGAAGACATGGTGACTCCAGGATCTGTCGAGCAGACGGACCGGCCGGCAGTGGTCAGCGCTGGTCAGCGACCGGCGGCGCGGCGGTGCGGGGGTCACCCGGGCACTTTTCGAGCATAGTCACGCACCCGCGCCCAGTATGTGAGCGGGGTCATATCCGCTTCGGTCGTTACCGTCCCCTGACCCGTCCCGGACGTGGCCACCAGCGGGCCACCACCCGGCCCCGGACGTCGGCCACCCCGTACGCCCGGGAGTCGTCGGTGACGAACTCGTTGTCGCCGCGCAACCACCAACCGCCGTCGCGCGGTTCCACCGCCCGCTTGACGACGAGCAGGTCGGGACGGCTGCGGAACACCGCCACCACCACGTCGCCGGGGCGTACCGGCCGGCCGCCGGTGCGGACCAGCACCGCGTCGCCGTGACGCAGCGTGGGGGCCATGGAGGGGCCGGTCACCAGCACCGGAACCAGCGGGCCGCGCAGCGCCGGATGCCCGTCGGTGCTCGTCACGTCACCTCCCGGCCCCTGAGGGCGTCTCCAGGAGTAATGTCGTCTTGGATCATCGCAAACAACCCATGGAGGACCCTGATGCGCCTTCCCCGCATCCTCACGCCCCGGGTGACGGCCAGCGCTCACTGCGACCTGCCCTGCGGCGTATACGACCCGGCCCAGGCCCGGATCGAGGCCGAGTCGGTCAAAATGATCTGCGAGAAGTACCAGGCCAACACCGACCCGGAGTTCCGCACCCGCGCCATCCTGATCAAGGAGCAGCGGGCGGAGCTGGTCAAGCACCACCTGTGGGTGCTCTGGACCGACTACTTCAAGGCACCGCACTTCGAGAAGTACCCCCACCTGCACCAGCTGTTCAACGAGGCCACCAAGCTGGCCGGCGCGGCCGGCGCCAAGGGCGCCACCGACCCGGCCAAGGCCGACGAGCTGCTGGCGAAGATCGACGAGATCTCGAAGATCTTCTGGGAGACCAAGCAGGCGTGACGTCGCCCGACGGCACTCCGACGATCCGGCCGGTACGTCCCGAGGACGTACCGGCCGTCGTCGCCATGGTGCACGAACTCGCCGAGTACGAGCGCGCCCCGGAGCAGTGCCACCTCACCACGGCGCAGCTCGACGCGGCCCTGTTCGGCCCCGCCCCGGCGCTGTACGGCCACGTCGCCGTCGACGCGTCGGGCCGGCCGGTCGGTTTCGCGCTCTGGTTCCTCAACTTCTCCACCTGGGCCGGCGTGCACGGCATCTACCTGGAGGACCTCTACGTCCGCCCGGACGCCCGGGGCACCGGCGCGGGCCGGATGCTGCTCGCCACGCTCGCCGCGATCTGCGTCGAGCGCGGCTACCAGCGGCTGGAGTGGTGGATGATCCACTGGAACCCGGCGGCCCGTTTCTACGCCGCGATCGGCGCCACGCCGATGGACGAGTGGACCCCGTACCGCCTGGCCGGGCCGGCGTTGCGCGAGCTCGCCACGCACGCGACGGCCGTGCCCACGCGGCCCGTCCGCTGACCGGGTAGAGTCCCGCACCGGGGGGAGGAGCCGTGACTCAACTGACCGGGCACCCGGCGACCGACGACGACGTCGTCCATCTCACCGTGCCCGCCGACGGTGGTTACCTCGGCGTGCTCCGCACCGCCACGGCCGGCCTCGCGGCCCGGCTCCAGTTCGCCCTCGACGAGATCGAGGATCTGCGCATCGCCGTCGACGAGGCGTGCGCCATGCTGCTCGCGATCGCCACCCGCGACGCCGAGCTGGAGTGCCGGTTCGCGGTCACCGAGGACGCGCTCACCGTCGAGGTGACGGTGCCGACGGTCCGGGGCGCCACGCTCCCGTCCGAGTCGTCCTTCGCCTGGAAGGTGCTGACGGCACTGACCACCGGGGCGAACGCCCACGCATCAGGCGGCCGGGCCACCATCTCGCTGCTGACCCGCCGCGCCGGCGGCTACTGACTGGCTCGGTCCGGCCCGCACCGGCCGGCGGAGGCCGGACCGGGGTGGGTCGCGTTCAGCGGGCCGGCTCGCCGAAGCCCAGCGCGCGGTTGGTCGGACCGCTCACCAGCAGCCCGACCATGCCGATCCCGAGCGCGATCAGCGGCACCCCGAGCCAGCCCATGCCGCCCTCGATCATGAACCAGCCGACCGGCAGCAGCATGAGCTGGAGCACGATGGCCGGTGCGCGGGCCCCGGCCCGGCGGCGGGACAGCGCGCCGCCGAGCGCCCAGAGCGCCACCGCGCCGCCGGCGGCGAAGACGGTCACCAGCAGCGCCGAGGTCAGATCCGTGGTGTCGGCGGTGAGGTCGGACCAGATGAGCCACACCGCGATCAGCCCCAGCGCCACCGCCTGGGCACGTAGCAGGAGCACCGCCGCGCGCAGCGTGCCGGGGAGCGGTTCGGAGTCGATCGTCACGGCCGCCACGATACCGGTGGGTAGGCGCGGTATTGTGCCGCCCATGCGGGCCGTCCTGGTGGTCAATCCGAAGGCCACCACCACCAGCGAGCGCAGCCGGGACGTGCTGGTCCGGGCGTTGCGCAGTGAAGTCGACCTGTCGGTGCGTTACACCCGCCGACGGGGCCACGCCATGGATCTGGCCCGGGAGGCCGCCCAGGAGGGCGTCGACCTGGTCGTCACGCTCGGCGGTGACGGCACCGTCAACGAGGTGGTGAACGGCCTGATGGCGGCGGAGCCGCCGACGTTCCGTACCGGGCAGACCTCGGCCGAGCGGCTGCCCGCGCTGGCCACCGTGCCGGGCGGTTCGACGAACGTCTTCGCCCGCGCGCTCGGGCTGCCCCGGGAGTGGCCCGACGGCACCAGCATGATCCTGGAAGGGCTGCGGCTCGGCCGGTCCCGCACGATCGGGCTGGGGCGGGCCGACGACCGCTACTTCACGTTCTGCGCCGGCTTCGGGCTGGACGCGGCGGTCATCCGCCGGGTGGAACAGGCCCGCAAGAAGGGGCGCGTCTCCACGCCGGCGCTCTACTTCCGCTCCACCGCGAGTCAGTACTTCGTCGGCTCGGACCGCCGCCACCCGTCGATCACACTGGAGCGTCCGGGTGAGCCGCCCGCGACGGAGCTGGCCACCACGATCATCCAGAACACCGCGCCGTGGACGTACCTGGGCGACCGGGAGATCAATCCGAACCCGGAGGCGTCCTTCGACCTCGGGCTCGACGTGCTCGCGTTGCGGCGGCTGCGGGTGGCCAGCACGGCCCGTACGGCGGCGCAGTTCTTCTCGAAGCGACCGGATCCGCACGGCAAGCAGGTGCTGCGGCTGCACGACGTGGCCGAGTTCACGCTCGTCTCGGACCGTCCGCTGCCGTTCCAACTGGACGGGGACTACCTCGGCGAGCGGGAGAAAGTCCGGTTCACGTCCGTTCCGGCCGCACTGAGAGTAATCTGCTAGGTCTCGGGTAT
Source organism: Micromonospora sp. NPDC049151 (assembly GCF_040648395.1). Classification (NCBI taxonomy): domain Bacteria; kingdom Bacillati; phylum Actinomycetota; class Actinomycetes; order Micromonosporales; family Micromonosporaceae; genus Micromonospora; species Micromonospora sp. NPDC049151. Next base: position 51,462 of record NZ_JBEZDP010000017.1, read on the forward strand.
CCCAGTCGGTTGACGCGGACCCCCCGCCGCGCGGGTGCGGTGGCCGCCACGCCGAGGAAGGGTGCCGGAAATGTCAGCAACGTCACGCGGACCGTACTACATTGATTATCGACTGTGGCACGCCGGGTAACCAGGGCACTGGCAAACCCGGACAAATGGGTGGTGAGCCCGCTCACTGTTCGGAGTTTTTCTGAGCGTCACCCTTGACATCGCTGTAGTTCGTGAAAGTATTCACAAGCGAACTCGTGTTGCCGGGACATTGCCTGGATATGCTCGTTCGGTTGAGCTGTTCCAGCAGGTTCACGAGCCCACAGCCTGCTCACGCAGCGCCGAATTGATGGATGCTGACCGTCACCATTCGGCATTGCGGACGCATATAGGAATAGCAACGAAGCGTTATCTGGCCACCCACTAAGAATGAGGAGTGTTGCCGCCATGGACTGGCGCCACGATTCGGTCTGCCGCGACGAGGACCCGGAGCTGTTCTTCCCGATCGGGACGTCCGGCCCGGCCCTCCTTCAGGTGGAACAGGCGAAGGCCGTCTGCCGGCGCTGCCCCGTGACCGACCAGTGCCTGCAGTGGGCGCTGGAGTCCGGTCAGGACGCCGGTGTCTGGGGCGGGATGAGCGAGGAGGAGCGTCGCGCGGTGAAGCGCCGCGGCGGCCTCCGTGTGCTGCGCGCTCACTCCGCCTGACCCGTACCACGTGAGGCGCCCCGGCCGGGATTCCGGCCGGGGCGTTCTGCTGCCCGGACCGGGTCAGCCCGCCACCGCGTCCACCCGCCGCCGGACCAGGTCGGCCAGCTCCGGCAGGTCGGTCAGCGGGTCGGCCACCGCCACCGCGCCGGCCGACCGGGCCGCCGCGCGTACCCCGTCGTGGAACCGGCCCGGGGCCAGGAAGTAGGCGGCCACCGCGACCCGGCGGGCGCCCGCCGCGCGCAGGCGCGCCACCGCGCCGCCGACCTCCGGGGGCGCCGCCGAGGCGTACGAGACGCGGCAGGGCACACCCAGCCCGGCGCCGAACGCCGCGGCGACCCGGCCCACCGAGGCTCGCGCCGCCGGATCCCGGGTACCGGCCGCCGCCAGCACCACCGCGTCCAGCCCACTCGGACCGTCACCGGTCGCCTCCGCCAGGCGGCGGCGCAGCCCGTCCAGCAACCCGCCGTCCACCCCGCCGCCGGTCGGCCCCAGCACGTCGGTCACCCGTACCTCGATGTCCGCGCCGGCCGCCGCGACCGCCGCCGGGATGTCCACCTTCCGGTGGTACGCGGCGGTCAGCAGCAGCGGCACCAGGACCGCCCGGGAGTGACCGGCGGCGGACAGCCCGCGCAGCACCTCGGCCGGCCCGGGATCGGTGTGGTCGAGCCAGCTCGGCAGCACCGGACGCCCGGGCCAGGTGGCCGCCACGGCGAGCGCCAGCGCCCGGGTCGCCTCGGCCGCGCGCGGGTCACGGCTGCCGTGGGCCACCAGCACCACCGGTGGCCCGGCGCTCAGGTGTGCAGGCCGCACTCGGTCTTCTCGAACATCGCCCAGCGCCCGGCCCGCGTGTCCTCCCCCGCCCTGGTCCGCCGCGTGCACGGCCAGCAGCCGATCGAGCCGTAGCCGCGGGCGAACAGCTCGTTCACCGGAATGTCGTACCGGGCCACGTAGGCGTCCACCTCCCGCTGCGTCCAGGCCGCTATCGGGTTCACCTTGACCTTGCCGCGCCGCGCGTCGAAGCCCACCACGGGCGTGTTCGCCCGGGTCGGCGACTCGTCCCGGCGCAGCCCGGCGGCCCAGGCGTCGTACCCGGACAGCGCCCGCTCCAGCGGCTCCACCTTGCGCAGCTGGCAGCAGTCGTCCGGGGACCTGTTGAACAGACGCGGGCCGTACTGGCCGTCCTGCTGGCCCACGGTCATCCGGGGCCGGATCGAACGCACCCGCACCGGCATCCGCCGGGCCACCTCGTCGCGGACCCGCAGCGTCTCCGGGAAGTGCAGCCCGGTGTCCAGGAACACCACGTCGACGCCGGGCGCGACCCGGGAGACCAGGTGCGCCAGCACGCCGTCGGCCATCGAGCTGGTCACGCAGAACCGCTCGCCGAACGTCTCCACCGCCCAGCGCGCGATCTCCAGCGCGGGCGCGTCCGCCAGTTCCCGGCCGGCCTCCTCGGCCAGCGCGCGCAGCTCCTCCGGGTCGCGGCGGGCCGGCCCACCCGGGCCGATCAGGCCGAGGCCGGCGGCGGAGACGAGGCCGGTCACCGGGTCACCGCCCGGCTCAGCAGGCCGGTGAACTTGACCGCGAAGACCCGCGCACAGGCGTGGCACTCCCAGGCGCCGTGCCCGGCCTCGTGCGGCCGCAGGTCCTCCTCCCCGCAGTACGGGCAGTAGAGAGGCGCGGATCGGGCATCGCTCATCGGAGCTCCTCCTCGTCGGCTCTGATCACCCAGTTGGCGAACGTCTCACCCTCGGTCCGGCCGGCCAGGTAGCGGCGGGCGAGCCGTTCCACGTACTCCGGAAGCTCCTCGGCGGTGGTCTTCAGGCCGCGCAGCTTGCGGCCGAAGCCGGCCGTCTGCCCCTGCGCCATGCCGAGGCCGCCGCCGAGGTGCACCTGGAAGCCCTCGACCTGCCGGCCGTCCGGGCCGACCACGAGCTGGCCCTTGAGCCCGATGTCGGCGACCTGGGTGCGGGCGCAGGCGTTCGGGCAGCCGTTGAGGTGGATGGAGATGTCCGCGTCGAAGTCGCGCAGCCGCTCCTCCAGGCGCGCGACCAGTTCCTCGCCGCGCCGCTTGGTCTCGACGATGGCGAGCTTGCAGAACTCGATGCCGGTGCAGGCCATCGTGCCGCGCCGCCACGCCGACGGCCGGGCCTCCAGGCCGATCCCACGCAACGCCGTGACCAGCGAGTCGGTCCGCTCCGGCGCCACGTCCAGCACGAGCAGCTTCTGGTACGGCGTGAGCCGCACCCGGTCGCTGCCGTGCGCCTCGACCACGTCGGCGAGTTGCGCCAGCTGGGTGCCGGACACGCGGCCCACCACCGGGGCGGCGCCCACGTAGTTCGCGCCGTCGCGCTGGGCGTGCACGCCGATGTGGTCCACCGGCTTGGCCGGCAGGTCGGCGGCCGGACCGTCGAGCAGCGTGCGGCCCAGGTATTCCTTCTCCAGCACCTCCCGGAAGTGCTCCACGCCCCAGTCGGCGACCAGGAACTTCAGCCGGGCCCGGTTACGCAGCCGGCGGTAGCCGTAGTCGCGGAAGATGCCGACCACCCCGGCCCACACGTCCGGCACCTCGTTGCGCGGCACCCAGACGCCGAGCCGCTTGGCGAGCATCGGGTTTGTCGACAGCCCGCCGCCCACCCAGACGTCGAAGCCGGGACCGTGCTCCGGGTGCTCCACGCCGAGGAATGCGATGTCGTTCGCCTCGTACGGCGTGTCGACCAGCCAGGAGATCGAGGTCTTGAACTTGCGGGGCAAGTTGGAGAACGCCTTGTCGCCGACGTACCGGCGGACGATCTCGTCGATCGCCGGGGTCGGGTCGAGCACCTCGTCCCGGGCCACACCGGCGACCGGGCTGCCGAGCACGATCCGGGGGCAGTCGCCGCACGCCTCGGTGGTCTGCAGGCCGACCGCCTCCAGCCGGCGCCAGATCTCCGGCATGTCCTCGACCCGGATCCAGTGGTACTGGATGTTCTGCCGGTCGGTGATGTCGGCGGTGTCCCGGGCGAACTCGCGGGAGATGTCCGCGATCACCCGGAGCTGGGCCAGGTTGAGCTGGCCGCCGTCCACCCGGACCCGCAGCATGAAGAACTCGTCCTCCAGCTCGTGCGGCTCCAGCACGGCGGTCCGCCCGCCGTCGATGCCGGCCTTGCGCTGGGTGTAGAGGCCCCACCAACGGAACCGGCCGCGCAGGTCCTGCGGGTCGATCGAGGCGAAACCGCGGTGGGCGTAGATGTTCTCGATCCGGTCCCGCACGTTCAGCGGGTCGTCGTCCTTCTTGATCCGCTCGTTGGGGTTGAGCGGCTCACGGTGCCCGAGCGCCCACTGCCCCTCGCCGCGTGGCCGGCGGGGCGCACGGGCGGCGGGCGCCGGGCTGTCGGGACGGGTCGGGGTGCTGCTGACCGCCATCGCGGCGTCCTCCATGGTCTGCTGCGGTGCCTGGAGCGCGGACGCGGCGGCCGGCCCTGGAGAGGGCCGTGGACGGCGATGTCGATGACGGCCGGCGCGAGTACGCGCCCGAGACGGAAAGGTCGGGCGTCGTCAGTGGGCCGGACAGATCGCGCTGCGCACGCGGCCGTAATCGACGTGGCGGCGAGCCACGAAGCGGCGGACGACAGCGGCGGTCATGTGCCTCATGCTGCCACACCACGCCCCGCACGACCACAGCTCCGCACTGTGATCCCACATCACGGGCCACCCCCACCACCCACCCCCACCCCGCCCTCTCTCCCGCCCCGCCCCGCCCCGGTGATCAAGGAGTTAACGTCCCCAACCCGCCATCCGAGCCCCGCAATCTCCTTGGTCAACACCCCCACCTCCCCTCCCCGGCCCGCCGCCGACGCGTTGATCATGAGGTTGGCGGGGACAAAAGGGACAGTGAGCGCGGTCAACCTCATGATCGACGGGGTGGAGGTGGGTGGAATCGGTGGAGAGGGGTGGGTGGGGGGCTTGGGCGTGTGAGGCTGCGGGGGTGAGGAGGTTCGCGCCCGGCCGGCCGGGGCCGGTGGTGGTGTGGGTGGTGCCCGGGCTGCTCACGCTCGTGGTGACGCTGGCCGGCATCGGGCACGCCCAACCGTGGCGGGACGAGCTGGCCACTTGGAGCGCGGCGACCCGGCCGGTACCGGACCTGTTCCGGATGACCCGCACCATCGACGCCGCCACCGGGCCGTACTACCTGCTCACGCACGGCTGGACCGCGCTGGCAGGCACGTCGCCGACGGCACTGCGGCTGCCGTCGGCGCTGGCCATGACAGTGGCCGCCGCGCTCACCGCCCGCCTCGGCGCGGTGCTCGTCGGCCGCCGCGCCGGGCTGCTGGCCGGACTGCTGTTCGCGGTGCTGCCGGTCACCTCGCGGTACGGGCAGGAGGCCCGCCCGTACGCCCTCGCGACGCTGCTCGCCGTGCTGTCCACACTGCTGCTGGTCGAGGCGCTGCGCCGGCCGGGACGGTGGCGCTGGGCCGAGTACGCGGCAGCGGTCGCCGCGCTCGGCCTGTTCCACCTGCTGGCGCTCACGCTGCTCGCCGCGCACGCCCTGGTGGTGCTGCTGGTCGCCGCGCGCGGCTCGTCCGCCGCGGGCCTCGACCCGCCACGCCCGGCCGATGCTCGCACGGATTCTGACGGCACACGGCGGAAGCCGATGGTGCTCGCCTGGTGGATGGTGGCGCTGCTGCCGGCCGTCCTGCTGGTCACCCCGCTGGCTCTCGTCGCCGGAGGACAGCGTGGACGGCAACTCGACTGGGTCGATCCGGCTCGCCTGCCCGACCTGGCGGCGTTGCCCGGCGCGCTGGCGCAGAGCGGCGTCGTCGGCGGGTTCGTGCTCGCGCTCGCGGCGCTCGGCTCGGCCCGGATGGGCCGCCGGGCGCTGCTGCCGGCCGCCGCCGTGCTGTTGCCGGTGCTGCTGGTCTTCGCCGTCGGGACGGTGGTGCCGCTGTGGGTGACCCGGTATCTGGTGTTCACGGTGCCGTTCGCCTGCGTGCTGGCCGGCGCCGCGCTGGCCGCCGCTCGGGCCGCTCCCGCACCGACGGCGACGCCCGCCGAAACGGAACGCACGGCGACACCCACGGCAGCAGAGCGGGGACGGACGCCGCCCGGAGGGCGGATCGCGGCCGGACTGGCAGTGGTGGTCCTGGCCGGGCTGCTCGGGCTGCCGGATCAGGCGGCCCTGCGCCGCACCCACGAGTGGCCGCGCAGCGCACCTGTCGACTACGCGGGCGCCGCCGGGGTCATCCGCGCCGAGCAGCGGCCGGGCGACGCGATCGTCTACGCGTCCCGCGACGGCTGGCTGTTCCCGGATCTGGGCATGGCGTACCACCTGGGGCCGAGGTTGCCGCGCGACGTGCTCGTGGTCCGCGACCAGCGCCGGGACGCGAGTCTCTGGGCCGTGGAGTGCGACGACCCGGCGCGCTGCCTGGCCGGGACGGACCGGGTCTGGCTGGTGGTCACCGGCCGGCGCGCGGACCCGCTGGCGGCGGTGCCGGGTGCGAAGGGCGACGCGCTGCGCGCGGGCTACACCGTGCGGCAGGTGTGGCAGCGCCCGGGAATCACGGTGGCCCTGCTCGTCCGGTGAGACGGTCGGTGGTGCCGCGGGCCAGCGGTACGACGATTGCCGCCTCGGTGCCGCCGTCGGCGCCGTTGCGCAACGTGATGGTGCCGCGCAGCTCGCCGGTGACGAGCGCCCGGACGATCTGGAGGCCCAGGTTGCCGCCGCGTTCGGCGTCGAACTGCTCGGGCAGTCCCCGGCCGTTGTCGGTGACAGTGACGTGCAGTTGCTTGCGGGCCCGGTGCGTGGAGACCACCACCTCGGGCCGGGGCGCGGAGACCACCACCTCGGGCCGGGGCGCGTAGACCACGGCCTCGGGCCGGGCCGCGTCCGCGGGCGACGGGGCACCGGCCTCCTCGTCGGCTGGCGGGAAGCCGTGCTCGACGGCGTTGAGCAGCAACTCGTTGAGCACCATCACCAGCGAGGTGGCGATCTCGGCGGGCAGGACGCCGAAGGTGCCGCGACGGCGCATGCCGACGCTCACCTCGGTGGCGGCGACCTCGGTGGCGGCGCTCGCGACCCGGTCCACGATGCCGTCGAACTCGACCGCCTCGTCGCTGGACATGGAGAGCGTCTCGTGCACCAGCGCGATCGAGGCGACCCGGCGTACCGATTCTTCGAGCGCCACCCGCGCCTCGGGCATGGCGACCCGCCGGGCCTGGAGGCGCAGCAGCGCGGCGACGGTCTGGAGGTTGTTCTTCACCCGGTGGTGGATCTCCCGGATGGTGGCGTCCTTGGTGATCAGGGCGCGGTCGCGGCGGCGTACCTCGGTGATGTCGCGGACCAGCACCAGCGCGCCGATCGGCACTCCGGCGGGCATCAGCGGCAGCGCGCGGGTGAGCATGGTGGCGCCGCGGGCGTCGATCTCGCGGCGGGGTGGCGCCTCGCCGCGCAGCGCGGCGAGTACGGCGTTGCCCGCGTCGGTGCCTTCCAGGGGGTCGCCCGCGAGCCGGCGGTGCAGCTTGGCCAGGTCCTCCCCGACGAGGTGGGAGGCGTAGCCGAGGCGGCGGTACGCGGACTGCGCGTTCGGGCTCGCGTAGGTGACCTTGCCGTTGGCGTCGAGCCGCACCAGGCCGTCGCCGACCCGGGGCGCCGAGGTGGTCTCGCCCGGGTGCCGGGGCGGCGGGAACGTGCCGTCGGCGATCATCTGGGCGAGGTCGTCGGCAGTGGTGAGGTAGTTCAGTTCGAGCTGGCTGGGCGTGCGGGCGGTGGACAGGTTGGTGTCCCGGCCCACCACGGCGATCACCTCGCCGGCTTCACCGTCGCCGGTGCGCAGCCGGACCGGGATCGCCTCGTGGCGGGCCGGGACGTCGCCGTACCAGACCGGGTCGCCCTCGCGCCAAATCCGTCCCTGCCGGTGGGCCACCTCCAGGTGGGCCACCTCGGCCCCGCCGACGATGCGCCCGACCTGGTCGTCCAGGTAGGCGGTCGGCGCGGTGGTGGGACGGACCTGGGCCACGCAGAGGAACGTGCCGTCACCGTCCACCGGCACCCAGAGCAGCAGGTCGGCGAAGGACAGGTCGGACAGCAGCTGCCAGTCGCCGGCGATCCGGTGCAGGTGATCGATGTCGGCCGGACGGAGCGCGGTGTGCTCCTCGGCGAGATCACGGAGGGTGGACACGCCACACAGCGTGCCACGCCGGACGTCACATCGTCGCCGTGACCTTCTTCAAGCCGCGCGGCGCGTCCGGGTCCTCGCCCCGGGCCAGCGCCAGGGACAGCGCGAGCCGTTGCAGCGGCAGGATGTCGAGCAGCGGCGCGTACCGCTCGTCGACCTCGGGCACGGCCATCCGGGTCTCGCCGACGTCGGCGGAGCCGACCACCACCACGTCGGCGCGGCGCTCGCCGAGCCGGGGCAGCACCTCGCGCATCGACGTGCCGCCGGGGCCGGAGCCGACCACGGCGAGCACCGGGACGTCCGGGTCGGTCATGGCGAGCGGGCCGTGCAGCAGGTCGGCGCCGGAGAAGGCGAGCGCCGGGAGGTACGAGGTCTCCATCAGCTTCAGCGCCGCCTCCCGGGCGGTCGGGTACGCGTAGCCCCGGCCGGTGGTGACGAGCTGGGCGGCGAACCGGTAGCGCGGGGCGAGCCGGGCCGGGGTGTCGTCGGCGAGCGTCTGCGCGGCCAGCCCGGGCAGGCGGCTCAGGGCGGCGCGTTCCTCGGCGGGCAGCACGCCGTCGCCGGCGCGTACGCCCTCGATCAGCATGAGCAGCGCGAGCAGCTCGGCGGTGTACGTCTTGGTGGCGGCGACGGCGCGCTCGTGGCCGGCGGCGATGTCCACGCTCAGCTCGGCGGTCTCCACCAGCGGCGAGCCGGGGTTGTTTGTGACCGCGAGGGTGAGCGCGCCGGAGGCGCGGGCGACCCGCAGCACCTCGGCGAGGTCGGGCGAGCCGCCGCTCTGGCTGACGCCGACGACGAGCGCGTCGGAGAGGTCGGGCCGGGCACCGAAGACGGTGATCGCGCTCGGTGAGGCCAGTCCGGCGGGCAGTCCGAGGCGGATCTCGGTCAGGTAGGCCGCGTAGAGCGCGGCGTGGTCGGAGGTGCCCCGGGCGGTGAAGACCACGTGCCGGGGGCGGCGTTCGGCGACGACGGCCGCCACCTCGGCGATGGCTGCCGCGTGTTCGGTGGAGAGCAGACGCTCGTAACCGGCCGGCTGCTCGTCGATGTCGGCGGCCATACCGGCCCCTGCTCGCGTCACTCCAGAACCTCCTTCTGCGCGTTTCCCGCGCGTTCGATGCTCAGTCTTGCACGTTTTGACAGGCTCAATCAACGCAACGAGCACTAGTGCGCAGTGGATCACTAAATCGGCGGAAGATCCCCTAGGCTTGCCCGGCTGACCGACCCGACCCGCGAGAGGACGACGTGCCCGACGACGACGCCGCGCTCTCGGCGGAGGAGGAACTCGCGCTGGCCCGGCTGGCGCTGGACGAGGGCGACCTGCGGCACGCCGCCGACCACGTGGCCGCCGCGCTGGTCCGCTCCCCCACGCTGCCCGAGGCGCACGAGACGCTCGCCCGGCTGAACGCGGCCAGCGGCGGCGACCTCGACCTCTTCCCGCTCGGTCAGCAGGCGTTCGTCGGCGCCGTGGTGGCCCGCGCGCACCTGCTCGCCGCCGCCGGCCGCCCCGCCGAAGGGCTCGACCTGCTCGCCGCCGCCACCGGCTACGCGCCCGCCGCCCCGTGGGCCGCCGTGCCCTGGGTTACCGCCGCCGACCTGCCGGAACGCCTCGATCCCGAGCGCACCGCCCGGATCCTCATGCAGGTCTGCGCGGCGGCGCCCGACCCCGCGCCGCGCCGGCTGCGCGAGCCGCTGGAGCCGTACCTCACGCTGGCCCGCCACGCGATCACCGTCTATCCGGCCCATCCGCTGCTGCTCGGCGCGGCGTCCGCGCTGGCCCGGCGCCTCGGCGAGGTCACCCTCGCCGTCACCTGGGCCACCCGGGGGGTACGCGCACAGCCCACCAAACTCGGCGAGGTGTGGCTCGGGTACGCGTACCGCAGCGCCGGCCGGACCGGCGAGGCGCTCGCCGCACTGGAACGCGCTGTCGCGCTCGACCCGGACGACCTCGCTGTCTACGCGGACATCGCCGGCACGCTGGCCGACCACGGCCGGCTCGACGCGGCACTGGGCTGGGTCGACCGGGCGCTGGCGAAGGATCCGTCCTTCGACTGCGCGGTGCACACCGCGCACCGGCTGCGCTACCTGCGCGACGGGGACGTGGACCACCTGGTGGCGCTCGCCGACTTCGTCCGCGACCACCCGGACGACACGCACGAGCACGGTGACCTGGCCGAGTGCTGCCGGGGCCGCCCCTGGCTCGGGCAGGTGACCCCGGCCGGCGACGACGCCCCGGCCCCTGACGGTCCCGCCCCCTCGGCCGAGGCGGTACGGCGGCTCCAGCAGCTCGCGCACCCGGCCTGGCCGCACCCACCGGCCGCGTACGACGCCGCCGTCGGGCTGGCCACGCTGCACCTCGCCGACCTGCTCGCCCTGCTGGCACACCCGCCGGAGGCGCCGGCGACCGCGCTGGGCCGGGTGCTCGGCGGGCAGGACCCAGCACTGTGGACGCGCTGCGCGCAGGTCTGGGCCTGCCTCGGCCTGCTGCACCACCGCACCGACGAGCAGTGGGAACGGTCCACCCGCCGCCGGGTGCTGCGGGAACTGGCCGCCGGCGATCTCGGCCCGGCCGCCGAGGCGGCACTGTTCGCCCTGGTCACCGCCGCCTGGATGCACCCGGACACGCGCACCGACGTGGCCGCGCTGGTGGCCGGGCGGATCGCCGAGGTGGCGGCCGGGTCCGCCCGGCGTAGCCCGGTGGCGGTGTCGCTGGCGTACCTGGCGCGAGCCACCCCGGCACTCGACCCGGCGGCACGCGCCACTGCCGACGGGCTGATCGCCGACGCCGAGGGCGGACCGCTGCGGCGTCTCTGGCGACGCCTCGCCGCCCTGTTCCGCCGCGGCTGACCACGCGGAGCGGCAGACGCGGCGCGGCCCCGCGTACCCCTGGAGGGGCGGCGGGGCCGCGACCGTGCGTCAGGCGACGGGGGCCCGGCCGAGCGCGGCCTCGGCCTCGTCCTCAGGTGTGGCGCCGGCCGGCGGCACGTCGTTCGTCGCGCGCAGCGGCACCTCCTTGATGAACCAGGCGAGCACGGGTACGGCCACTGTGAACAGGACCGCCCAGAAGAAGACGTGCGAGATGGCGTCGGACAGGCCGCCGAGCACCGCTTCGCGCACCGGGCCGGTGAGCTTCCTGAGCGCCTCCAGATTCATCGCGCCGCCCTCGCCGCCGCCCGAGCCCGAGAACGCGGGACCGGCCGCCGAGTCGGCAAGGCGGTTGGCGAAGATCGCACCGAAGAGGGAGACGCCGAACGAGCCGCCGATGGACCGGAAGAAGGTGGCCGCACCGCTGGCCGCGCCGAGGTCCTTCTGTTCCACGCTGTTCTGCGCGATGAGCATCGAGGTCTGCATGAGGAAGCCCATGCCGACACCGAGCACGATCATGTAGAGCGAGGACTGCGCCTTGCTCGTGTCCACGTCCAGCAGGCTGAGCAGGCCCATCCCGGCGGCCATCACCACACCGCCGACGATCGGGAAGAGGCGGTAACGGCCGGTCTTGGTGATGGTCCGGCCGACCACGAGCGACACCACGAGCATGCCGAACATCAGCGGGAGCAGCAGCAGGCCGCTGTTCGTGGCCGAGGCCCCCTGGACGGTCTGCTGGTAGAGCGGCAGGAAGTTCATCGCGCCGAACATGGCGAAGCCGAGCAGGAAACCGATCACCGAGATCAGCGCGAAGTTGCGGTTGGCGAACAGGCTCAGCGGCAGGATCGGCTCCGGCACACGTCGCTCGACCAGCGCGAACGCGCCGAGCGCGAGCAGCGCCAGCACGGCGAGGCCGAGGATCTGCGGCGAGACCCAGTCGTACTCGTTGCCGCCCCACGTGGTCACCAGCACGATGGCGGTGATGCCGACGGACAGCAGCGCCGCGCCCAGCCAGTCGATCTTGTGTTCGGTGCGGTACTTCGGCAGGTGCATGGTGGTGGCGAGGACCAGCAGCGCCACGCCGCCCAGCGGCAGGTTGACGTAGAACGCCCAGCGCCAGGAGAGGTTGTCGGTGATGAAGCCGCCGACGAGCGGGCCGGCGACCATGGCGATGGCCATGATGCCGGCGATCATGCCCTGGTAGCGGCCACGCTCGCGGGGCGGGACCAGGTCACCGATGATGGCCATGACGCCGACCATCAGGCCGCCCGCGCCGAGGCCCTGCACGGCACGGAACGCGATCAGCTCGGTCATGCCGGTCTCCGTGCCGCCGAAGACGCCGGAGCCGGACATGCCGCAGAGGGCGGAGCCGACCAGGAACACGACGACCGCGGTGAGGAAGACCGTCTTGCGGCCGTAGAGGTCGCCGAGCTTGCCCCAGATCGGTGTGGAGACCGTGGTGCCCAGCACGTACGCGGTGACCACCCAGGTGAAGTGGTCAGCGCCGCCGAACTCGAAGACGATCCGCGGCAACGCGGTGCTGACGATCATGTTGTCGAGCATCGCGAGCATCATCGCGATCATCAGGCCGAACAGGACGATACGGACGTTGGGTCTCGTGGTCACCTGGGCTGGTTGACTCATCGGTAGGCTCCCCCGAAGATCGGATGATCGACTTACTTGCCGCCCGGCTAGTTGACTTACTAGCCGGACGGTAAGCTGATGGCGGGCGCACGTCAAGCGGATTGGAAGGATGTCGGCTGGTGAGGGAGACCACAGGGGGCACACGGCAGCGGATCCAGGCCGTCGCCTTGGAACTCTTCACCGAGCAGGGCTACGAGAAGACGTCCCTGCGGGAGATCGCCGAGCGGCTCGGCGTGACGAAGGCGGCGCTCTACTACCACTTCAAGAGCAAGGACGAGATCGTCACCAGCCTGGTCGACGACCGGCTGCGCCGGATGGACGAGCTGATCGCCTGGGCCGCCGACCAACCACCCACGCTGGCCACCCGGCGCGCCCTGATCGGCAGGTACGCCGACAGCATGTTCGCCGGCGACCTGCCCCAGGTGATGCGCTTCTTCGAGCAGAACCAGACGGTGCTCAAGAGCCTTGTCGCGGGCCAGCAGATGCGGGACCGGATAATGCGCCTGGCGCACGAGCTGTGCCGGGGCGACGACTCCCCCGCCGCCCAGCTCCGCGCCGCGCTCACGCTGTTCGCGGTGCACAGCAGTTGGTTCGCGGTACGCGCGCCCGGCATCACCGACGATGAGCGCAAGCGGATCGCGCTCCAGGTCGCCGACGAGCTGCTCGCCAAGATCGGCGAGACCGGCGCGGAAGGCGACGCCTGAGCCGCGCTCAGCGGGCCGCGGTCAGGTCCAGCCGCAGGCCGCGCAGCTCGATGCCGGGCATCGGCATCCAGTCCTTCTCCGGGTACCTGACGAAACCCAGCCGCTCGTAGAGGCGGTGCGCGCTCGCCGCCATCCCGGCGCGTACGCAGATCACCAACGCCGTGCAGCCCAACTCCGTCGCGCGCGCCACGCACGCGGACGCGAGCGCCGCGCCCGCGCCCCGGCCCTGTGCGACCGGATCCACCGCGAGCATCCGGAACTCGGCCTCGCCCGGTTCGGCGAGGTCGGCGTACGGGCTGCCGGGCAGCACGAACGTCACCGCGCCGAGTACGTGGCCGGTGGCGTCGTCGACGGCCACCAGAACCTCGCCACTCTCGGCGCGGGTGGCCACGTCGGCGAGCACCGGCGCGTACCCGCTCTCGTCCTTGAGCTGGCCGTCCGCCTCGTACGCGGCCACCGTCAGCCGGGCCACTGCCGGCAGGTCCGCCGGGTCGGCGCGGCGCACCCGCAGGCCGGTCAACCGATCTCCGCGATCAGGTCGCCGTCCTGCACCACGTCACCCTCGTTGACCGCGAGCCTCCGCACCACGCCGTCGGACTCGGCGACGACCGGGATCTCCATCTTCATCGACTCCAGGATGACGAGGGTGTCGCCCTCGGACACCGTGTCGCCGGCCGACACGACGACCTTCCAGACGTTGGCCACCATCTCGGCGCGGATCTCCTCGGCCATTTTGTGGCCCTCCCTCTCCGACAGCTCCCCGACAATCCTGCGAACGGTATCCAATCATGACGCCGGTCACGCCGGGCCGCGCACCACCGGGCGCGCGATCCGCCCCACCGCGTCCCGGCGGGCGGCCACCGCACTAGCATCGTGCGGGTCGGCCACCGGCGAGCCCGGGGGCCACACACCGCGACCTCCGCCGCGCCCAGCCGCGGACGGAACCGTGACCAGCACAAGGAGGCAGAGCATGGCGAAGAAGGCCCGGAAGAAGAAGGCCCGTAAGAAGAGCAGCGCCAACCACGGCAAGCGGCCCAACTCCTGATCATCGGATCAGCGCGGCAGAAGCCGGAAACGCGGAACGGCCCGGGTCCGATCACGGACCCGGGCCGTTCGTGGCTTGTCAGTCGGCCAGTTCGCGGGACTCGGTGGTCTCGAAGACCACCAGCTCGGTCAGCCGCAGGCGCAGCCGCTCCCGCAGCTTCTCCGGCGCCGCCTCGTTGCCGCAGCACCGGGCCACGAGCGCCTTGACCTCCTGCTCGATGCCGTACTCGCGCAGGCACGGCCCGCACTCGTCCAGGTGGTGCCGGATCAGCACCCGGCGCTCCTCGGCGCACTCCAGGTCGAGGTAGAGGTAGACCTCGGCGAGGACCTCGCGGCAGTCCGTCTCGTGCGGTTGTCCACAGCTCACGGTCACACCTCCCGGCCGGCGGCGGCGGTCGAACCCTTCTTCGACGAGGCGGCGCTGAAACCCCGCTCCGCCGCGTACTGCTCCAGCAGCTTCCGCAGATTACGTCGGCCACGGTGCAGACGGGACATCACGGTGCCGATCGGCGTACCCATGATGTCGGCGACCTCCTTGTACGAGAAGCCCTCGACGTCGGTCAGGTAGACGGCCATGCGGAACTCCTCCGGCAGCTGCTGGAGGGCCTCCTTGACGTCGCTGTCCGGCAGCCGGTCGAGCGCCTCCGTCTCGGCCGAACGCAGGCCGCTGGACGTGTGCGACTCGGCCTCGGCGAGCTGCCAGTCGGTGATCTCCTCGGTCGGCGCCTGGATGGGCTGGCGCTGCCGCTTGCGGTAGGTGTTGATGTAGGTGTTGGTCAGGATCCGGTAGAGCCAGGCCTTCAGGTTCGTGCCCTGCTCGAACTGGTGGAAGGCGGCGTACGCCTTCAGGTACGTCTCCTGAACCAGGTCCTCCGCGTCCGCCGGATTGCGGGTCATCCGCAGCCCGGCAGCGTAGAGCTGATCGACGAAGGGCATCGCGTCCCGCTCGAAGCGGGCCCTGCGCTCGTCCGTCTTCTCGGTGGTCAACCGCACATCCCCTCGCGTCGGATGCTTTCCCGCCGAGGATACGCGTACCCACTTACCGGCAGATTCACTTCCGGAGTGTGTGCCGGTGCTCACGACCGACGCCGCCGCGGGCCACTCCGGCGCGTCGAGCAGCCGCCGGAGCTGGCGCTCGTCCCGTTCGTCCCGTTCCCGGCTCCGTGTCTCGATCGGCACCGGTCACCCCCCTCGCCTGGCTCTGTCGTCGTCCAAGGGAGGTAACGCGAGGTGCGGGGTGCGGCATTCCTCCACCCCACCCGATCCTGGTCCCGGCCTCGGCCGCGACCGAGGCTGGGACCAGGAAGGGCCTGGGAGGGTGGCCCCGGCGCGCCCGAACCGGGCGGCCGGCACCAACCGGTGCAACGACCCGCCGCGTCGGACGGTCACGGCACGCGCCGCCGGTCAGGACGACCACCCGTGTACGCGCAGCCAGTCCCGCACCACGGCGGCCGTGCCGGACGGATCTCCGCGCAGGTCGTGGCGCTCTCCCGGCCGGACCACCACCTCGATGCCGGGGCCCGGCTCGGGTACGCCGAACGGGTCCCGGTCGCCGTTCACGACGAGCGTGGGCAGCCCGGTGCGCAGTTCCCCGGCCCGGGAACGCTCCGGTCGCCCCGGCGGGTGCAGCGGGAAGGCCAGCGCCACGACTCCGGCCGCCCCGACGGCGGCGGCGGTACGGCAGGCCACCCGGGCACCACTGGACCGGCCCCCGACCACCCAGTGGCGCACCAGTGGGGCGCGACGGCGCAGCTCGGCCAGGACCGCCGTCCACGCCTCGTCGAGGTGCCCGGCGGGGGCGGGCGCGCGGCGTCCGGCCACCCGGTACGGCTGGGTCACCAGGGCCACCCCCGCCCCGGCGGCGAGCGCCGCGTCGCGTACCGCGGTGAGGTCCGGCGCGTCCACGTCACCGCCGGCGCCGTGCCCGAGCACCAGCACCGTCGCGCCGCCGGTAGGCGGATCGAACCGCAGCCGGGCGGGGCCTCTCGGGGTGTCGATCTCGTCGTCGTGCCGCACCGGCTCATTCTGCGCGGGCCGGGCGGCCCACCGGCGGCCGGGCGCGGAAACGCCGACGTCGCCCGTGGCCCACTGCGGCGGGCCACGGGCGACGTCGGGATCAGCTCAGCGGAACCAGCGTGAGCAGACGGTCGCGCACCGGCGGGCCGGCGTCGTCGAGCGCGTCCGGATCCGGCTGCACCTCGCTGCGCCAGGCCACCAGCATGGCCCGCCGCTCACGCGGCGTGGTGCCGCCCCAGACGCCGTGGCAGTCGCCCACCTCCAGCGCCCAGGCCAGGCAGGAGCCCTGGACGTCGCAGGTGCGGCAGAGCGCCACGGCGGCGTCGGCCGGCTCGTTCGGCGCCGGGAAGAACGTCTCCGGATCGACGTTCTGACAGGTGCCCCTGGTGCGCCAGGCGTCGTCCTGGCGTCGTTCGTCAAGCGCCCGCAGCAGTCGCGGATCGCGCCGCGCGGCGGCTACCTCGTGCGGACGGGGCATGCGTGCCCGTGTCAATACACCCACCTCCCCCGTGGGAACCGGCGAAGATCTCTAAAAGATCGATGGATGTCATCCGCCCCGTGCGAACAGACGCCCATCACCGGCGCTGTGTTCTATCGCATTCGCATGCGTAAGGACAAGGGTCTTCGATGAAAGTGACTGAACGTCTGGGCGACTTTCCCACCCAACCCCGACAGAAAGGGCCGCGTGAATGTGGCAGAGCGTGATCAGAACAGGGTCGCTCCGGCGGCCGTCCCGGTGCCCGCCGGAACCACCGGCACGATCAGTTCCGGGCCGTCGTTGCGGACGTCGCCCACGGCCCGGGACACGGGCCTGATCTCCAGGCCGGCGAGCAGGCCGGCATGCGGCGGCGCGAGCAGCTCAGCCGGCTCCTCGGCCGGGCCCAGCCAGGCCGCCCAGCGCTCCGGCGGCAGCAGCAGCGGCATCCGGTCGTGCACCTCGGCCAGCTCGCCGACCGCGGCGGTGGTGAGCACGCTGAACGTGAGCCGGGCCGCCCCGGCCGGCTCCCACACCGACCAGATGCCGGCGAGGGCCAGGACCGAGCCGTCCCGCGGGGTCATGAAGTAGGGCTGGCGTCCGCCGTCGGCGAGGCGCACCCACTCGTACCACCCGTCGGCGGGGACCAGGCAGCGGCGGCGGGCGAAGGACGGCGCGTACGCCCGGCTGGTGGCGACCGTCTCGGCCCGTGCGTTGATCATGCGGGCGGCCCCGGCGGCGCTGCGCGACCACTGCGGGAGCAGGCCCCAGCGGCCGAGGGAGAGCAGGCGGTGCCCCTCCGGGGCGAGCCGGACCAGCGGCACCGGATCGGTCGGCGCCACGTTGAAGTCCGGCGTCACCCCGCCGGTCTCGTCGGCAGACTCGAAGATCGCGCTCAGATCGGCGGCGCTCCGGGTCGTGGCGTACCTCCCGCACATGGCGCCCACGCTAGCCGCATTCGGACGTCCCGGCTGTCCCGCCCAACGGGAGCGGGGGCGACGAACGGTGCCACCGGGCCGGGAGCTTGGCAGAATGTAACGGTGAGCAATCCGACCGCGACGCGTCCGCCGCAGCAGTGGACCGCGCCGACCGCGAGCGACCCGGTCGCCGCGACGCTGCGCCTGCCCGGCTCCAAGTCCATGACCGCCCGGGCCCTGGTGCTCGCCGCGCTCGCCGGCGGGCCGTCGACACTCGCCCTGCCACTGCGCGCCCGGGACACCGAGCTGATGGCCGGCGGGCTGCGCGCGCTCGGCGCCCACGTGTCGATCTCGGACGACGACCGCTGGCTGGTCCGCCCCAACCCGCTGGCCGGACCGGCACACGTCGAGGTCGGCCTGGCCGGCACGGTGATGCGCTTCCTGCCCCCGGTGGCCGGGCTGGCCGCCGGCCGGGTCACGTTCGACGGCGACCCGCACGCCCGAACCCGCCCGCTCGGGCCGCTGATCGGCGCGCTGCGGGCGCTCGGCGTCCGCATCGACGCACCGCCGACGGGCAGCCTGCCGCTCGCCGTGCTCGGCGCCGGCCGGGTGGCCGGCGGCGAGGTGGTCATCGACGCCTCCGCGTCCAGCCAGCTCGTCTCCGGGCTGCTGCTGGCCGCGCCCCGGTTCGACAGGGGCGTGGTGGTCCGGCACGAGGGTCCCCCGGTCCCGTCCGCGCCGCACGTGCGGATGACGGTGCAGATGCTGCGCGCCGCCGGCGCCGCGGTGGACGACACCACGCCGGACGTCTGGACGGTCGAGCCGGGCACGCTGTCCGGGCGTGGCTGGGAGATCGAGCCCGACCTGTCCGGCGCCGCGCCGTTCTTCGCCGCCGCGCTGGTCACCGGCGGCGAGGTGACGCTGCAGGGCTGGCCGCGCAGCAGCCTCCAGCCGGTCGAGCGGCTGCGGGAGCTGCTGCACCGGATGGGCGGCGAGGTGACGCTCGGCACCGACGGCCTGACCGTGCGGGGCACCGGCACGGTACGCGGGCTCGACGCCGACCTCTCCGACGTCGGCGAGCTGACCCCGGTGCTGACCGCGCTCACGCTGCTGGCCGACGGCCCGTCCCGGCTCACCGGCATCGGCCACATCCGCGGCCACGAGTCCGACCGGGTGACCGCGCTGGCGAAGGAGTTCACCGCGCTCGGCGCGGACATCACCGAGACCCACGACGGGCTGGAGATCCGGCCCCGGCCGCTGCGCGGCGGGACGTTCCAGACGTACGCCGACCACCGGATGGCGCACGCGGCGGCGGTGGCCGGGCTCGCCGTCCCCGGCATCGAGGTCGACGACGTGGCGTGCACCTCGAAGACCATGCCGGAGTTCCCGGCACTATGGTCGGGGATGGTGACCGGCAAGAACTGACAGCGGGGGGACGTCCTGGCGACGAAGCGGCGCGAGTACGACGAGGACGACGTACGGGTCCGACCGGGCCGGTCGTCGCGCCCGCGTACGCGCACCCGGCCCCGGCACGCCGACGCCGTCGAGGGCTTCGTCATCGCCGTCGACCGGGGCCGCTACACGTGCGTGCTGTCCGGTGCCGGGCCGGACGCGCCGCTCGTGACCGCCATGCGCGCCCGCGAGCTGGGCCGCAAGTCGGTGGTGGTGGGCGACCGGGTCGGGCTGGTCGGGGACACCTCCGGGGCACCCGGCGCGCTGGCCCGCATCGTGCGCATCGCCGAACGGACCTCGGTGCTGCGGCGTACCGCCGACGACGACGAGACCACCGCCGAGGGGCGGCTGGAACGGGTGGTGGTGGCGAACGCCGACCAGCTGGTGATCGTCAGCGCGCTCGCCGACCCGCCGCCGCGCACCGGGTTCATCGACCGCTGCCTGGTGGCCGCGTACGACGCCGACATCGAGCCGCTGCTCTGCCTCACCAAGGCCGACCTGGGCGGCCCGGAGGCGGTGCTCGGCTACTACACCGAGCTGGAGCTGCCGTACGTGCTGATCCGCCCGGACTCCGACCTGGCCGCGCTGCGGGCGCTGCTCACCGGCCGGGTCTCGGTCATGGTCGGGCACTCCGGGGTGGGCAAGTCGACGCTCGTCAACCGCCTCGTCCCGGACGCCGAACGGGCGGTCGGCACGGTCAGCGCGATCGGCCGGGGCCGCCACACGTCGACCAGCGCGGTGGCGCTGCGCCTGCCCGCCGAGCGCGGCGCCGACGGCGACACCGGCTGGATCGTCGACACCCCTGGGGTACGCAGCTTCGGGCTGGCCCACGTGTCCGCCGAGAGCCTGCTGCACGGCTTCCCCGACCTGGTCGAGGCGACAGTGGACTGCCCGGCCAACTGCCCGCACACCGCCGACGAGGCGGACTGCGCGCTCGACGCCTGGGTGGCCGCCGGCAAGGCGGACGCGCGCCGGCTCGCCTCGTACCGCCGGTTGCTGGCCTCGCGCAGCGGCGAGGGCGACCCGCGCGAACCGGAGCGCAACCCCGGCGACCCGCTCGCCGGGTCCTGATCGGCGGACCGGCGGCGACCCGCCGTCGCGGGCCGGGCCGCCGCCACTAGCGTGTCGGACATGACCGGGTACGCCGACGATCTCGCCCTCGCCCACCTGCTCGCCGACGCGGCGGATGCCGTCTCCTCGGCCCGGTTCCGCGCACTCGACCTGCGCGTGGAGTCCAAGCCGGACCTGACCCCGGTCTCCGACGCGGACACCGCCGTCGAGCGGGAGATCCGCGCGCTGCTGGCCGCCCACCGTCCCGCCGACGGCCTGCTCGGCGAGGAGTACGGCGAGCAGCCGCCGGCCGGACCGGACGGGCGGCGCTGGGTGGTCGACCCGATCGACGGCACGAAGAACTTCGTCCGGGGCGTACCGGTCTGGGCCACGCTCATCGCGCTGCTGGAACACGACCGGCCGGTGCTCGGCCTGGTCTCCGCCCCGGCGCTGGGCCGCCGCTGGTGGGGCGCGCTCGGCGCGGGCGCGTTCGCGGGCACCGGCCCGGCCGACGGCACGCCGATCCGGGTCTCCGGCGTCACCGCGCTCGACGACGCGAGCTTCTGCTACTCGTCGCTGACCGGTTGGGAACAGGCCGGCCGGCTGGACGCGGTGCTCCAACTCATGCGCGACACCTGGCGCAGCCGCGCGTACGGCGACTTCTACGGTTACATGCTGCTGGCCGAGGGCGCACTGGACGTGATGGTGGAGCCGGAACTGTCGCTCTGGGACATCGCCGCGCTGGTGCCGATCGTCACCGAGGCCGGCGGAAGGATCACCGACCTGGCCGGGCGGCCCGCGCCGGCCGGCACCGACTCGGCCGACATCAGCGCCGTGGCCAGCAACGGCGCGTTGCACGACGACATCCTGGCCCGGCTCGGCCGTCCAGCCGAGCGCTGACCCGGGGGGAGCCTCTATCCTCGCCAGGTGGTTTCCTCTGGTTGGTGCTTCCTGGCGGCGATGATCATCGCGTACGGCTTCGCCAACCTCCTTCAGTCGGTCGCCGCCGCGCGGACCACTGTGCACCACACGTTCGACCCGGGGCTGCTGCTGCGCCTCGCCGGGCACCGGACGTACCTGATCGGCCTGGCCTGCCAGGTGGTCGGCTTCGTGCTGGCCTTCCTGGCCCGCCGGGACCTGCCGTTGTTCCTGGTCCAGGCCAGCGTGGCGGCCGGGCTCGGGGTGACCGCCGTACTCGGCGTGCTGGTGCTCAAGTGGCGGCTGCCGGCCGCCGAGGTGGTCCTGCTGGTGCTGTTGTTCGCCGGCATCACCGCGCTCGTGCTGTCGGCCCAGCCGGCGCCGTCACGGCAGCTCGGCACCGCCGGGCTGGTCGGCCTGGCGGTGGCCGTGGTGGCGATCGCCGGCTCGGGCTTCTTCGCCGCCCGGCTGCACGGCGCGCTCGGGTCCGTGGTGCTCGGCTCGCTCGCCGGGATGGCGTTCTCCGCCGCGGCGGTGGCGGCCCGCCCGCTCGCCTCGGCCGGATCGGCGGAGGCGTTCTTCCGCGACCCGCTGCTCTACCTGCTCGTCGTCCACTCGGTGATCGGTCAGCTCCTGCTCGGGCTGGCCATGCAACGCGGGTCGACCACGGCGGCGGTCGCCGCGATGGACGCGGCCGGCGCGGTGCCCGCGGCGGTCGTCGGGCTGCTGCTGCTCAACGACAAGATCTGGCCCGGCCGGGAGTGGCTGGCCGGGCTCGGCTTCCTGGTGACGCTCGCGGCGGTGGTCGGCCTGACCCGGTACGCCGAACCGCAGCACCACCACGCCAGCGCCCGCCAGAAGGCGATCGTGGGCGCCGGGATGGTGCCGGTTCAGGCCGCCTCGACCGGTCCCCGTTCCGAGACAGCCACCTCGACCGGCGCGGCCACCTCGACCGGCGCGGTCACCTCGACCGGCGTCGGCTCGATCGGGGTGGCCGGACGGCGACGCCCGATCACCCGCTCGTAGAGGCGCTCCAGCGCGGCGGCGGTCCGTTCCCAGGTGTAGCTGCACCGGACCCGGTCCACGGCGGCGTGCCCGTACGCGAACCGCCCGGCGTTGTCCGACAGCAGCCGGCGCAGCGTCACCCCGAGCGTGCGGACGTCACCCGGCGGCACCAGTTTGCCGGTCACCTCGTCCACCACCGCGTCGGCGATGCCGCCCATGGCGTAGCCGACCACCGGCACGCCGCAGGCCATCGCCTCCAGCGACACCCGCCCGGCCGACGCGTAGTGCGGCGTGCAGGCCACCACGTCGGCGGAGCGGTACCAGGTGGCCATCTGGTCGTGCGGCACCGCGCCGACCAGCTTCACCTGCTCCGCCACGCCCGCGCGTTCGGCCAGCTCGCGCAGGCGGCGCGCTTCGGCGTGCCCGTCCAGCCGCTCGGGCGGCGGGCCACCGGCGATCACCAGTTCGGCGTCACCGACCAGCCGCATCGCCCGGATCAGGTCGTCCTGGCCGTGCCCGGGCGCGAGCCCGGCGACGGAGAGGATCCGGGGCCGCCGGTCGCGGGGCGCCGCCTCGCCGTCCGGGTGGAAGCGGCCGGTGTCCACGCCGGTCGGCACCATCGCCACCGACGTGCGTTGCAGGCCCATCCGGGTCAGCTCGTCGACCTCGTCGTTGCACTGGGCCACCGCCACGTCCACGGCCCGGGTCAGCGCCCGCTCCAGTGGGATGCGCTCCCCCGGCCCGGTGTAGTCACGGCCGAGGTGGCGCAACTGCTCCACGCCGAGCGAGTGGAAGGTCTGCACCACCGGGATGTCGGTGGCGCGTACCGCGTGGGCGGCGGCCAGCCCGCCGATCCAGTAGTGCCCGTGCACCACGTCGGGGGTCCAGTCACCGGCCCACTGCCCGGCCAGCCAGCGGCCGTACTCGGCGACGAAGGGGACCAGTTCGGCGGTGGAGAGCGTGTCGGGCGGGCCGACCGGGACACGTTCCACCCGGTAGCCGTCGAGTTCGGTCAGGGCGGGCTGGGCGGACGCGGCACGGCGCTCGTAGACGCGGACGTCATGGCCCCGGGCGGCGAGTTCCGCCGCCACGCGCGCAATGTGCTCCTGCGTCCCGACGGCGGGACCGTCGGTGGACGAGCCGGCGTGCGCGCATACAAGGCCGACGCGCATGGTGCACCTCCATGCGTTCTCGCGAGCGGGGTCTCCGGTCAGAGCGTCCCATTAACCCAGGTCCGGTGCGCCCAAACCTGACAGATCGGGGGGTCACCCGGCCACCGCGTCCCGCCGACGGGACAGCCGACCGAACCCGATCCCGGGCGAAATCGGTCGGCATGACGGCCCGGGCCGGGGGTACCGACGAGGAATGCCGCTCACCCGCAGTCTCTCCGACGCCACTGTCGTCGTCACCGGTGCCTCCAGCGGGATCGGCGCGTCCACCGCGTACGCGCTGGCCCGCCGGGGCGCCGACGTGGTGCTGGCCGCCCGGACCGAGTCCGCGCTGCGCCGGGTCGCCCTGCTCTGCCGGGAACTGGGCGGGCGGGCCCTGGTGGTGCCCACCGACGTGACCGACCCGGAGGCGGTCCAGCGGCTGGCCGAGCGGGCCGTGGCCGAGTTCGGCCGGATCGACGCCTGGATCAACAACGCCGCCGTGGGAACCGTGGGGCTGTTCGACGAGATCCCGGTGGCCGAGTTCCGCCGGGTGGTGGACGTGAACCTGCTCGGCGCCGTGTACGGGACGCGGGCCGCGCTGCCCTGGCTGGAGGCGGCCGGCGGCGGGGTGCTCGTCAACAACGCCTCGGTGCTGGCCGAGGTGGCGATGCCGTACCAGTCGGCGTACAACGCGACGAAGCACGCGATCCGCGGGCTGGCCGACACCGTACGGCAGGAGTTGCGGGTGACCGGCCGGGGGAACATCTCGGTCTGCACGGTGCTGCCCGCCACCATCGACACGCCGTTCTTCCGGCACGCGGCCAACCACTCCGGCCGGGAGCTGACCGCGCCGCCGCCGGTGTACCCGCCGGACATGGTCGCCGAGACGATCGTCAAGCTGCTGCGCCGGCCCCGGCGGGAGGCGTACGCGGGCGGCGCGGCCCGGCTGATCGGGCTCCAGTGGCGGCTCGCCCCGGCGGTGGCCGAGCGGGTGCTGGGCTGGTACACCGCGCGCACCCAGTTCGGCCCCGGCCTCCGCGCCGGCTCCACCGGCGCCGTGTTCACGCCGGACTCGGACGCGGAGCGGACCGACGGGTGGTCCGGCCGACGCGGTCAGGTGCTGCGGTTGACAGCGGCCGTCGGGCTGGCCGCCGGCACCGCCGTCGGCACGGTGGCGGCGCTCAGCCGCCGGTCGCGGTCCGGTCGGCCGTGAGTCCCGTCGACCGGACCGGTGCGCGGGCGCGGGCCGACGTGCACAATGGGGCGATCATGCCGACGGATGCGCGTTGCCTGGTGGAGACCGACGACTCCTCCCCGACGGTCCGGCTGACCGGAGTGCTCGACCGGTCCGAGGTGGAGACCGTGCGGGACGCGTTGCTCGCCCGGCTGTGGCGGCGACCCGGGGTGCTGCTGGTGGACCTGTCCGGAGTGCGGATTCCCGATCCGGGCGCACGCGACGCGCTGGACGAGGTCTGCCGGGCGGTCGCCGACTGGCCCGCCGCCGAGCTGCTGCTCGATCCGGCCGCGCCGCCGCCGGATGCGCCGCCCGAGCCGCTCGACGCCGACCTGCCCCCGGTGGTCGAGGCCGCCCGCGAGGCGCGGGTGCTGGTGACCGCCGGGTGCGCCAGGTGGGGGCTGCCGGAGCTGGCGGAGCCGGCCTGCATCGCGGTCACCGAGATGGTCAACAACGTGGTGGCGCACGCCGTCACGCCGATGACGCTGCGGCTGGCCCCGCGCGGCGGCGCGCTGCACCTGGCCGTCCGGGACCACTCGACCGGGCGGCCCGCGTACCGGGGGCCGGCGCCGGCGGACTCGGTGGGTGGGCGGGGGCTGCTGCTGATCGACACGGTGGCCCGGCGCTGGGGCAGCACCGCGCTGCCCGACGGCAAGGTGGTGTGGTGCGTGCTGTACGCCGAGGACGAGGCGACGTTCCGCAACTGAGGCACCTTTTCGCCCCGTTACTCCCGATCCACCCGGCCGGTCGCGGTTAGTGCGGGGAGCGCAGTGGGTAGATGCCGAGCATGCGCGACGACGAGTACCCCACCCCCGTGTCCGATCCCGAGGCGGCGGGCCTGCCCGACACCGCCGACGACGACTCCACCGCGAACGACGACGTGCTGACCGGGCGCGAGGCGGACGGCCCCGAGCCGGCCCAGCTCCCCGGTGACCGCACGCCGGTCGCCGTGGACCAGTTCGGCACCACGGCGGAGGAGCAGCTCGACGGCGAGTCGCTGGACTACAAGCTCCAGCGCGAGCGGTACGAGCGCCCCGCGGACGATCCGCTCGCCGGCCCGGTCGACCCGGACATCGCCGCCGAGGCGGACAGCGAGGAGGCCGCCGCGCAGGCCCAGCTCGACGCCGACGTGATCGACCCGGGCCCGGTCTCGGACCCGAACTCCCCGGTCTCCGTGTACGACCACGGGCAGCTCGGCACCGTCGCCGACCACCAGGTGGGCCGGCTGGTCGAGCCGGACGAGGGCGCGCACACCGACCAGGAGACCGACAACGTCGCCTACGACGCCGGGGCGGCCGGCGGCGGGGCCAGCGCGGAGGAGCTGGCGGTGCACGAGACCCGGCCGCCGGAGGTGCGCTGACCGCTCAGCCGTCCAGGCCCCGCTCGATGGCGTACCGGGTCAGCTCGACCCGGTTGTGCAACTGGAGCTTGCCCAGCGTGTTCTGCACGTGGTTCTGCACGGTCCGGTGGGACAGGCCCAGCCGGTCGGCGATCTGCTTGTAGGACAGCCCCTTGGCCACCAGGCGCAGCACCTCGGTCTCCCGTTCGGTGAGCCGGGGTGCGTCGTCGTCCGGGTCGGGCGGCGCGGCGGCCAGCCGCCGGTACTCCCCCAGCACCAGCCCGGCCAGGCCGGGCGTGAACACCGGCTCACCGGCAGCCGTGCGGCGCACCGCGTCCAGGAACTCCGCCGGGGCGGCCGACTTGACCAGGTAGCCGGTGGCGCCGGCCTTCACCGCGTCGAGCACGCCCTGCGGCTCCCCGCTGGCCGAGAGCATGAGCACCCGCACGTCGGGCAGCGCGGCGCGCAGGCCCCGGATCACCTCGACGCCGGAGATGTCCGGCAACTGGAGGTCGAGCACGACCAGGTCGGGGCGGGCCGCCGCGGCCACCCGTACCGCCTGCCGCCCCTCACCGCTTGTCGCCACCACCTGATGGCCCGCCTCGGTGAGGTCGCGGGCCACGCCCTCACGCCACATCGGGTGGTCGTCGACCACCATCACCCGGACGCTCATCCGCGACTCCTCGGCACGACCAGCTCGATCTCGGTGCCGGCGCCGGGCGCGGAGGCGATCCGCACCTCCCCGCCCAGGTCCGCCACCCGGCCCCGGATGGACTGCGCCACCCCGAGTCGCCCCTGCGCGGCGGCCTCCGCCAGCCGCCCCTCCGGGATGCCCGGTCCCTCGTCGCGTACCGAGACGGTCACCGTCTCCTCCTCGTCCTCGATCAGCACCCAGGCCCGCCCGCCGGCGTACCGGGCCACGTTGTCGAGCGCCGCGCCGACCGCCGCGGCCAGCTCACCGGCGGTACGCGCCGGCAGCGGCACGGGTGTGGCGGGCGCGGCCACCCCGACCGTGGCCGAGGCGTACCTGTCGATCAGGTCACGCAGGTCCTGCTCGGCCCCGGCCGGGTCCGGCGCCGCCCCCGCCCGGCCGATCAGCGCCCGCAGCGCCTCCTCCTGTTCGCCGGCCAGCCGCGCCAGCTCGGCCGCCTCGCCGTCCAGCTCCGCGCCGCGTCGACGGACCAGCGCCAGCACCTGGAGCACCGAGTCGTGGATGTCGCGGGCCAGCCGTTCCCGTTCCCGGGTGGCCGCCTCCAGCTCCACCGCCCGCTGCAACCGCTCCTCCGCCTCCACCGCCAGCCGCGCCACGTGCCCGACCACCACACCGGCCAGCAGCATCAGGATCGCACCGGTCAGCGCGGACGGGCTGATCCGGTCCCGGGTGGCGAGGTCGGCGCCACCGAGCACGATCGCGGCCACCGCGCCGCCACGCCGCCCGCAGGCGACCGCCCAGGCGAGCACCGGCCCGGCCAGCCAGGCGGCGGTCAGCATCGGCACCCCGGCGACCAGCGCCGCGCTCCCGATCACCCACGGGGTGACCAGGATGAGCGCCAGCACCACGCCGAGGTCGGTCAGCAGCAGCGGCCAGCGCCGCCCGGCCGGACGGCCGTAGCCGGCCGCCGTCACGCCGCTCCAGGCCAGCATCGCCAGCAGGACACCGCCCGCGGCGACCGGGTGCGCGTAGCGGCCCGCGTCGCGCAGCACGACAAGTCCGACGTACGCGAGCGCGGCGAAGCGGAACACCGCTATCGATCGCCAGAACGGGCCCTCGAGGCCGGAGGACGACGGCATGTGCGCCACCCTGTCACAGCCCGTCCAGGGCACCCCGGCCGGTGCGGCCCGAGAAACCCTGACGTACGGTGGAAATGCCGCGAAAGTCGTCGAGAACCATCGTCGGGACGGGGTCATGACAGACGCAGAACTCCCCGCACCGCGTACGGTTGTGCCCATCGAACCTTCCCTGCTTCTCGCCACGGCCTTCGACCAGGCGCAGGTGACCGGGCTGCGGCACTCGGTCACCGCACACGCGCACGGCGCGGGCCTGTCCGGCCAACGGCTGGACGACTTCGTGCTGGCGGTCAACGAACTGATCACCAACGCGGTCCGGCACGGCGGCGGGCAGGGCTGGCTGCGGCTCTGGCAGCGCGGCGACGACCTGGTCTGCGAGGTCGCCGACCACGGGCCCGGGATCAGCGAACGGCGACTGCGCGACCGGGACCGGCCCGCGCCGGACACCGCCGGCGGCTGGGGTCTCTGGCTGGCCCGGGAGCTGAGCGACTCGATGGAGGTGGACAGCGGCGACGCCGGCACCGTCGTCCGGATCACCGCCGCGCTCACCACCCGGCAGCCCGTCACCGGCCCGTTGGAGGGCTGACCCCGGCCCGTCAGGCGAACAGGGCGCTCACCGACTCCCCGTTGTGGATCCGCCGCATCGCCTCGGCCAGTGCCGGCGCCACCGACAGCACCTCAAGCTTCGGCACCCGCTTCTCGACCGGGATCGGCACCGTGTTCGTGCAGACGATCTCCAGTACGCCCTCCTGTGCGCTCAGCCGCTCCAGCGCCCCGCTGGAGAACAGGCCGTGCGTGCAGGCCAGCCGGATCGAACGGACCCGCCGCTCGTGCAGGTGCGAGATCAGCTCGATCACGGTGCTGCCCTTGGCGATCTCGTCGTCCAGCACGATCACGTCCCGGTCCGTCACGTCGCCGATGATCGTGCTGATCTGCACCCGGTCGTCGCTGTAACGCTGCTTGGCCCCGGCCGCGACGGGCGTGCCGAGCATCCGGGCGAACGCGGCGGCCTCCTTGGCGTTGCCGAGGTCCGGCGAGACCACCACCGCGTTGCTCAGGTCGTACCCCTTGAAGTGGGCGGCCAGCTCGCGCAGCGCGTGCAGGTGGTCCACCGGGACGCTGAAGAAGCCGTGCACCTGCGGCGAGTGCAGCGTCATGGCCAGCACCCGGTCCGCGCCCGCGGAGGTGAGCAGGTCGGCGACGAGCCGGCCGCCGATGGAGATGCGCGGCGCGTCCTTCTTGTCCGACCGGGCGTACGCGTAGTGCGGCAGCACCACTGTGATCCGCGCGGCCGACGCGCCCCGGGCCGCGTCGATCATGAGCAGCAGCTCGACCAGGTGCTCCTGCACCGGTGGCACCAGCGGCTGGATGAGGAAGACGTCGCGCTCCCGGCAGTTCGCCTGCAACTGCACCTCCAGGCAGTCGTTCGCGAACCGGGACACCCGTACCGGGTGCAGTGGAACGTGGAGGTGGGCGCAGATCTCGGCGGCGAGGTCCGGGTGGGCGGTCCCGCTGAACACGGCAATGTCACGCACGTCTGATGATCGTACGGGTCGCCGGAGGGAGACGGTGGGCGGTCACGGCGGGTACGGTGCTGCCGTGACCGCAGAGTTCGTCGCCGCCATCGACCAGGGCACCACGTCCTCGCGCTGCATCGTCTTCGACCGGGCCGGTGAGATCGTCGCCGTGGCCCAGCGCGAGCACCGGCAGATCTTCCCCCGGCCCGGCTGGGTCGAGCACGACGCCGAGGAGATCTGGACGAACGTCGAGCACGTGGTGCGCGAGGCGCTGGCGAGCGCCGACATCGGCACCGGGGCGCTGGCCGCGGTCGGCATCACCAACCAGCGGGAGACCACAGTGGTGTGGGACCGGGCGACCGGCCGCCCGGTGGCCAACGCGATCGTCTGGCAGGACACCCGCACCGGCCCGCTGCTGCGCGAGCTGACCGAGACGTACGACGAGGAGCGGCTGCGGACCCGCACCGGCCTGATCCCGGCCACCTACTTCGCCGGCCCGAAGCTGCGCTGGCTGCTCGACCACGTCGACGGGCTGCGCGAGCGCGCCGAACGCGGCGAGGTGCTGTTCGGCACCATGGACAGCTGGCTGATCTGGAAGCTGACCGGCCGGCACGTCACCGACGTGACGAACGCCAGCCGCACGATGCTGATGGACCTGGAGACGCTCGACTGGGCCCCGGAACTGCTCGACGCGCTGCGGATCCCGGCCGCCGTGCTGCCCGAGATCCGCAGCTCCGCCGAGGTGTACGGCACCGCCCAGGGGGTGCTGGCCGGAGTGCCGGTGGCGAGCGCGCTCGGCGACCAGCAGGCGGCGCTGTTCGGGCAGACCTGCTTCCAGCCCGGCGAGGCCAAGTGCACCTACGGCACCGGCAGCTTCCTGCTGCTCAACACCGGCGCCAGCCCGGTGCCGTCCCGGCACGGCCTGCTCACCACTGTGGCGTACCGGATCGAGGGTCAGCCCGCCGCGTACGCGCTGGAGGGCGCGATCGCGGTCACCGGCTCGCTGGTGCAGTGGCTGCGCGACAACCTCGGCCTGATCTCCACCGCACCGGAGGTCGAGGAGCTGGCCCGCACCGTCGACGACAACGGCGGCTGCTACGTGGTGCCGGCCTTCTCCGGCCTGTTCGCGCCGCACTGGCGCAGCGACGCCCGGGGCGTGGTCGCCGGGCTGACCGGCTACATCACCAAGGGGCACCTGGCCCGCGCGGTGCTGGAGGCGTCAGCCTTCCAGACCCGCGAGGTGGTGGACGCGATGAACGCCGACTCCGACGTGGCGTTGCGGCGGCTGCGGGTCGACGGCGGGATGACCGGCAACGAACTGCTCATGCAGTTCCTCGCCGACGTGCTGGACGTGCCGGTGGTCCGGTCCCGGATCACCGAGACGACCTGCCTCGGTGCCGCGTACGCCGCCGGTCTGGCCGTGGGGTTCTGGCCCGACCTGGCCACGCTGCGCGAGAAGTGGCGCTCGGACGCGCAGTGGGAGTCGACGATGGACCCGGCGCACCGGGAGCGCGAGCTGCGCCAGTGGCGCAAGGCGGTCCAGCGCACGCTCGACTGGGCCGACTGAGCGTCAGTCCCAGCGGTTGCCGGTGAGCTTCTCGTACACCTCGACGTAGCGGGCCCGGGTCGCCTCGATCACCTCGGCCGGCACCTCCGGCGCGGGCGGCTGCCTGTCCCAGCCGCTCGCCGTGGCCCAG
The DNA here is from genome assembly GCF_040648395.1 of Micromonospora sp. NPDC049151. Classification (NCBI taxonomy): domain Bacteria; kingdom Bacillati; phylum Actinomycetota; class Actinomycetes; order Micromonosporales; family Micromonosporaceae; genus Micromonospora; species Micromonospora sp. NPDC049151. The sequence goes on from NZ_JBEZDP010000017.1 coordinate 82,122, forward strand.
TCCCGCACGTACTGCTTGTCGTAGGAGAACTGGGCGCGGCCCGGCTGGTACGACTCGGCCGGCCAGAACCGTGACGAGTCGGAGGTGAGCACCTCGTCGCCGAGGACCAGCGTGCCGTCCGGCGCCCAGCCCAGCTCCAGCTTCGTGTCCGCGATCAGGATGCCCCGCTCGGCGGCGATCTCCGCGCCACGCCGGTAGACGTCGATGGTGATCTGCCGCAGCCGCTCCGCGACCTCCGGCCCGACCTTGTCCACCACCTGCTCGTAGGTGATCGGCTCGTCGTGCTCGCCCTTCGGCGCCTTCGTCGACGGCGTGAAGATCGGCTCGGGCAGGATCGACGCCTCGACCAGGCCGCGGGGCAGCGGCACCCCGGAGACCGAGCCGGTGCGCTGGTACTCGGCGAAGCCGCCGCCGGTCAGGTAGCCCCGGGCCACGCACTCGACCGGCACCATCTCCAGCCGCCGGCAGCGGATCGCCCGGCCGGCGAACTCCGCCGGCACGTCCGTCGCGGAGATCACGTGGTTCGGCACCAGGTCGGACAGCTGCTCGAACCACCACAGCGACAGCGCGGTGAGCAGGCGGCCCTTGTCCGGGATCGGGGTCGGCAGCACCACGTCGTAGATGGAGACGCGGTCGGTGGCGACCAGGATCAGGTCGTCGCCGTCGGCGTAGACGTCCCGGACCTTGCCCGAGTGCAGAAGTTCCACGGCGCTAGTACACCATGACCGGCGTGGACCGCCCGGCGCGCCCACCGCCGTCCCGCCCGGCGTTGACACCCGGGCGGGGGCCGGTGAAATGATCCGTTCACCCCACCTTCGGGAGAGACCCCGTGCGCGCTCCGCAGTCCGTACCCCGTCCCGGGCTCGACCGGCGACGGTTCCTCGGCGCGCTCACCGGGCTGCCGCTGGCCGCCGGGCTGCCGGTGCTCGCCGGGTGCGGCCCGGACGAGGTGGCCGCCGACGACGGCCCGATCGAGCTGTCTGTGTTCTGGTGGGGCGGCGCCCGCCGGGCCGCGGCCACCGAGCAGGCGCTGCGGCTGTACTCGCAGCAGAACCCGCGAGTCAGCTTCCGGGTCACCTGGCAGGGGCTGGGCGGCTACTACGACCGGATCGCCACCCAGGCCACCGGCGGGAACCCGCCGGACCTGTTCCAGATCGACGACACCCTGCTCGCCGAGTACGCCGGCCGGGACATCCTGCTCGATCTCACCCGGTACGTCGCCGACAAGCGCCTCGACCTGCGCGAGGTGCCGGAGCAACTGGCCCGCTACGGCCAGGTGGACGAGCGGACGGTCGGTGTGCCGGCCGCGCAGACGAGCGCGGCGCTGGTGTTCAACCGCCGGCTGCTGCGCCGGCTAAGCCAGCCCGAGCCGCGTACCGGGATGTCCTGGAAGGAGTACGCGTCCTGGGCCGCCCGGGTCACGCGCGCCTCCGGCAACCGGGTGGCCGGCACCATGGACGCCTCCGGCGACTACCGGGCGTTCTGGTTGTGGCTGCGCGGCCAGGGCAGCGAGCTGTACCAGGGGCGGCAGCTCGGGTTCAGCTCCGCCGAACTGCTCGCCTGGTTCGAGTTCTGGGAGGTGGCGCGCTTCGACCGGGCCACACCGAGCGCCGCCCTGGTCGAGCAGGCCGACAGCGGCGAGCTGGCCCGCCAGCTCGTGGTCACCGGGCACACCGCCGCCTCCTTCGCCTGGTCGCACCAGTTGCCGGAGCTGCAGGGCCTGACCGACGACGAGCTGGGCGCGGTCGCCTTCCCGGGCACGCCCGCCGCGCAGTGGCCGCGCGCGTCGATGTACTGGGCCGGTTTCCGGGGCACCCGCCACCCGGGGGCGGTGGTGGACGTGCTCGACTTCCTGACCACGAACGTGGCGGCCGGCCGTCTCCTCGGCCTGGAACGCGGCCTGAACGCCAGCAAGCAGGTGCGCTCGTTCGTCGCCGAGGAGGTGACCGGCCGGGCCGAGAGGCGCATGGCCGCGCTCGGCGCGGAGCTGGCGGATCTGGCCGGGCCGTCGCCCGCACCGCCGCCCAAGGGGCACGCGGCGGTGCGCACGCTGCTGATCGAGGCGGCCGAGAGCATCCGCGCCAAGCGGGTCGGCGCCCGCACCGCCACCTCCCGCTTCATGGCCCAGGCCAACACCGCTCTCGCCGGGTGACCCACCCCGCCCGGCGTGGGCGGGGTGGGCAGGGGCGTCAGCGCGGGGGCCGGTTGCGGCGGCCGCGGGTGAGCAGCACCACCAGCAGCACGATGCCGCCGACCACCACGAGGCAGCAGAGCAGGCCGATGATGCCGAACCCACCACGGGAGCGGCGGCGGGCCGCCTCCACCACGATCTCGCCGGTACCGCTCGACGCCCAGGCCGCGACCGGCACGAAGACCGAGAGCACGACCGTACCGAGGACCGCGCCCAGGCGGCCCCACCACTTGTTCCATGCAGACATGCCCTCATCCTCGCCGAGACCCGCAACCGGGGCACGGCGGACAGGGCGGATGTCGCCGGACACGGTGCGGGGTCGCCGGCACAGTCCGCGTGGCCCGACTCACGATTAACCGTCCATTTGGACTGTTAGGGTTCCCTGGTGACTTCCTCCCTGCCCTCGACCTCCGCACGGGCCCTTGCCGGAAAGCGGGAGTGGGCGGCCCTCGTGGTGCTCGTTCTCGTGGTCCTCCTCCTGGCCGTCGACGGGACCGTCCTCTACCTCGCGGTCCCGTCGCTGACGGAGGACATCGGGCCCACCGCCACCCAGATCCTGTGGATCGGGGACATCTACGCCTTCGTGCTCGCCGGGCTCCTGATCACGATGGGCAACCTCGCCGACCGGATCGGTCGCAAGCGGCTGCTGATGATCGGCACCGTGGGGTTCGGCTCGGCGTCCGTGCTGGCGGCCTTCGCCACCACCCCGGAGGTGCTGATCGCGGCCCGCGCCCTCCTCGGCCTGGCCGGCGCCACGCTGATGCCGTCGACGCTCTCCATCGTCCGGTCGATGTTCGTCGATCGCGCCCAGCGGGCCCGGGCCATCGCGCTCTGGTCGGCCGGGGCCACCGCCGGCGCCGCGCTCGGCCCGCTGGTGGGCGGCATGCTGCTGGAGCGCTTCTGGTGGGGATCGGTCTTCCTGATCAACGTGCCGGTGATGGTGCTGGCGCTGGTGGCGGGATGGCTGCTGCTGCCGGAGTCGAAGGGTGAGGCGCCGGCCCGGATCGACGTCGGCTCCTCGGCGCTGTCCATCGCCACGATCGTCCCGCTGGTCTTCGCCCTCAAGCGCCTCTTCAGTGACGGGGTCGACGCGCTCACCGTGACGGCCACCGCCGTCGGGCTGCTGGCCGGATGGTGGTTCGTACGGCGGCAGAACCGCCTGGCGGTGCCCCTGCTCGACGTCTCACTGTTCCGGGTGCCGGCGTTCTCGGGTGCGCTCGCCGCCAACGTGCTGGCCATCTTCGGGTTCCTGGGGCTGCTGTTCTTCTTCTCCCAGTACCTGCAACTGGTTCGCGGCTTCGGCCCGCTCAAGGCAGGCGTCGCCGAGCTGCCCGGCACACTCGCCGCGGTGCTCGTCGTGGCGCTGATCGGCGTCCTGCTGTCGCGGCTCGGTGCGGGCCGCGCGATCGGGCTGGGACTGCTGGTCGCCGCCGCCGGGCTCACCGTCATGGGGCTCAGCGTCGACCTCCGGACCTACTGGGGGCTGGGCATCGGCCTCGCCGTCATCGGGCTCGGCATCGGTGTCGCCATGACCCTCTCCACCGACGCCGTCGTCGGCGCCGTCCCGGAGCGGCGCGCGGGCGCCGCTTCGGCGGTGGCCGAGACGGCGTACGAGCTGGGGGGCGCGCTCGGCATCGCGGTCCTCGGCTCGTTGCACGGGCTGCTCTACCGTTCGTCGCTGGCCCTCCCCGCCGAGGCCACCGCCGCCGATCGGGCACTGGCGGAGGACTCCCTGGCGGCGGCCGTGTACGGGGCACCGGCACCCGGCGTCGTGGCCGCGGCGCAGGACGCGTTCGCCCAGGCGATGCAGTCCGCCACCTTCGTCGCCGCCGTGATCCTGGTGGTCGCCTCGGTAGTGGCCTGGAAGATCATTCCCTCCGAGCCCGTGTCTCCTGAAGGTGCACGTGTCGACCACTGAACGTCGTCCCATCCGCGATCGTGCGCGCACCCGGCGAGCGGTGCTGGACGCCGCCGAACGGATGATCACCCGCCACGGCGCCAACGTCAGCCTGGCCGCCGTCGCCCGGGAGGCGGGCGTCACGAAGAGCGGCCTGATGCACCACTTCCCCTCCCGGGAGGACCTGCTCGCCGCCCTGGTCGAGCAGGTGGTCACACGCGTCTGGGAAGAGGTGAACGCCCACGTCGACAGCGGCGACGAGCGGCCGGGCGCCTTCACCCGTGGTTACGTGCGCGCCCTCACCGGAGACAGCGCGTACCTGGCGGAACTGGGCAGCGCCACCGGCCTGCTCGCCCAACTCGGGGTCGACAGCATGGAGCACGTGCTGGCGGTGGACCCCGAGGACCCGGCACGCTGGAACCGTGCCTTCGAGGCCGACGGCCTGCCACCGGGCCGGGTCTGGGCCGTCCGGTACGCCGCGGAGGGGCTCGCCATCGCCATCGGCACCGCCTATGTCACTGACGAACAGCTCCGGCTGGCCCGTGCGGAACTGCTCGTCCTCACCGAGACGGCCCCGGAATGAGTTCAGGCCCGGAATCCGTGGATTCCGGGCCTGAACTTTGGTAGCGGGGACAGGATTTGAACCTGCGACCTCTGGGTTATGAGCCCAGCGAGCTACCGAGCTGCTCCACCCCGCGTCGGCTCGTACAGCTTATCGCACTCCGATCCTCGAGATCAGCCGGGTCCCCCGATCCGGCGCGCGGCCGGCGGAAAGGCGACGCGGCCGGCTGGTGGCGCTTGCCGGGCGGAACGACGAAGGCCCCGGAGAGAACTCCGGGGCCTTCGTCACGAGTAGCGGGGACAGGATTTGAACCTGCGACCTCTGGGTTATGAGCCCAGCGAGCTACCGAGCTGCTCCACCCCGCGTCGGCTCGACAACCGTAGCGCACCGACCCGGTGAGGCGCAAAACGGGTACCCGGTGGCGACGCGGCCGGGCGTCCCGCTCGACGGACGAGACGAGACGAGCCCGTGGCCCGGGTGACCGTTGCGGTCCCGGACCACGGGCTCGTGGTGTCGGCTCGTGCTGTCGGCCGGGGCGTCAGCCGCCCGGTGACGGCGCGGGTGACGTCGGCGCCGGTGGCGAGACACTGCCCGACGGCGCCGGGTTGCCCGAGCCGTTCGACGCGGCCTGGGCCTGCTGGAACGCGCTCATCGCCTCGTCCAGCGCCTTCAGCGCCCGCCCGTACCGCTCGAAGTCGCCGGACGCCTGCGCGGCCTTGACCTCACCGATCGCGGTCTGCACCCGGGCGGCCGCCTGGGCCAGTTCCCCGCTCACCGGCGGCGTGTTGGTGTCACCCGCGGTCGGCGACGGCGTGGGGCTGTCGGGCGTGGGCCTGTCGTCGGTGCTGGGCGGCGGGTTGTTGTTCGGCGCCCGCTTGCCCTGCTCGACGAGCTGCTTGATGCCGTCGCTGAGGTTGTTGGCGAGCACCACGTACGAGCCGCCGTCACCGTAGGAGAGCAGCACCTTCTGCAGCAGTGGGTACGCATCCTGGCTGCTGCTCTTCACGTACACCGGCTCGACGTAGAGCATGCCGTCGGCGAACGGCAGCGAGAGCAGGTTGCCGTACTGCACCTGTGCCTGGTTGGACGACAGCAGGTTGAGCTGCTGCCGGATGTCGCCGTTGTTCGTCATCTGCTGGTGCACCTGTGTCGGCCCGGAGATCCGGGTCTGGTCCGGTAGCTCCAGCACCTCAAGTCTCGGCTGCCCGTCGACGTACGACCCGGAGACCAGCGCGGCCAGGTTCTGCCGCCCGTTCGGGGTGACCGCCGAGGTCAACTGGAAGCGCGGCCCCTCCTGCCCGGGGAACTGGGTGAACAGGTAGTACGGCGGCTGCTTCTGCCCGCTGTCCGGCGCGTCCGGCACGTTCGGCACCTGCCAGAAGTCCTGGCCGGAGTAGAAGTCGCCGGGGTCGGTGACGTGGAACTTGGTGAGCAGGTTGCGCTGCACCTTGAACAGGTCGGCCGGGTAGCGGAAGTGCTCGGCCAGCTCGGCCGGGATGTCGCCCTTGGGCAGCACCACGTCACCGCCGAACGCCTTGTTCCACGCCTTGAGCACCGGGTCCGCGTCGTCGTACGAGTAGAGCTTGACCGTGCCGTCGTACGCGTCGACAGTCGCCTTCACCGAGTTGCGGATGTAGTTGACGTTCTCCCGGGCGAGCTGGAACGTGCCCCGGCCGGTCAGCTCGTCGGCCGTCTCGGCCTGGAGGTTGACCCGCTCGGCGTACGGGTAGGTCGCCGCGGTGGTGTAGCCGTCGATGATCCACAGGACGCGCCCGTTCACGACCGCCGGGTACGGGTCGCCGTCGAGCGTGAGGAACGGCGCGACCTTCTCCACCCGGTCGCGCGGGTTGCGCACGTACAGCAGCTTCGAGTTCTCGTTCACCGCCTCGGAGAGCAGGAAGTTCGACTCCTGCTCCTTGATCGCGTAGAGCAGCCGGCGCGGGAACGAACCGATCTTGACGCCGCCCTCGCCGGTGTAGGTGTAGTACTGCTCACCGCCGGTGGAGGTGGGGCGGTCGAACTCGACGTTGCGGTCGCCGTTCTGCCCGACGATCGCGTAGTCGTTCGCCTCCATCCGCTCGCCGTAGTAGATCCGCGGCTGCTGGGCCGGGATCTCCTCGGTCGGCGCGGAGCACGCCTCCTGCGCCTTCTCGCCGAGGAAGCCGGAGACGAAGTACGGCTGGCCGCCGCAGACCACCTGGTTCGCCGGGGCGGCCACCAGGCCGTACCCGTGGGTGTAGACGGTGTGGCGGTTGATCCAGTTGTTCTGCTGGTCGGTCAGCTCGCCGTAGTTGATCTCACGGACGCCGACCACGTAGTCGGAGGTCTTGTCATTCACCGAGTACCTGTCGATGTCCAGCTTCGAGCCGAAGTCGTAGAAGCCACGGACCTGCTGGAGCTGCGTGTACGTCTCGGAGACGAGCTGCGGGTCGAGCAGCCTGATGTTCGACACCACCGAGGTGTCGGTGGCCAGGCTGGCGGGTGGTACGAGGTTGCTGGCCGCGTACGGCGTGGTCTTCGTGCCGTCGAGGCCGAACGCGGACCGGGTGGCCTTGATGCTGCGTTCGATGTACGGCGCCTCCTTGTCCCGGGCGCTCGGCTTGACCTCGAACGTCTGCACCGCCCACGGGTAGATGCCGCCGATCGCCACCGCGGACACGCCGAGCAGGGCGAGCGAGATGCCCGGCCAGACCAGGTTCCGCATGACCGCGTTGGAGAACACGATGATCGCCAGGGCCACCACGATCGAGATCCAGGCGAGGATCTCCTTCGCCGGCAGCAGCGCGTTCACGTCGGCGTAGCCGGCGCCGTAGAGCTTGGCGCCCTCGTTGTACTCCAGCAGCATGGCCCGCCGGTCCAGCACGTAGGCGACGGCCTTGAGCAGCACGAACACGGCGACCAGCGAGCTGAGGTGGGCGCGGGCGGAGTTCGTCATCCGGTCGCCGACGCCCTGGAGCCGCACCCCGCCGAAGATGTAGTGCACGGCGAGCGCGCCAAGCAGCGACAGCACCACGACGGTGAAGCCGACGCCGAGCAGGTAGCGCCAGAACGGGAGCTGGAAGACGTAGAAGCCGACGTCGACGCCGAACTCCGGGTCCTTCACCCCGAAGTCGCCGCCGTTGCGGAACAGCAGCCACTGGGCCCACCGGCTCTGCGCGGAGAGGCCGGCGAACAGCCCGACGACGGCGGCGGCGAGCGCGATCCAGGTGCCGAGCCGCGGGCTCAGCAGCATCCGGTAGCGCTCCAGCGTCGCCTGCTCGGCCGAGTGCGGACGCATCCGGGGCCGCAGCCGGTACGCCAGCCAGAAGTTGCCGCCGACGATCAGCGCCATGCCGACGCCGACCACCAGGAACAGCAGCAGCCGGGTGGCGAGCACGCCGGTGAAGACCTGGGTGTAGCGGACCTCGTCGAACCAGAGCCAGTCGGTCCAGGCGTTGACGCCCCACCCGAGGAGGGTGAACAAGACGAACACCCCGATCAGGACACCGATGGTGACGCGTCCGCGCCGGCTCATCCTCGGTAAGGGACTGCTACGCATGACCACTGTTTGGCTCCGCACGCTCGATGTGATCGGCTCCGACCAGGCACCAAGAGTACGGGGTGTTCCTGAGCACGTCGGGTCAAGGTCACGTCACGATCCGCCCGGTGGCCGCCGGCCGGCCCGCCTCAACAGCGCGTCGGCTGGCCCCCGGACCGCAACGTTTCGAGCGCCTTCAACGCCTCGTCGAGCGTGGCGACCTTCAGCAGCGGCAGGTCCGGCTGAGGGTTGCGGACCGCCTCGGCGCAGTTGTCGGCGGGCACCAGGAACGCCTTCGCGCCCGCGTCCTTGGCGCCGACCAGCTTCTGCGCGATGCCGCCGATCGGGCCGACCCGACCCTCGTCGTCGATGGTGCCGGTACCGGCGATGATCTTCCCGCCGGTGAGGTCGGCCGGCTCCAGCTTGTCGATGATGCCGAGCGAGAACATCAGCCCGGCACTGGGACCGCCGATGTCACCCAGGTCGATCTTGAGGTTGAACGGGTGCGGCTGCTGCTGGTCGATCTCCACGCCGATGCGCGGCCGGCCGTCCTGTTCGCGGCTGGTCACAGTGGCGGTGCCCGGGGTGTCGCCCCGGGTGTAGCCGATCTTCAGCGCGGTGCCCGCCGGCTTGGACCGGATCAGCTCGGTGAGCTTGGCCGCGCTCGTCACCTGCACCCCGTCGACCGAGGTGAGCACGTCGTCGGGCCGCAGCACGTCGACCGACGGGCCGCCCGGCGTGACCGCCTTGACCAGCACCTTGACCGGGTAGCCCAGTTGGCGCAGCGCCGCCGTCTCGGCGCTGGTCTGCGAGTTCTGGAAGTCCTCCGCGTTGCGCTTCTCGACCTCCTCCTGCGACTCCCCCGGCGGGTAGACCAGTTCCCGCGGCACCACCGCCTCGTCCGAGGAGAACCATCCGGCCAGCGCCGACCGGAGCCGCACCGTCGGCTGCACACCGACAGTGGTGAGCCGGAGCTGACCGGCGGAGGTGGACGTCGCGCGGCCGGTCACCTGGATGACCTCCTTGCCGTCCTCGCGGCCCAGCGTGTTCACCGTCGGACCGGGGCCGAGCACCACGTACGGCAGCGGCACGCTCAGCACACCGATGCTGAGCAGGGCGGTGAGCAGGGCACCGAGGAGGACGGTCACGCCGCGACGTCTCATGCGCCAGAGCGTACCGATCCGACCCCCGCCATCCGGCGCGGTGACCGGCGGACTTCGCCCTCAGCGCAACGCCGAGTGGCCCGACCTGCGGCGGGCCCCGCGTACCGTAGACGTCGTGCCTGATATTCCGTTCGGCTTCGCGCTCCCGGGTGGTCAACCACCAGACCCCAACGACCCCGCGGCGATGCAGCAGTTCATGTCGCAGTTGCAGCACCTGCTCTCGGCGCCGGGCAGCGGGCCGGTCAACTGGGACCTCGCCCGTCAGGTGGCCGCCAGTCAGCTCGCCGCCGCCGGCGACCCGGCGGTGTCGCCGTTCGAACGCAACGCGGTCGAGGAGGCGCTGCGCATCGCCGACCTCTGGCTGGAGCCGGCGACCTCGTGGCCCTCCGGCATCCGCACCTCGGTCGCCTGGAACCGCAACGAGTGGATCTTCAAGACGCTCGACGTGTGGCGCAAGCTCTGCGACCCGGTGGCCAGCCGGATGGTCGGCGCGATGGGCGACCTGGTGCCACCGGAGGCCCGCGCCCAGCTCGGCCCGATGCAGTCGATGGTCGCCACGCTCGGCGGCGCCCTCTTCGGCGGCCAGCTCGGCCAGGCGCTCGGCTCGCTCGCCGCCGAGGTGCTCTCCGCCGGTGACATCGGCCTGCCGCTGGGCCCCGCCGGCACCGCCGCGCTCGTTCCCGCCAACATCAAGGTGTACGGCGAGGGCCTGGAGCTGCCCGAGGACGAGGTACGCCTCTACGTGGCCCTGCGCGAGGCCGCTCACCAGCGCCTGTTCCAGCACGTGCCGTGGCTGCGCGGGCACGTGCTGACGGCGGTGGAGAACTACGCCGCCGGCATCCGGGTCAACCGGGAGGCGATCGAGGAGGCGATGGGCCGGGTCGACCCGACCGACCCGGAGTCGATGCAGGCGATCGCGCTGGAGGGCATCTTCACGCCGGAGGACACGCCCGCGCAGAAGGCGTCGCTGGCCCGGCTGGAGACAGTGCTCGCGCTGGTCGAGGGCTGGGTCTGCCACGTCGTCGACAGCGCCGCCGGTGACCGCCTGCCCAACGTGGTACGCCTCGGCGAGGCGTTCCGCCGCCGCCGCGCCGCGGGTGGCCCGGCCGAGCAGACGTTCGCCGCGCTGGTCGGCCTCGAACTGCGGCCCCGCCGGCTGCGCGAGGCGTCGGTGCTGTGGGCGGCGCTGACCGAGCACCGCGGCATCGCCGGGCGGGACGCGGTCTGGGGCCACCCGGACCTGCTGCCCTCCGACGACGACTTCGCCGCCCCGGAGGCGTTCGCCACGACCAGCACCGATCTCGACGACGAGCTGGCGAACTTCGACTTCTCCGCCCCCGGCGCCCCGGAGGAGAAGGCCCCCGGCGAGGACGACGACAAGCGCTGACGCAGTACGCGACGGGGCCCGCACGGATCACCGTGCGGGCCCCGTCCACGTCCCACCCCCCGCCCCGCCCGCCACCCCACCCCGCCCATCTCACCGTCGATCTTGGAGCTGTGGCGCCCAGGATGTCCCGAAGGCGGCTTCTGTCAGGTGCCACAACTCCAAGATCGACGGGGCGGGGAGCGGGCGGAGCGGGCGGCGGGCGGGGCGGGCGGCGGTCAGACGGGGCGGCCGGACAGCAGGGCCCGGGTGGCCTCCCAGCCCTCGACCGCCGGATCGAGGGCGGCCAGGTCGGCGGGGCCGCGCAGCCGGTGCCAGCCGGCGGTGACCGCCACGTCCCCCGGGCTCGGTGCCGCCCGCCGCACCTCGGTCGGGGCGGTCGTGTCCAGATCCAGCGCCGGCAGCCACGCCGGTACGGGCAGTCGCGCCGCCACCCCCAGCAGCCCGGTTCCGCTTCCCTCGGCCGGGGCCACCGCCACCGGCCGGGTGGTGAGCGGCCGCAGCAGCTTGCCGAGCGTCAGCCCGGGCAGGTCCGGCGTGTCCGCCGCCACCACCGCCACCTGGTCGTAGCCGGCTGCGCCGTCCTCGTGGACCGCCTGGTCGCCGATGATCGCCGCGAACACCGCGTTCGGCGTCGGCTCGGTCACCTCGTACACCTGGGTGCCGGGCCAGACCACGGCGTCGGCCAGCCATCGGTCCCGGGCCGTGACCGCCACCGCTGTCTCCACCTCGTTCAGGGTGGCCAGCAGGTCCACCACGTCCTCGGCGAGCGCGGCACGCCATCGCGTCGGATCGATTCCGGGCGGTGACCAGGTCACCGGGCCGAGCAGCGCCACCACCACACGTCGCGACATCCGCCGACCTTAACCCCCGCCCCGACCCGCTTCCGTGCACGATCATGAGGTTGGCGGTGACGAAGCGGACGAAACGCCGGGCCAACTTCATGATCGACCGCAAAGGCGGGATGGTCAGGGGACGGCGGCGGTGGCGGCAACGCCCTCCAGGTAGCCGCGGGCCCGCTCCGACCTCGGGTAACGGGCGACGAGCGCCCAGAACTCGGCGTTGTGGCTGGGCACGATGAGATGAGCCAGCTCGTGCAGCAGCACGTAGTCGATCACCCAGTCGGGCATGTCCTGGACGCGGTGCGAGATCCGGATGGTGCGGTCGGCGGGCGTGCAGGAGCCCCAGCGGCCGTTCTGGTTGGTGACCCAGCGGACGCTCGCCGGGGCGGCGGCCGAACCGTACTCGGTCAGGTAGCTGTCGATCAGGCGGGCGGCGCGGGCGAGCAGTTCGGCGTCCGAGCGGGCCAGGCGGCCCTCGCGGGCGGCGAGCCGGGCGAGCATCCGGTCGACCCACTCGCTCTCCTCGGCCCGGGAGAACTGGTCGGGGATCAGCACGACGACGCGCTCCCCGTCCCGGTACGCGGACACCGTGCGCCGCCGGCGCTGGCTGCGCCGCACCTCGACGACGGGCTTCCGCGTCACGGCCATTACCGGTCCGCGCAGCCTCGGTTGACTGTCACGAGGGAAAGGTAATGCGTACTGACCAGGGCTCCGCAAGAGTCAACACGACGACACGCGCCCGGAAAATGATGGTTGATTGTCCGGAGTCCGGAAAAAATTCTTTGCGACGGTAGCTGACCATCACCTGACCGGCCCTGTTCACGTTAAGTGATCTACGACGGGTGACGGCCGGCGGGGCGGCGCGAAGCGGATCTGGGTGCATTCATCCGGCGTGTCCGCGCGAAACTGACTTATCCGACGTTACTCGGCATGCACACTCTCGACGTCGACTTGCTCACAGAGTCGGCGTACAGCTGACATGGAACCGCCCAGACCTGGGTAGGGTCCGCCAACCACGGTCAGGTGACTGGCCGCGGAGAACCCCCGGCGCCGGTGCCACGCGTGGGCCGCCGCAGGGAGACCCGCCGGACACCTCCGGCGGACGAGACGAGGAGGCTACCGTGGCCGACCAGGCCCAGACCTACAACGGTTACTGCGTGAAGTGCAAGGAGAAGCGGGACTTCGAGGGGCACGTGGAGGTCTCGAAGACCGGCATGAACATGGCCAAGGGCAAGTGCCCGGTGTGCGGCACAACAGTGAACCGCATCCTGGGCAAGGCCAAGGTCTGACCCGTAGGACACACACGGGGGAGGGCGGCCGGTGGCCGCCCTCCCCCGTCGCGTAGCCGACACGGTTACCGGCTGGTTGTGGAAAACCGGCGAGATCCTGTGGACAGCACTGGCCACGGCACGCCGCACCTGTGGACAACGAGCGACGGAGCGCGTGGAGACGGTCACCATCAGTTGCGTGACCGACCCGACACCGCTCGTCCGTCCCATTCTGCTACCCGGCCTGACCCGGCTCTGGCGCGACCGGCACACGCTCCAGCTCGGCGAGCAGCCCGGCCGGGCGGTGCTGCTGGAGATGTCCTCGCCCGGGACCGCCCGCCTGCTCGACCTGCTCGACGGCACCCGCAGCGAACGCGCCGTGCTGGCCGAGGCGGGCGCCGTCCGGATCCCCCCCGACGAGGCCCGCGCCCTGCTCGACACGCTCCGGGAGGCCGGACTGGTGGTGCCGGCGCAGGCGCTGCTCCCCCGTGACCTCACCGGCTCGGCCCGGGCCCGGCTGGCCGCCGAGGCCGCCGCGCTGGCGCTCGCGTCACCCGACCTGCCCGGCACCCCGGCCCGGCTGCTGCGCCGCCGCCGGGGCGCGCGGGTGCTGGTCACCGGCACGGGACGACTCGGCGCGGCGGTCGCCGTCGCGCTGGCCCACGCCGGCGTCGGGCACGTCGTACCCGATCTGGCCGGCCCGGTGGGCGCCGGTGACCTGGCCGGGACCGGCCTGACCACCGCGGAGCTGGGCCGGCCGCTGGCCCCGGCGGTACGCGCGACGCTGGAGCGGTGCGCGCCCGGCACGGTCACCGCCCCGTTGCGGGGCACCCGGCCGGACCTGGTGGTGCAGCTCGGCGTGGACCGTCCGGCGGAACTGCTCGCCACCGGGTACGCCCGCCGACGCCAGCCCCACCTGCTGCTCGACCTGCGCGGCGGCGTACCGGTGATCGGTCCGCTGGTCCGCCCGCCCGTCGGGCCCTGCCTGCGCTGCCTCGACCTGCATCGCGGCGACCGGGATCCGGACTGGCCCGCGCTCGCCGCCCAGCTCGCCGCCGACCGGGGCGAGCGGGCCTGCGCCGTCGCCACCGGGCTGGCCGGGGCGGCCTTCGCGACGGCGGAGGTGCTGGCCCAGCTCGACGGCGCCCAGCCGGAGACGCTCGGCGGCGCGGTGGAGATCCGCGGTCCGGGTCGCGTCCGTCACCGACGGTGGCCGCCGCACCCCTCCTGCGGCTGCTGCCGGCGTCGCCCGATCCGGTCGACGCCGGTCGCTACCCGCCGCACGGCAGCAGCGGAGGCCCCGAGTCGGTAACAATGGCCGGGTGACCGACATCCCGCGCCGGGCCGTGTCCCGCACCGCCAAACTCGCCGCCCTGCCGCTCGGGTTCGCCGGTCGAACCGTCCTCGGCATGGGCAAGCGGGTGACCGGCCTCGCGTCCGACGTCATCTCCGCCGAGATCCAGCAGCGCACCGCCGAGCAGTTGTTCAGCGTGCTCGGGCAGCTCAAGGGCGGGGCGATGAAGTTCGGCCAGGCCCTTTCGGTGTTCGAGGCGGCGTTGCCCGAGGAGGTCGCCGCGCCCTACCGGCAGGCGCTCACCAAACTCCAGGAGGCCGCGCCGCCGCTGCCGGCGGCGACGGTACACAGGGTGCTGGCCGAGCAACTCGGCCCGGACTGGCGCGACCGGTTCGTCTCCTTCGACGACACTCCGGCCGCCGCGGCGAGCATCGGGCAGGTGCACCGCGCGGTCTGGCGCGACCCGGGGTACGGGCCGGACGGCGGCCCCCTGCACCGGGACGTGGCCGTGAAGATCCAGTACCCGGGCGCCGGTGACGCCCTGCTCGCCGACCTCAAGCAGCTCTCCCGGCTCGGCGGCATGTTCCGGGCCATCCAGCCGGGGCTGGACGTGAAGCCGCTCCTGGCCGAGCTGCGCGAACGCATCACCGAGGAGCTGGACTACGAGCTGGAGGCGGAGTCGCAGCGGGCGTTCGCCGCCGCGTACGCCGACGATCCGGACATCTTCATCCCGGAGGTGCTCGACGCCGCACCCCGGGTGCTGATCACCGAGTGGGTGGAGGGCATCCCGCTGTCCCAGATCATCCGCGAGGGCACCGAGGAGCAGCGGAACGAGGCCGGCCGGCTGATGGCCGAGCTGCACCTGTCCGCGCCGGAGCGGGCCGGGCTGCTGCACGCCGACCCGCACCCGGGCAACTTCCGGCTGCTCCCGGACGGGCGGCTCGGCGTGATCGACTTCGGGGCGGTGGCCCGGATGCCGCAGGGCACGCCGGAGCCGATCGGCCGGATCGCGGCGCTGGCGCTGCGCGAGGACGCCGACGCGGTGGTGGAAGGGCTGCGCGCCGAGGGCTTCGTCAGCCGTACCGAGTCGATCGACGCCCCGGCGGTGCTCGACTTCCTCCGCCCGATGCTGGAGCCGATCGCCGCCGACGAGTTCCGCTTCACCCGGGCCTGGCTGCGCGCCGAGGCGACCCGGCTGGCCAGTCCCCGCTCCCCCGCCTACCAGCTGAGCCGCCAGCTCAACCTGCCCCCGTCGTACCTGATGATCCACCGGGTCACGCTGGGTTCGATCGGGGTGCTCTGCCAGCTGGAGGCGAAGGCCCCCTACCGGTCGATCCTGGAACGCTGGCTACCAGGCTTCGCGCCGGTGGCCTGACCAAAGCGGGCCGGCGAGCGAGAGCGCGGCCGCCGAGTGAGCACAGCGAAGGGGCGGTGACCTGTCGGTCACCGCCCCTTCTCACGATCGTTCTACAGAACGCCCAGGTCGCGGGCCGACTGACTGCGACTCCGCATGGCGACGGTACGGGCGGAACGGGTTGCCTCAGTGCTCGTGGTGGTGCGACCGGCCTGAGGCCGGCGCATTCGGGCCCTGGACAACGCTTCGTGGAGTAGTTGCATCTCGAATCCGTTCGGCATGTTCAGCATCAGAATTTCTCTCTCAGGTCGGCCGGTGGAGGGACACCGGCATCGGTCGGTTTCGGAACGTAGGTTTGTCAGGCTGCCAGCCGGACGGAGTTCCGCGACTCGGACAGCCCGCTGGCCGCCAGTCGCTCCTCCGCCTCGACCCGGAGCTGCGCGTCACGGGCGAGGTCCTCCTTGCGCGGACGGCCACGGGGCCGCTTGCGCGGGACGACCGCGCCACGCTCGAAGATCTCGCCGCCCCAGACGCCCCAGGGCTCGGCTCGCTCCACCGCCCCGGCCAGGCACTCGACGCGCAGCGGGCAGTCCCCGCAGAGCGACTTGGCCAGCTCGAGCTCGGCGGGCGAGTCGGAGAACCACAGGTCGGGGTCGAACTTCCGGCAGGGCAGGTTCGCCTCCACGTCGACGCTCACGTCGAGGGGGGCCAACGCCAGACTCATCCTCCGGTCACCTCTCTCTCACTTCGATCTCGTGGATCGCATTCCGACGTACTTCGGCGGGACAAAAAACTGAGGCCGCGGATCCCGGTATGCGGGTTCCGCGGCCTCGAGGTGAGCCGGTGGTCTGATGGATCAGACCGGTCTACCTCGAGGTGGAACGCCGCGGACATCCGTGCGCTTCTTGGCGCCATCGATGCCCTTGCCCGCGAAGCCACTGGTCCCCTCGACTCCGGCGATCGGCGCAACGGTCAGGATCAGCTCGGCCTGAACCTGAACCTGGTGCACCTGCGGAGCCGACGGTCGAGCAGCCGGGGCCACCCGGACAGCCGACAGCGGAGCGACGGCAGACGGCATCGCCGCAAGACGCTCATAAGTGAAGATCTTCATTGGTGCCACCTCCCTACTCTCCTCGTGCCGACCGTGGACTCATCCCCTTTGAGCAGCCAGAACGGCGCCGCTCGCGAGGTGTGTCATGAGGCTATTCCTCGCCCTCGGGGGAGGGCAAACGATTTACGGCTAGTTTTCAGAAGTTTTCTGTGGGCAGACGTCGTCCACCGTGGCGCCCGCCACCAGGGCGAGCACCGTATCCCCGTAAAGCCCGACTTTTCGGGGCCCGATCCCGGCGATCGCCACCAGTTCCTCGGTGCGGCCGGGCTTCCGCTCGGCCAGCGCGGTGAGCGTGGCGTCGGTGAAGACCACGTACGCCGGCACCTTCTGCGCGCCCGCCACCCGCTGCCGCCACTCGCGCAGCCGCTCGTACAGCTCCTCGTCGATGTCCGAGGGGCAGGTCGGGCAACGGCCCAGTTTGCGGTCCGCGCCGGCGAGCAGCGTGGCGCCGCAGATCCGGCAGGAGACCACCTGCGGCCGGCGCCGCTCGGCCCGCCGTGCCGGGCCCGCGCCGCCGGCCCGCTCACCGCCGCCGGAGCGGTCGAGCTGGGGCAGGAACCGCGACGGCCGCCGGGCCCGGCCACCCGGCGAGCGCGACGTGGCGTACGACAGCCAGAGCCACTCCCGGGCCCGGGTGATCCCGACGTAGAGCAGCCGCCGTTCCTCCTCGACCTGCTCCATGGTCTTCGCGTACGTGGTGGGCAGCGTGCCCTCGGCCAGCCCGACCAGGAACACCGCGTCCCACTCCAGCCCCTTCGCCGAGTGCAGCGACGCGAGTGTCACCCCCTCGACGGTGGGCACGTGCTGCTGGGCGGCCCGCCGGGCGAGTTCCTCGGTGAACCCGGTCAGGCCGGGCTCCTCCTCGGCCTGCGCCGCGTGCTCCTCGGCGAGCTGGACCAGCGCGGCGAGCGCCTCCCACCGTTCGCGGGCGGCGCCGCCGGGCGGGGGCGCGTCTGGCGCCCAGCCGACGGCGGTGAGCGCCTCGACCACGGCGGCCGGCAGCGGGGTCCCCGCGTCAGTCGACCGGGTGGCGGCGCGCAACGCGATCATCGCCTGCCGCACCTCGGGCCGTTCGAAGAACCGCTCCGCGCCCTGGAGCACGTACGGCACCCCGGCCTCGGAGAGCGCCTTCTCGTACGCCTCGGACTGGGCGTTGGTGCGGAACAGCACCGCGATCTCCCGCGCCGGGGTGCCACCCGCCACGAGTGCCCGGCAGCGGGCCGCGACCGCGTTGGCCTCGGCCGGCTCGTCGGTGAAGATCCGCAGGTCCGGCTCCGGGCCGGGCCGGCGCTGGCCGTGCAGCTCCAGCCGCAGCCGCGCCTCGGCGCCCCGGGCCTGCGAGATCACCGCGTTGGCGAGCCCGACGACCTGCGGGGTGGAGCGGTAGTCGCGGACCAGCCGGACCACTGTCGCGCCCCGGTGCAGTCGCGGGAAGTCGACCAGGTACGACGAGGTGGCGCCGGTGAACGAGTAGATCGTCTGGCTGGCGTCGCCGACCACCGTCAGGTCGTCCCGGCCGCCCAGCCACGCCTCCAGCAGCCGCTGCTGGAGCGGGTTGACGTCCTGGTACTCGTCGACCACGAAGTGCCGGTACTGGCTGCGCACCTGCTCGGCGACGTCCGGGTGCTCCTCGATGCCCCAGACGGCGGCGCGCAGCATGTCCTCGAAGTCGATCACCCCGTTGCCGCGTTTGAGCCGCTCGTACGCGTCGAACACGTCGGCGACCCGGGCCGGCTCGTACGGCGTCTCGCGCAGCGCCTTGGCGGCGGCGACGACATACTCCCCCGGCTCGACAAGCGACGACTTGGCCCACTCGATCTCGGCGGCCAGGTCCCGCGCGGCGGCCCGGTCGGCGCGCAGGCCGACCTTGGCGGCGGCGAGCGTGACCACCCGCACCTTGCTGTCCAGCAGCTCCGGCATGGCCCGCCCGGCCAGCAGCCGGGGCGCGAAGTAGCGGACCTGCCGCAGCGCGGCCGCATGGAAGGTGCGCGCCTGCACACCCCGCACCCCGAGCACAGTGAGACGGCTCCGCATCTCGGCGGCGGCGCGGGCGGTGAACGTGACCGCCAGCACGTGCCGGCCGGCGATGTCGCCGGTCAACGCCCGGTACGCGATCCGCGACGTCACCGCCCGGGTCTTACCGGTGCCGGCGCCCGCCAGGATGCAGACCGGGCCAGCCGGGGCGGTCACCGCGGACCGCTGCTCCGGATCCAGTCCGGTCAGCACCCGTTCCGCACCTGAGTCAACGCCCACAGCAGGGAATCATCCCAGCATCGTCCGACGTTGCAGCGGTTAGCCTGGCCTGATCGGACCGGGCGCGAGTCACCCCTTGGAGGAGCAGACCATGCTGACGATGTATTCCACCCCGTGGTGCGGCTACTGCCACCGGCTGAAGTCGCAGCTCGACCGGGAGGGCATCGCGTACGAGGTGGTCGACATCGAGCAGGACCCCGCCGCCGCGGACTTCGTGATGAGCGTCAACGGCGGCAACCAGACCGTCCCGACGCTGCGCTTCACCGACGGCAGCGCCCTGACCAACCCCTCGATCACCCAGGTCAAGCAGCACCTGGCCGCGCTGCCCGGCTGACCTCCCACGACGCCGCGAGCGGCCGTACCCGGTTCGGGTGCGGCCGCTCGTCGCCGTTTCAGGACCCGCCGCGGCTGAGCACCCCGTCGCCGGCCGGCCGCCGGGGCGCCGGGATCCGGACCGGCGCCGCGACCGGCGTGGTCAGCCCGCGCCCCCGCCACAGGTAGAGGCCGGCCGCCGTGGTGACGATCCCCACCACCGCGAACAGCAGCCGGTAGTCGAACACGCCGACGAGCAGCGCGCCGGTGCCGATGGAGAGCGCCTGCGGCCCGCTGACCAGGGCCTCCGACGCCGCGGTGACCCGGCCGAGCAGCCGCGGCGGCGTCCGCCGCTGGATCAGCGTGTGCAACCCCACCATGGTCAGCGGCAGCGAGAGGCCCGCAAGCAGCAGCGCCACCACCCCGAGCCACAACCGGGGGTACGCGAGCGCCAGCGCGGCCGGTCCGAAGAACGTCACGCCCGCGGCGAGCGCGCCGACCTCGCCGAACCGGCGGACCACGGCGGCCGAGAACAGGCCGCCGGCCAGCCCGCCGACGCCCTGCACCATGACGAGCACGCCGACGAACGCGGCGTCGCGGCCCAGGCCCAGATCGACGTACGCGAAGATCAGCGACTCGGTGAAGCCCATCACCAGCGAGCCGAGCCCGTACCCGAGCAGCGCCCGGCGCAGCGCCGGCTCGCCGGTCAGGTGGCGCAGCCCCGCGCTCAGCTCGGACGGCCCCCGGCGGGCCGGCCGCGACGGTGTGCCCTCCTCCACGCGCAGCCGCGCGACCACCCCCGCCGCGGTGACGAAGCCGGTCATGGCGAGCAGGACCAGCAGCCACCCGCCCACGGCGGCGTACACGCCCGCCCCGGCCAGCGGCCCGATCAGCCGCAGGCCCTGCCGGACGGTCTGCAGCAGTCCGTTCGCGTCGGCCAGCAGCTCAGCCGGAACCAGATGCCGGATGAGTCCGTTGAGCACGGCGGTGAGGGTGATGTACGACAGCCCGTAGAGCGCGGCGACCACGTAAATCACCCAGACGTCGGACCGGTCCCGGACGGCCAGCAACGGACCGAGCAGCACCGCCGCGACCAGGTTGGCGGCGATGAAGAACGGTCGCCTGCGACAGCGGTCGACCACCCAGCCGACCAGCGGGGCGAGCGCCATCGGCGCGATGACCGCGAAGATGGTCGCCCCGGCCATGCTGTCCGAACCGGTCAGGTCCTTTACCCAGACGGCCAGGGCGAGCAGCAGGACCGACTCCGCCGCCATGCTCGCGACGAGCGCGGCGAAGAGGAGACGGAAGTCGGGGCGGCGCAGGACGGTGCGCATCGGTTCCCTCCGGAGGGGTGCGCCACCAGGGCGCGTCGGGGGCGGGCGCAGGTGAAGACGCCCTCCACAGTCCTCGTTTTGTCACGTGACACGCCCTCGCCGGAACCTCCGACGCCGGTCGCGCCGTCCATACTGACCGTGGGGGGCGAATTTCATACAGTTACCGTCGCGTCAAGCGACGGTCGACGGGAAAGAGGACGCCGTGCCTCCTGCCGTACCAGGCCCGATTCTGCGCCGTCGCCGGCTCGGCACCGAGCTGCGCCGGCTCCGCGAACAGGCCGGTCTGACCGGTGACCAGGTCATCGAGCGGATCGGCTGGGCCTCCGCATCCAAGCTGTCCCGTCTGGAGAACGGCCGCAGCCGTCCCGACCCGGACGACGTGGACGCGTTGCTGACGCTCTACGGCGCCGACGAGGAGCAGCGCGCCGAGCTGACCGGGATCACCCACGAGGCCGGCGACATGCGCGGCTGGCTGCGCAACTTCCCGGTGATGACCCAGCAGCAGCGCGCCTTCGCCGAGCTGGAGGGCGGTTGCGCGGAGATCTCCGAGTACAACCCGGTGCTGGTGCCGGGGCTGTTGCAGACGCCCGGGTACGCCCGGCACCGGATCCTGTCCGCCGCGCAGGTGGCCGCCGAGGCCGGCGACCCGGAGAGCGAGGATCCCGAGACCGAGGTACGCGCCCGGCAGGCCCGCCAGTCGCTGCTGACCCGCTCCCCCGACGTGCCCCGCTACACGGCGGTGCTGGAGGAGGCCGCGCTCGGCCGCCGGGCCGGGCCGCCGGAGGTGCTGCACGAGCAGCTCGTCCACCTGTGCGAGATGGCGCTGCTGCCGAACGTGACGCTGCGTCTGCTGCTACGGGACACCCGGGTCGGTGACTGGTACCTTCCGCCGACCGCGTTCTCGGTCTACCGATTCGCCGATCCCCTCGATCCGGAGACGCTCGCCATCGAAGGTGGGTTCACCGACGTCATGTCGACCGAGATAAACACTCTAAATCGCTATAAAGTGGTGTTCGAGTGGCTATGCTCGTCGGCGCTCTCCGCATCGGACACCCTCTCCTGGTTGATCGAGGCGACGGGACGGCTGACCGGCACGGCAGTCGAGTCCACGGTGGCGTACGGGCCGGCAACGGCGCCGACCCAACGTCGCCGGGACTCGGGACGCCTCACCACGGAGCGGTGATCCGACCGGGACGCCGCCCGCGCGCGGGCGTCGCTCGTCCCCATCGGAGCACCTCACCAGGAGCAAGCACCATGAACGAGATCCACACCAGCACGACCGCCCTCTCGGCACGGCTCGCCGGTGCCGCCTGGCGCAAGAGCACCCGTAGCCAGACCTCCAACTGCGTGGAGGTCGCGCCGCTCGACCCCGGGCCGGCGACTGTGGCGCTGCGGGACAGCAAGGACCCGAACGGGCCGGTCCTGCTGTTCGACCGGGCCGGCTGGCTCGGCTTCCTCGCCGGCACCAAGAGCGGTCAGTTCGATCTGGACTGATCCGGCGAACCACGGGGGCCGTCGGCGCGAACCGGCGGCCCCCTCACCTGTCCGCCCTCGACAACGGCACTGACCTGGGATCCCCCGATCGGTCGAGGTGGCGCGTTCCCCTTGCCGGGCAGACACATCGGCGTAACATGACGCGGGAGTGACGTGGAAGTTCCAGCGTGTAACCGCCGATTGTCCGGGGGACACCATGCGGTTCCTGATCGTCCGCACCGAGATCCGTACCGCCGCCGACGCCGACATCGCCGCCGCCTGGGCCGGCGGTCGCCGGCTGCGGGACGAGAAGAGCACGCCGGAACCCCGCCGCCAGGTCGTCCACGCCGAGGATCGGGACGCCGCCCTCCTGCTCGCCCGCGCGCTGTCCGCCGTCGGGGCGGTACGCACCGGCCGGCACCGGGTCAAGGTGCTGCCGATCGAGGAGCCCGCCGCCGGGCACCCGTACCGCTGGGACGGTGGATGACCGGACGCTGACGTCCGTCGCGGCCGGACCGGCCTCCCCCGCCGTCATCCCGCCACATCCGGCCGCGACGGCACGTGTTCCCGACCCGTGGCCGTCGCGGCAACGGCGACCCGGGTCGGGGCCGCGTCCGGCCGGCCGGGTGGTCAGCAGTGCCCGTCGAGCCAGCGGTGCACCAGGAACAACGCGATCGACGACGGCGGCGGCAGCACCAGCCGGTCTCCCCCGCCCACCGGCACCGGCTCGTCCGCGAGCGCCGCGCCGATCTCCCGGCGGGTGAACCAGCGCGCGTGCGCGATCTCGGCCAGGTCGACCCGGATCGGCGCGTCCGCGTCGGCGCGGGCCAGGAAGCCGAGCATCAGCGAGCCGGGGAACGGCCAGGACTGGCTGCCCACGTACGCGATCTCGTCGACCGGGACGCCGACCTCCTCGCGCACCTCGCGCAGCACGGCGGCCTCGGCCGACTCGCCGGGCTCGACGTATCCGGCCAGGCAGGAGTAGCGGCGCATGCCCGGGGTGCGCGGCCAGGCCGCGTTGTTGCCGAGCAGGCAGCGGCCGTCCGGGCCGTCCACCCCGTCGTGCACCAGCACGATCATGGCCGGGTCGGTACGCGGCCAGACCCGGTCGCCGCCCGGGTCGATCCGCGACCAGCCGGCCTCGTCGGCGCGGGTCGCTTTGCCGGTGGTCGACGAGTAGCCGTGCCGCAGGTGCCAGTTGAGCAGCGCCAGCGCGGTGGTGAACAGGCCCGCGTCCCGGTCGGTCATCAGATGGCCGACCTCGCGCAGGTGAGCCGGACGGGTGTCCGGCAGCGCCGGCAGCGGCCCGTCCACGGCGAAGACCGGTACGCCGTCCGGCTCGACACCGAGGAACATCGGCACCGACCGGGGCACCTCGGGCAGCTCACCGGGAGCCACCAGGACCAGCTCCGGCGGGGCCGCCGCGCCCCGGACCAGCGCCCGCCCCTCGGCGGCGGAGTCGAGCACCAGCACCCGGGCCCGCTCCCACGCCTCGGTCAGCCAGGCCGGGTCGGCACGCCGGTGCGCGGCCCGGTCGAGCGTCGACCGGGCCAGCGGCGGCGCGGATTCGCCGCTCATGCCGATTCCGTACGCACCGGTGTCAGCGCGGCGAGCGAGCCGGCCACCCGCGCCGCGTCGCCGAGCACGACGGTGACCGCGCGCGCCGGCGCCAGGTAGCGGGACGCCACCTCGGCCACGTCGTCCACAGTCGCGGCGGCCAGCCGGGCGGCGTACTCGGCGAGGAAGTCCAGCCGCAGCCCGTTGCCGGCGTACGCGCTGGTCAGCGACGCGAGACCGGCCTGGGTGGACATGCCGAGCTGGAGCGTGCCGAGCGCGTACTGGCGGGCCTGCTCCAGCTCGTCGGGCTTCGGCGGCACAGTGGCCAGGCGGCCCAGCTCGTAGGTCGTCTCCACCAGCGCCGCCGCTGTCACCTCGGTGGCCACCTCGGCGCCGGCGACGAGCAGCGAACCGGCCACCGAGTGCTCCACCAGCGAGTGCGGCCCGTACGTGTAGCCCTTGTCCTCGCGGATGTTCTCCACCCAGCGGGAGGAGAAGTAGCCGCCGAAGATCAGGTTGGCGAGCTGCAACGCGGCGTGGTCCGGGTGCGTACGGGGCACCGCCGGGAGCGCGAGGCGTACCGAGGACTGCACCGAGCCGGGCCGGTCGACGAGCAGCAGTGGCCCGGGTTCCAGCGGCGGCGCGGGCGGCAGCTCGGCGACGTGGCCGTCACCGCGCCACCCGGCGAGCGCCTTCTCGGCCGCGTCCAGCGCCCGCTCCGGCGCCACGTCGCCGACGAGCACAAGCACCGCGCCGGCCGGGTGCACCCGCTCGGCGTGCAGCCGGCGCAACGCGGCCGGGCGGACCGCCCGGACCTGGTCCGGGTCGGGCGTCTGCACCGCGTACGGGTGCCGCCCGTACACCCGCTTGAGCAGCGCGGTGCGGGCCAGGTGGGACGGCTGGCTCTGGGCGACCTGGATGCGGTCGACCAGCCGATCCCGTTCGGTCTCCACCCAGTCGGCCGGGTAGGTGGCGCCGGTGAGCACCTCGGCCAGCAGCTCCAGCATCCGGTCCAGCCCGGTGACCAGGGCCGCGCCGGAGAGCATCAGCCGGTCCGGGTCGAGACCGGCGGTCAGCCCGCCGCCGACCTTCTGCAACTCGGCGGCCAGCTCGGTGGCGCTGTGCGCCTCGGTGCCGGAGAGCATGGTCTGCGCCAGCATCGCGCCACGGGCCAGGTGGGTACGCCCGAACGGCATCCACAGTCGCAGCTCGGCCAGCGGTACGGAGGAGCGGCGTACCGCGATCACGGTGAGGCCGTTGCGGAGCGTGCGCTCGGCCTGCTTCGGCACCTTGAGGCGGCGGTTCGGGCCCAGCGCCGGCAGCGGCCGGACGGTGGTGGTCGTGGTGGTCGGCGTACTCATCGGGAACCTCCGGCGACGACCTCGACGGACGCGCGGCGCTCGGGCCGCAGGGTGGCGGCGGCGGCGCGGACCTGCTCCTCGGTCACCTCGCCGACCAGCCGGGGCAGGTCGTTGAGCAGGCCGGGTTCGCCGCGTTGCTGTTCCAGCACCGCCATCCGCAACGCGCGGCCGAGCACCGCGTCCGTGTCGCGCAGCAGGTGGGTGGCCATCCGGGCCTGGGTACGCGCCAGCTCCCCGTCGGTCAGCCCGTCGGTCGCCAGCCGGTCCAGTTCCTCGTCCATGGTGCGCAGCACCTTGTCCACGTCGCCGCCGGGCGGCAGGTGCGCCTGGAGCAGCAGCGCGGTGGGGTCGCGCACGTCGAACGGGTCGCCCATGAACCCGACGTACCCGCCGAGGCTGGTCACCGACCGGTCGCGCTGCACCAGCCGCTCGACCAGCCGGGAGGCGTCGCCGTCGGTGAGCACCTCGGCCAGCACCACGTAGGGCAGGTAACCGGCGAAGTCGCTGATCGGGTCGGGCACCCGCCACGCGCCGGCCACCGCCGGGATCGGGGCCAGCGCGTCGGTGTACGTGCTGCGCCGCTCGGCGGTCAGGTCGGGCTCGGCGAAGTCGGGCCGCCGCGGGGCGGGCCGGGCCGGCACGTCCCCGAAGTGCCGCTCGATGAGCTCGGTCGCCTCGGCCACGTCGATGTCGCCGCTGACCGCGAGCACCGCGTTGCCGCTGGCGTAGTAGCGGCGGAAGAAGTCGGCGGCGTCGGCCACGGTGGCCGACTCCAGGTCGACGAAGGAGCCGTAGCCGTCGTGCGCGTTGGGGAAGGTGTCGAACATGACCGGGGGCAGCGTCAGCCAGGGGAACCCGCCGTACGGCCGGTTCAGCACGTTGACCCGGATCTCCTCCTTGACCACGTCGACCTGGTTGCGCAGGTTCTCCTCGGTCAGCCGGGGGCCGCGCATCCGGTCGGCCTCCAGGAACAGCGCCCGTTCCAGGGCGTTCGCCGGCAGCGTCTCGAAGTAGTCGGTGTAGTCCAGGTGGGTGGAGCCGTTGAACGTCCCGCCCGCGCCCTGGACGTGCCGGAAGTGGGCCAGCTTCTCCAGGTTCTCCGAGCCCTGGAACATCAGGTGCTCGAAGAGGTGCGCGAAACCGGTGCGTCCCTCCGGCTCGGAGCGGATGCCGACGTCGTAGACCACCGCGACCCCGATGACCGGGGCGCTGCGGTCCGGCGTGAGCACCACGCGCAGGCCGTTGTCGAGGGTGAACCGTTCGACCGGATACTTCGTCGCTGGGATCTTCGCTCTCCGCGTCGGCACGAGATCGACACTAGCGCCTCGGTACCGGCTCCACCGCCGGTGTGCCGTGGCCCACCGTACGGCGGTGCCGGCGGCTGGCCGACCGGCCACGCCTTCTCCACCGAACAGGTGGGAATTATCGGGAAATCCCAGGTCGCGGGGCCCGGCCGGGAAACGGGGCTTGACGCCGCCCGAGAGCTGCCCCAGTCTTCCTACCAACTAAATAGGAATACTGCGGATTGGACATTCGATGAGACGGCTTCCCCTGCGCCGCCTGGCCACCGTGGCGGCCCTGGCCGCCCTCGGCGCGGCCACGCTCGGCACCACCGCCGCCTGCGGCGAGGACAGCGACGCCGGCGCCGGATCCGGCCCGGTGACGCTGCGCCTGGGTTACTTCCCCAACATCACGCACGCACCGGCAGTGGTCGGCGTGGAGAAGGGGATCTTCAAGGAGAAGCTCGGCAGCGACGTCGAGCTGGACACCAAGACGTTCAACGCGGGCCCGGCCGCCATCGAGGCCGTCTTCTCCGGCGCGCTCGACGCCACGTACATCGGCCCGAACCCGACGGTGAACGCCTTCTCCAAGTCCAAGGGCGAGGCGGTCCGCGTCATCTCCGGTGCCGCGTCGGGTGGCGTCGCGCTCGTGGTCAAGCCCGGCATCACATCGGTGGAGCAGCTGCGCGGCAAGAAGATCGCCACCCCGCAGCTCGGCAACACCCAGGACGTGGCGCTGCGCTACTGGCTCAAGGAGAAGGGCCTGGAGACCACCAAGGAGGGCGGCGGCGACGTCAAGATCGTCCCGCAGGAGAACGCGCAGACGATCGAGACCTTCGGCAGCGGCGCCATCGACGGCGCGTGGGTGCCCGAGCCGTTCGTCTCCCGGCTGGTCAACGCCGGCGGCAAGGTGCTCGTCGACGAGCGTGACCTCTGGCCGGACAAGAAGTTCGTCATCACCAACCTGCTGGTCAGCACCAAGTTCCTCAAGGCGCACCCGGACGTGGTGAAGAAGCTGGTCGAGGGCCAGGTCGCGGCGAACGAGTTCGTCAACACCAAGCCGGACGAGGCGCAGCAGGCCATCTCCGACCACATCGGCAAGATCACCGGCAAGCCGCTGGACCTCAAGCTGATCAAGCAGGCCTGGCCGACGCTGGAATTCACGAACGACCCGATCCCGGCCTCGCTGAAGGCCGGCCTGGACCACGCCGTCGCGGTCGGGCTGACCCAGCCGGTCGACCTCAACGGCCTCTACGACCTGAAGTACCTCAACGAGGTACTCAAGGCGCAGGGCAAGGCCGAGGTCAGCCAGCCGTGACGTCGACGGACACGACCCCGCGCAGCGCGACCGGCTCGGTCGCGCTGCGCGGCGTGACGAAGGTGTACGGCCAGGGCGAGCAGGCGGTCCTGGCGCTGGACGGGCTGTCGCTGGACATCGCGCCGGGCGAGTTCGTCTGCATGGTCGGCGCGTCCGGCTGCGGCAAGAGCACGTTGCTCAACCTCGTCGCCGGGCTGGACCGGGCCAGCGGCGGCGCGATCGAACTGGGCGAGGGCGTCAACCCGGGCCTGATGTTCCAGGAGCCGGCGCTGTTCCCCTGGCTGACCGTCGAGGGCAACGTCGAGGTGCCGTTGAAGCTGCGCGGGCTCCCCCGCGACCAGCGCAAGGAACGGGTGGCCGAGCTGCTGCGCACGGTCCACCTGTCCGAGTTCGGCCGCAAGCGGCCGCACCAGCTCTCCGGCGGCATGCGGCAGCGGGTCGCGCTGGCCCGCACGCTCGCGCTGGAGACCCCGGTGCTGCTGATGGACGAGCCGTTCGGCGCGCTGGACGCGATGACCCGCGACATCCTGCACGACGAGCTGGAGCGGATCTGGACCGAGCGCGAGCTCACCGTCCTGTTCGTCACGCACAACGTCCGCGAGGCGGCCCGGCTCGCCGACCGCATCGTGCTGCTCTCCAGCCGGCCCGGCCGGATCATCTACTCCACCGAGGTCGCCGTGCCGCGCCCCCGGCGGATCGACTCGCCGGAGGTCTCGGCCATCGCCGCCGAGGTCACCGACCGGCTGCGCAAGGAGGTGGGCCGGCATGGCCAGTGACACCCTCGCCGGGTCGGCGCGTACCGACGCGGAGATCTCCGGCCTCGACGCGCTGGAGATCGCCGGCCGGGAGAAGGGACCGTCCCGGGTACGCCGCCTGTGGTCGGCCACCTGGCCCAAGTTCGCCGCGCTCGCCCTGGCCGTCGCGATCTGGCAGGCGGTGGTCTGGTCCGGGTGGAAGGAGCCGTGGGCGCTGCCCGGCCCGGCAGTCGTCTTCGGCGACCTCGGCGACTACATGTTCAGCTCGGCGCTCTGGGAGGGCCTGGCCACCACCGCCCGGCGGGCGGCGGTCGGCTTCGCCGCCGCAGTGGCGGTCGGCCTGCTGCTCGGCCTGGCGGTGGCCCGGGTCAAGGTGCTCCGGGCCGCGCTCGGCTCGATGATCACCGCGTTGCAGACGATGCCGTCGATCGCCTGGTTCCCGCTGGCCATCCTGCTCTTCCAGCTCAGCGAGCAGGCGATCTTCTTCGTGGTGGTGCTCGGCGCCGCGCCGTCGGTAGCCAACGGCGTCATCCACGGCGTGGACTACGTGCCGCCGCTGCTGGTCCGCGCCGGCCGCAACCTCGGCGCCCGAGGGCTCAACCTCTACCGGTACGTGATCGCGCCGGCCGCGCTACCAGCCATCGTGGCCGGGCTCAAGCAGGGCTGGGCGTTCGCGTGGCGCAGCCTGATGGCAGGTGAGCTGCTGGTCGTCATCGCCACCCGCACCTCGATCGGCGCCCAGCTCACCTACGCACGCGAGCTGAGCGAGGCGCCGCGACTGATGGCCATCATGATCGTCATCCTGGTGGTGGGCCTGCTCGTGGACACCGCGTTCGGTGCCGCCGACAAGGCGATCCGCCGCCGCTGGGGCGTGCTGGACCAGGCCGGCAACTGACGCCGTGTACATCTCCGCGCGCGCCGACTACGCGCTCCGGGCCATGCTCGCCGTCGCCGACGCCGCCGGGTCCGCCGCCGACCCGGCGGCCGGCGGCGGCGAGCTGGTCAAGGCGGCGAGCCTGGCCGAGAGCCAGGACATCCCGCTCAGCTTCCTTCAGGGGATCCTGCTCGACCTGCGGCGGGCCGGCCTGCTGCACAGCCACCGCGGCACCGAGGGCGGGTACGCCCTGACCCGCCCGCCGGCCGAGATCAGCGTCGGTGACGTGCTGCGCGCGGTCGGCGGCGCGATCACGAGCGTGCGGGGCATCCCCGCCGACCGGGCCGGCTACCACGGCGTGGCGACCGGCCTTCGGGACGTGTGGCTGGCGGTGGACGGGGCGATCGCGCTGGTAGTGGACCGGACCACGCTCGCCGACCTGCTGAGCGACAGGGCGACTGCACCCTGACGCGCGTCCGGTCACGGGGCCGACGGCTGTGCCTCGCGGACCATCCGGATCTCGCGCACACCGTCCTGGACCTGCGTCGTCCCGTCGGCGACGAAGCCGTGCCGGCGGTAGAACGCCTGGGCACGAGGGTTGGGATCGGCGACCCACAGCGCCGCCGGCTCGGCCGGGTCGAGGACGGCCCGCAACAACGCCGGACCGACGCCGGTGCCGTGATCGGTCGCGTGCACATAGAGGACGTACAACTGCCGCGCCCACGCCGCCTGGGCGTCGAGCGGTGGGCCCGCCATCGCGATCCCGACCAGCTCGCCTGCCCGCTCGGCCACCGCTGCCCGATTCTCGCGATAGCGCTCGTCGGTCAACGCGGCGGTCCAGAACCGCTCCCGAAAGGCCGGGAGGCCCGGATCGTCGAGCACCGTGTCCGGCATGAGCCCGCGATACGTCTCCCGCCAGCACCGCACGTGGACGCGCGCCATACCGGCGGCGTCCTCGGCCCGGGCTTTGCGAACGGTCACCGACGGGTCCACCGCCGCATCGTAGGCGGCCGGCCGTTCCGGCATCGCCCCTTTTCTGGGCGTCTACTGAGTCTGCGGGGCGCTCATCCCGGGCGTGAAGCTGCGGGCGGCGCCGCGATCCGGCGAGCCGCCGTCGGACGGCTGCCACGGCCCGAACGCGGCCACCGCGGCGAGCGCCAGACCGGCTGCCGCCACCGCGAGCACCAGCACCACTTCCCGCGCTCCACTTGAGCCGGCGTCCCCCGCCATGTCCGCTCCCTCCGCGTCCGGCCGACCCCCCGACCGGTCCCCCGCGCAGCAGCATCACCGTCGGGTTCCGATCGCACAATCGGGCGGCCGACCGAAACATCGACTGATTCCCGACTCAGGACCGGGCGGATGCGAGGCGTGCTGGGCCGGAGGCGAGGCGAGGCCGGACGCGGGCCTCGGTCAGCGGCGGCGCGGGCGACGGCGGGGACGGGTCGCCTGAGCGGGGTGCGCGGCGGCGGGCGCGGTGATGGTCACCGGCACGCCGGACGGCTCCCGGGCGCCGGTGAGCCGGCTCAGCTCGCTGTCGCCGGCGCGTACCCGCGTGGTCTTGGGGTTGATGCCCGCGGTGCTCATCAGCCGGGCGACGTCGCGGCGCTGGTCCGGCAGGACGAGCGTGACCACGGTGCCGGACTCGCCGGCCCGCGCGGTCCGGCCGCCCCGGTGCAGGTAGTCCTTGGCCTCGGTGGGCGGGTCGGCGTTGACGACCAGGTCCAGCCCGTCGACGTGGATGCCCCGGGCCGCCACGTCCGTCGCCACCAGCGCGGTGACCTGGCCGGTGCGGAACTGCTCCAGGATGCGGGTGCGCTGCGGCTGCGACTTGCCGCCGTGCAGCGCCGCCGCGCGTACGCCCTTGGCGAGCAGCTGACGGGCCACCCGGTCGGCGCGGTGCTTGGTGGCGATGAACACGATGGTGCGGCCCTCGCGGGCGGCGATGTGCGCCAGCGCGGCCGGCTTGTCCTCCGCCTCCAGGTGCAGCACGTGGTGCGTCATCGCGGTGACGGTGGCGGTGCCCGGGTCGACGGAGTGCGTCACCGGGTCGGTCAGGAACCGGCGGACCAGCCGGTCCACGCCCCCGTCCAGGGTGGCGGAGAAGAGCATCCGCTGGCCGCCCGGCGCGACCTGCTCCAGCAACTTCGTCACCTGCGGCAGGAAGCCCATGTCGGCCATCTGGTCCGCCTCGTCCAGCACGGTGATGGCCACCTGGTCCAAGCGGGCGTCGCCCCTGTCGATCAGGTCGTGCAGCCGGCCCGGCGTGGCGACCAGCACCTCGGCGCCGGCGCGCAGCGCGGCGGCCTGCCGGCCCAGCGAGAGCCCGCCGACCACAGTGGCGCAGCGCAGGCCGAGCACGGCGGCGTACGGGGCGAGCGCGTCGGTGACCTGCGCGGCCAGTTCACGGGTGGGTACGAGCACCAGCGCGAGCGGGCGGCCCGCTCGGGCCCGGCGGCCGGCCGTACGGTGCAGCAGCGGCAGCCCGAACGCGAGCGTCTTGCCGGAGCCGGTACGCCCCCGGCCGAGCACATCCCGGCCGGCCAGCGAGTCCGGGATCGTGGCCGTCTGGATCGGGAACGGCGCGGAGATGCCCTGCGCGGCCAGCTCGGAGATGAGCGCCGGAGCCAGACCGGTGGCGGCGAACGTGGGCAGGGTCGTGGTCATGCGGAAAGCCTTCCTCGAGGCGGCACGTGTCGAGGAAGGGCGCCGGGTTGCGGCGCGTCACCGGCGTCACCGGTGGTCACAAGCACGAACCGAAGGGACGGGCCGGCCCGGCAGAGGCGGGCCGGCCCGTGCACCGCGCCCGACCGGGCGCGGTGGTGGTGCCGGTTGATCCGAAGATCAGAGCGGGCGGATGTTCTCCGCCTGCGGGCCCTTCTGGCCCTGGGTCACCTCGAACTCGACCCGCTGGTTCTCGTCCAGGCTCCGGTAGCCGGAGGTCTGGATCGCCGAGAAGTGGGCGAAGACGTCGGCGCCGCCGTCGTCCGGGGTGATGAAGCCAAAGCCCTTGTCAGCGTTGAACCACTTGACGGTGCCAATTGCCATGTGTTTCGTCTCCTTGACGGAACGGTCGGCCCGCACGTGTTGCGGGCCGGAGAGGAGCACCCCGCGCGTGGAATACGCGGCGTGCCTGTCGCTGCTGGTCGCCCCGCCCGGAGAACTCCGGACACAACAAAGAGCGCCTGGGGCCACAATCCGCCAGGCGCACACAGAGTCTCTGGAAACCAAAACTGCAACCCAGACAACGTATCACGGATTCGTGCGCTGCGGGAGATCCCCCGGGATTTCCGGCACGGCGGCCACCAGACCGGCCAGTCCCTCCGCGTCGAGCAGGTCGGCCGGGCGGACGGTGGCGGAGTCCCGCACGTAGTGGAACGCCGCGCCCACCCGGTCCACCGGCACCCCGGCCAGCTCCGCCCAGGCCAGCCGGTAGACAGCCAGCTGCACCGCCGCCGCGTCGGCCTCCCGGCCGGACGGCTGCCGCCCGGTCTTCCAGTCGACCACGTCGTAGCGCCCGCCCGGGCGGGCGAACACGGCGTCCATCCGGCCCCGCACCACCACTCCGGCGATGACAGTGGCGAACGGCACCTCCACCTCCACCGGCACCCGGTCGGCCCACTCGCTGGCCAGGAAGCGCTCCTGCAACTCGACAAGCGCCTCGTCCGGCGCCGCGTCCTCGTCCGCCGCGCCGGGCAGCTCGTCCACGTCGAGCAGCCGGTCCGCGCCGAAGCGCTGCTCCAGCCAGGCGTGGAACGCGGTGCCGCGCCGGGCGTACGGGTTGGGCTCGGTCGGCATCGGGCGGCGCAGCGTCCGGGCCAGCGCCTCCGGGTCGCGGCGCAACGCCACAAGCTGGGTCACCGAGAGCTGGCCGGGTAGTTCGACCTCGACCGCCTCGGCCTGCCGGGCCAGCTCCGCCCGCTCGGCGAGCAGCAGATCGGCCTCCCGCCGCCAGCGGACCACCTCGGCGTCCGCCCCGGCCGGCGCGAGCACTGCCGCCTCGCGGCGGGCCGCCTCCGGGTCGGCCAGGTACCGGCGGACCAGCGCCGCCGCCTCGGTCAGCGCGGGCCGGCGGGCGCCGAGCGGGTCGGCCGGCCACTCGGCCCGCAGCATGGTCTCGGTGGTCGGGTTCACCGCGTCCCCGGCCGGCTCGGGCGTCCACGCGTCCACCACGTGCCCGTCCGGTTCGGCCAGGCAGGCGTCGTGCACCTCACGCAGGAACACCGACGGGCCGCGGAACCGCTTGGTCCCCTCCCCCCACCAGTAGCCGGAGCAGAGCAGCAGCCGGCGGGGGCGGGTCACCGCCACGTACGCCAGGCGGCGCTCCTCCCGCTCGTCGTGCGCCCGCCAGGCGTCGGTGAACTCGGTGAGCGCCCGGGCCACGCCGCGCTGGTCCTCCGCCTCGGGCAGGGCCAGCTCGGGCAGCCCGTCCGCGTCGCCGCGCAGCGGGAACGGCAGCACGCCCAGCCCGCCCAGCCAGTGATCGGAGTTACGGACCGGCCCCGGCCAGCCGCCCCGGGTCATCCCGGCCACCGCCACCACGTCCCACTCCAGGCCCTTCGCGGCGTGCGCGGTGAGCACCTGCACCGCGCCGGCCACCACCTCGACCTCGCCCGGCGCCAGCCCGCGCTCCTCGTCCTCGGCTGCGGCCAGGTAGGCGAGGAAACCGGCGAGCGTGGCGCCGGGGGTCTCGCCGCTGAACCGGGCCGCCACGTCGCCGAGCGCGTCCAGGTGGGCGCGGGCCAGCCCGGCGTCGCCCGCGCCGTCCCGGCCGGCCCGGACCGCCACCTCGACGTCGAGCCCGATGGTCCGCTCGATGTCCGCGATCAGCTCCGGCAGCGACTGGTCCAGCCGGTAGCGCAGCAGCGCCAGCTCCATCCCGTACGAGCGCAGCCGCGCGTAGCCCTCGGCCGAGTACGCCTGCGCCGGGCCCAGGTCGGCCAGCGCCTCGACGAGCGTCGCCTCGTCCAGCGCGTCCACGGTGATCTCCGGGCCCTCGTCGCCGGTCAGCTCCCGGCGGCTGCGGGCGATCGCACGGGCCCGGCGGTGCAGGGCGACCAGGTCACGCGGGCCGATCCGCCAGCGCGCGCCGGTCAGCAGCCGCAGCAGCGCCGCCCCGTCGGTCGGGTCGGCGAGCACGCGCAGCGTGCACACCACGTCCCGTACCTCGGGGGTGTCCAGCAGCCCACCCAGGCCGACCACGTCGACAGGCAGCCCGCGGGCGCGCAACGCCGCCTCGATCGCCGGGATCTGGCTGCGCAGCCGCACCAGCACCGCGGTGGTCGGCCGCCGGTCGGCGGGGATGTGCTCGGGCAGCGCACCCGACATCCCGGCCGCCCCCCGCCAGGCCGCCAGCACGCTGTCCGCGATCCAGTCGGCCTCGTCGGCGTACGTCTCCAGCAGCGCGCAGTGCACGGTGCCGCCGGCCTGCCCGCCGGGGGTGCGGTGCGGGATCGGATCGCGGACGCTGAGCGCGGCGTGCAGTTCCGGCACCCGCGCGCCGGCCGCCCGCAGCGGCACCGAGAGCGTGTTCGCCACGCCGAGGATCTCCGGCCGGTTGCGCCAGCTCGTGGTGAGGCTGAGCACGTCGGCGGGGCTGCCGTCGGTGCGGGCGAACTCGGCCGGGAACCGGTCGAGCGTGCCCGCGCTGGCACCGCGCCAGCCGTAGATGGACTGGCACGGGTCGCCCACGGCGGTGACCGGGTGGCCGCCACCGAACAGCGCGTTGAGCAGCACCACCTGGGCGTGGCTGGTGTCCTGGTACTCGTCGAGCAGCACCACCCGGAACCGGTCCCGCTCGATCACACCGACGCCGGGATGGTCGCGGGCCACCCGGGCCGCGCGGGCGAGCTGATCGGCGAAGTCCATCGCCTCGAAGTCGTCCTTGCGCCGGGCGTACGAGCGCACCAGCGGCAGCAGCTTCAGACGGGTCCGCTGGAGCTGGAGCGCCTTGCGCACGTCGGCGTAGACCCGGCCGGGCCGGGACTGCACGTCGGCGAAGAACCGGCCGGTCCAGGCGGCCAGCTCGTCCGGGTCGACCAGGTGCTCGTCCAGCTCACCGGCGAGCGCCAGCACTGCGTCGGTGATGGTCGACGGCATCCGGTCCACCTCGGACATGTCGCCGTCGTAGTTGCGCACCAGCAGGTCCACGAGCTGCCAGCGGGACGCCTCGGTGAGCAGCCGGGTGGTCGGCTCGTACCCGGCCCGCAGCCCGTGCTCGGTGACGATCCGCCCGGCGTACGAGTGGTACGTCGACACGGTCGGCTCGCCCGCCAGCGGGTCGTCGTGCGGGTCCCGCCCCTGCCGGCCGAGCCGCCGGATGAGCTGGTCGAGGCGGGTCCGGACCCGGTGCGCCAGCTCGCCGGCCGCCTTGCGGGTGAAGGTCAGGCCGAGGATGTGCTCCGGGCGTACGTAGGAGTTGGCGACCAGCCACACCACCCGCGCGGCCATCGTCTCGGTCTTGCCCGAGCCGGCGCCCGCGACCACCAGCAGCGGCTCCACCGGCGCGGCGATGACCGCGGCCTGCTCCCGGGTGGGCGCGGGCAGCCGCAGCAGCCGGGCCAGCTCGACCGGCGTGTAGCGGGGCCCGGCGTCGGCGGTACGCGGCGCGGGCGTGGCGGAGGCGCCGAACAGCGCCGGCTGGACAGTCATGAGTTCTCCGGTGGTGGCTCGACCACCTGGCGGCCCTGGCCGGAGACCGGGCAGCTGGTGCGGACCGGGCAGACCCGGCACTTGGAGTTGGCCACGGCGGCGAAAGTCGAGGCGGCCATCGTGTCCGCGGTACGGCGCACCAGCGCGGTGGCCCAACCGGCCTCCGGGCCCTCCCCGGCCGCCGCCTGGGTCTGCTCCTTGGCATCCCGCGCGCCGGTGCCGAGCTGCACCAGCGCGGCCCCGCCCGGCTCCTCGCCGAACTCGGCGAACCCGCCCGCCTCCACCGCCGCCTGGTACGCACCGAGCTGCGGATGCTCGGCCACCTCCCGCTCGGTGACCGCCGTCGACTTGCCGGTCTTCAGGTCGATCACCACGAGCCGCCCCTCCGCGTCGACCTCCAGCCGGTCGACCCGGCCGGTCAGCTCGATCGGACGGGACGGGTCGTCGAGGCGGACCGCGAACTCGTGCTCGATCGCGAGCAGCCGTCGCGGGTTGCCGGCCAGCCAGCGCAGCAGCTTGTCCACCATCGCCTCGGCGCGCTGCCGCTCCGGCCCGGCCATCCACCGGGCGGCCAGCTCGATCGCGTCGAACCGCGCGGCCACGTACTCCAGCAACGCCTCCCGGTCGACGCTCGCGTCCTCCGCGAGCATGGCGGCGGCGTGCACCAGGTTGCCGACGCCCTGCGCGGCGCTCGCCGGCCCGCTGCCGCCGTGCCGTTCCAGCAGCCACCGCAGGCTGCACCGCAGCGCGCTCTCCATCGCCGACGGGGTGACCCGCACCGGCTCGCCCTCGTCGACGAGCGGCCGGTCGTCGGACAGGCCGCGCAACCCCCACCAGTCGTCCGGGTGCGCGCCGGGCACCCCGGCGGCGGCCAGCCGCGCCAGCTCACCCGCCGCCGCGTGCCGCCGGGTGATCGGCGTCGCCGGCTCGGTGACCGCGGTACGCAGCTCCGCCACCAGCGCGGACAGGGTGAGCCCGCGCGGCGGCAGGGTGACCGGGAGCGCGGCGGGCGGCCCGTCCTGCGGGTGCTCGTCCCCGTGCGGCACCGGCCCGTCGGCGGCTCGTCCGCGCGCGGCCTGGCCGGTCGGAGCTGGCCGGTTCCGGGCCGGACCATCCGGCGCGGCCTGCTGCGGACTCGGGCCGGTCGAGGCCGGGCCGTCCGGGTTCGGGCCGGTCGGGTTCGGGCCGGTCGGGGCCGGGCCGGTCGGGGCCGGGCCGGTCGGGGCCGGACCGGTCGGGGCCGGACCGGTCGGGGCCGGGCCGGTCGGGGCCGGGCCGGTTCCGCCGGTGGCGGGCGGATCGGCGGCGGCCAGTTCGTACAGGAAACGGCTCGGCTGCTCCTCGTGGTCGTCGCCGCCGACCGCGGCGGACGCGACGGCGGTCACCACTAGCCGCCGCCGCGCCCGGCTGACAGCGACATGGAACAGCCGCCGCTCCTCGTCCAGCAGCGCTGAGGTCTGCCCGACCAGGCTGGCCCGCAGCCCGGCGCCGTCGGCACGGCCGGCGAGCACGTCGACGAGCCGCTCCGAGCCGAGCAGGCTGCCGCGCAGGCGCAGGTCCGGCCAGACGCCCTCCTGCACCCCTGCGACCGCGACCAGATCCCACTCCAGGCCCTTGGCGGCGTGCGCGGTCAGCAGGCGTACCGCGTCGCCCCGGTCGGCGGCGGCGGCGAGCGTGTCGGCGGGCAGCTCCTGCCCGAGGACGTGGTCGAGGAACACCTCGGTACGCGCCCCGGGCAACCGGTCGGTGAACCGGGCCGCCGCGTCGAAGAGCACGAGCACCGCGTCCAGGTCCCGGTCGGCGGCCTCGGCCCGCCAGCGTTGGGCGGTCTCCTGCTCGCCGGAGGCCGCCCGCCCCCTGGTGATGACCCCGGCCCAGCGTTCGGCCAGCCCGCTCTCCCGCCACACCGCCCAGAGCACGTCCTCGACAGTGGCGCCGGGCCTCCCGGCCGTCTCCCGGGCGGTCGCGAGCAGGTGCGCCACCGCCTGCGCGGGCGCGGCCCAGCGACGTTCGATGGCGGCCAGCTCGGCCGGGTCCCGCAGCGCCTCCACCAGCAGCTCGCCGGAGGGGCGGCGGTCACCGCCGGCCAGCGCCAGCGCCCGCAACCCCTGGCGCAGCCGCCGCTCGGCCAGCGGGTCGGCCCCGCCCAGCGGCGAGTGCAGCAACGCGACAGCCGCCTCCTCGTCCAGCCGGTCGGGTTCGAGCGCGCAGCGCAGCAGGAGCAGCAGCGGAGCCACCGCCGGCTGGAGGTGCAGCGGCAGGTCCTCGCCGTGCACGACGGTCGGCACGCCGGCCGTGTGCAGGGCACGCCGCAACGAGGGCAGCTGCCGGCCGGTGGAGCGGACCAGCACCGCCATCCGGGACCAGGGCACGCCGTCGAGCAGGTGCGCCTCGCGCAACGCGTGGGCCAGCCACGCCGACTCGCTGGTGGCGGACCGGAACGTCCGCACCTCCACCGTCCCGGCCGGAGCGCCGGGCAGCGGACGCAGCCGCCGGTGCGCCGCCGGGCCGCGCAGCCGCCGGGCCAGCCGGGCGGTGGCGGCGAGCAGTTCCGGCCCGGCCCGGTACGAGGTGGTGAGCGTGACCTGAGCGGCGGGCGCGCCGGAGGCGGTGCGGAAGCGGTGCGGGAACGTGGTGACGCCCGCCGGGTCGGCGCCGCGGAACGCGTACGTGGACGAGTCCGGGTCGGCGAACGCGACAAGTGCCCGCCCGCCTCCGGCCACCACGGCGAGCAGGTCGAGCTGGGCTGGGTCGGTGTCGGCCAGCTCGTCGACGTACACGTGGGACAGGCGGCGGCGCTCGGCGGCGAGCAGCTCGGGATCGTCGAGCAGCATGCCGGTGGCGGCGCGCACCAGCTCCGCCGGGTCGTACGCCACCGAACCCCTGTTGCTCACGTCACGCAGGGCGAGCACGGCGACGTACTCCCGCAGGAAGCGCGCGGCGGCCGGCCAGTCGGCGCGGCCCAGCCTCTCGCCCAGCCGGGCCAGCTCGACCGGGCCGACGCCGCGCTCCGCGGCACGCATCAGCAGGTCGCGGAGCTGCTGGGCGAACGCCCGGGTACGCAGCGCGGGACGCATGTCCTCCGGCCAGCCGACCGGGTCGTCGCCGGGTTCCTCACCCACCACGTCGAGCAGTTCCCGGATGATCAGATCCTGCTCGGGGCCGGTGAGCAGCCGGGGCGAGGGCTCACCGCGTTCGGCCGCCGCCCGGCGCAGCAGCCCGAACGCGTACGCCGGGAACGTGCGCACCAGCGGCTCACGGATCACGCGGTGTCCGCCCCCGGCGATCCGCGCCTCGATCCGGCGGCGCAGCTCGGTGGCTCCGCGCCGGCCGAAGGTGAGCACGAGGATCCGCTCCGGGTCGACGCCCTCGGCCACCCGGGCGGCCACCGCCTCGACGAGCGTCGTCGTCTTGCCGGTGCCGGGACCGCCCACGACGAGCATCGGCCCGGCCGTGTGCGCGACCACCTCGGCCTGCACCGGGTCGGCCCGGCGCACACCGCTCAGGCCCTGCCCGGCTCCGGCCTCCTGGGTCTCCTCGTGTGTCGCGGGAGTCGTGGCGTCGGCGGCTGCGGGCGACGGGATGGTCTCCGGGTGCGCGGCATCGCCCGCCGACCCCCCGGATCGCGGCTCCGCATCGGCCGGCCCGCCGGGCCGACCCACCCCCTGCCCCGCCCCGGCGTCGTGGGTGACCCCCGCCTCCGCGCCGCCGGGCCGGCGCACCAACCGGTACGCCTGCATCACCGACATCCCACCACGCCGGTACGACACCCGGAAACCGACGTCCACCCCGCGCGCCGCAGCTCATCCGCGTGACGCGACTACGGCACCTGCTGGTTCCCGCTCGGCGGACACGGAGGCGTCGGATGCCGAGGCGGCGCCGCGCCTACGCGAGCCGGCCCCTCATCCAGAATCCGAGAAAAGCTGTCCGATTCCCGAGATTGCAATAGATCTTGGCAGGAAAGTGCCCCCATAGGGGCCATTTGCTGCTACCAAGATCTCCCGGCGGGGCCGCGCGCGGCGCGGCGGGCGGCGCGGGGCGGGGCGGCGAACGCGAGGGTTAAGTCAGGCGGGCGTCGACGAGGTCGAGGGCGGCGGGGACGCTGTCGGCGACCATCAGCAGGTCCAGCGCGGCCGGCTTGAGGAACTGCTGCTCGCCGAGCCCGCGGATCCAGTCGAGCAGCGGCCGGTAGAAGCCGTCCACGTCGACGATCACCATCGGCTTGGCGTGCAGGGCCAGGGTGGCGGTGGTCCAGACCTCGAACAGCTCGTCGAGCGTGCCGAGGCCGCCGGGCAGCGCGACGAACGCGTCGGACTTCTCGTCCATCAGCGTCTTGCGGCTGGCCAGGCTGTCGGTGACCAGCAGTTCGTCCGAGTCCAGGTCGGCGACCTCCAGGTCGACCAGGGACTGCGGGATGACGCCGACGGTGCGGCCGCCGGCCGCCCGGGCGCCCTGCACCACGGCACCCATCATGCCGACGCAGCCGCCGCCGCTGACCAGCGTGTGCCCGCGCCGGGCCAGTTCCGCGCCGGTCTCGGTGGCGAGTGCCAGCCAGCGGGCGTCGAGGGTACGGGAGGACGCGCAGAAGACACAGACGTTGGCCACGGGTCAGCTCCGTCCCGCCGGGCCCTCGGGGGCGGCCTCGGCGGCGGCGCGCTGGTCGGCGGCCGCCCGGGCGACCGCCTCCTCGCGGACGGCCTCCTGTTCGGCGGAGAGCACGGCCTCGGCCTCCACGATGTGCCGGACCGCCTCGTTGACGTCGTCGGTGAGCCGGATCAGGTCGAGGTCGGCCGGGCCGATCTTGCCCTCGGCGGCCATGGTTGCGCGCAGCCAGTCGAGCAGGCCCCGCCAGTAGTCGGTGCCCATCAGCACGACCGGGAAGCGGGTCACCTTGCCGGTCTGCACCAGGGTGAGCGCCTCGAACAGCTCGTCCAGCGTGCCGAAGCCGCCGGGCAGCACCACGAACGCCTGGGCGTACTTGACGAACATGGTCTTGCGGGCGAAGAAGTAGCGGAAGTCGATGGCCAGGTCGACCCAGTCGTTGAGGCCCTGTTCGAACGGCAGCTCGATGCCGAGCCCGACGGAGAGACCGCCGGCCTCACCGGCGCCCCGGTTGGCGGCCTCCATCACACCGGGACCACCGCCGGTGATCACCGCGTAGCCGGCCCGGGCCAGGGCGCCGCCCAGTTCCTCGGCCATCCGGCACTCCGGGCTGTCCGGCTTGCTGCGGGCGGAACCGAAGACGCTCACCGCCGGGGGC
This sequence comes from Micromonospora sp. NPDC049151, assembly GCF_040648395.1. Classification (NCBI taxonomy): domain Bacteria; kingdom Bacillati; phylum Actinomycetota; class Actinomycetes; order Micromonosporales; family Micromonosporaceae; genus Micromonospora; species Micromonospora sp. NPDC049151. Next base: position 123,130 of record NZ_JBEZDP010000017.1, read on the forward strand.
AGGTCGGCGAGGGTGTCGAAGCCCTCGACGAACTCGGAGAGGATCCGCAGCGCGCGCCAGGCGTCCTTGGTCTTCCAGTCGCTGCGGCCCCGGGAGTCGAGGAGCCGCTGGTCGGCCGTACTCGTCGGAATCGCCCGGTTGCGCAGCGTGACCGCGCCGCGGTGCCGTTCCGCCCGGTGCTGCTCCCCCCGCTGGCCGTGCTCGGCCGGCATTTCCCTGCTCTCGCCCATGGAGCCACCGTAGTAGAGCGGCACCGGCGCGGCGCGCAGGCCCGGTAGCCGGAGAAATCTTTGGGATCCGGGCAACTAATTCGGTCGCACGGACGTCTTACTATTCACATACCCGGTATACCCCGGGCGACGCGCCTTCGGGGGAGGAGCCAGCGTTGATCAGTAACAGCGAGATGATCCGGATCCGCCGTCAGATGCAGCGGCGGATCCGCGACGTGGTGGCCGAGCGCCGCCGCGCCCGGATGATGGAGACCCACCGGTCCGACCTGACCGGCGAGACAGGCGAGGCGGACGCACCCCTGACGACGACCGTCTGACGATCCCGGGGGCCCGCACGGTGGGAGCGGGCCCCGGGGTCGCAGCGCGTCAGGCCGGGGCCAGCCAGCGGTGCAGCGTCGCCGCACCGTCCCGGATCTTGGTCAGTTCGACGTGCTCGTCCTTGTGGTGCGCGAGGTTCGGGTCGCCGGGGCCGAAGTTCAGCGCCGGGATGCCCATGGCCGCGAAGCGCGCCACGTCCGTCCAGCCCAGCTTGCCGATCGGCGCGGCGCCGACCGCCGCCAGGAACTCCTGCGCCGCCGGGCTGTCCAGCCCGGGCGGCGCGCCGGCCGCCGCGTCGGTGACCGTCAGCTCGAAGCCGGCGAAGACCTCGCGCAGGTGCGCCTCGGCGCCGGCCGGGTCGCGGTCCGGGGCGTACCGGTAGTTGATCTCGATGTCGCAGCGGTCGGGGATGACGTTGCCGGCCACCCCGCCGGTGATCCGTACCGCGTTGAGGCCCTCGCGGTAGTCGCAGCCCTCGATGGTCACCCGGCGGGCCTCGTACGTGGTCAGCCGCCGCAGCACCTCGCTCGCGCCGTGGATGGCGTTCACCCCGTGCCAGGAGCGCGCCGCGTGGGCCCGCTCGCCGTGCGTGGTGACCACCGCCCGCATGGTGCCCTGGCAGCCCGCCTCGACGATCCCGTACGTCGGCTCCAGCAGCACCGCGAAGTCGGCCTCCAGCCACTCGGGGTGGCTCTGCGCGACCAGGGTGAGGCCGTTGTACTTCGACTCGATCTCCTCGGCCTCGTAGAAGAAGTACGTGACGTCGTAGCGCGGGTCGGGCAGCGTGACCGCCAGGTGCAGGGCGAAGGCCACCCCGGACTTCATGTCGGACGTGCCGCAGCCGTACATCAGGTCGCCGCGCATGGTGGAGGGGAAGTTGCCGTTGAGCGGGACGGTGTCCAGGTGGCCCGCGAGCACCACGCGCTGCGCCCGCCCGAGGTCGGTACGGGCCATGACGGTGTTCGAGTGCCGGTAGGTGGTCAGGTGCGGCACACCGCGCAGCACCTCCTCGACGCAGTCGGCGATCGCCTTCTCGTTGAGGGATACCGACTCGATGTCGACCAGGGCGCGGGTCAGCGCCACCGGATCGGCCAGGACCTCGGGGGTCAACGGGTTCTGCATGTCTCGCACGGTACCGTCATCCTCGGTGGGCGCGAGGGACACGTGCCGCGCCCCCGGCCGCGAGCAGCGGCGGACGCCGCCGCCGGAGCAGAGAGGTGACACAGTGACGTCCGCACCATCCGCCTGGGGCATCGGCCTGGCCACCGTCACCGCACAGGACCAGGTGCTCGACACCTGGTACCCGACCGGCAAGCTGGGTCTGGGCGAGCTGCCGCTGGTGCCCGGCGAGGACCGGGCCGACGTGCTCGACCTGCCCCCGGGCGCGGTCGGCGAGCGGGCGCTGCCCGGCCTGCGCACCGTCGAGGTGACCACGCTGATCGGCTCGCTGGACGACCCGATCAAGGACGCCGCCGACGCGTACCTGCGGTTGCACCTGCTCTCCCACCGCCTGGTGCGACCAAACGAGCTGAACCTCGACGGCATCTTCGGCAAGCTGGCGAACGTGGCCTGGACGTCGGCCGGGCCGTGCCCGCCGGAGCGGGTGGACGAGCTGCGCGTCATCGAGCGCGCCGCCGGCCGCCACCTGTCCGTGTACGGGGTGGACAAGTTCCCCCGGATGACCGACTACGTGGTGCCGTCGGGAGTGCGGATCGCCGACGCGGACCGGGTGCGGCTGGGCGCGTACCTGTCCTCCGGCACGACAGTGATGCACGAGGGCTTCGTCAACTACAACGCCGGCACGCTCGGCACCTCGATGGTCGAGGGCCGCATCGTGCAGGGCGTGGTGGTCGGCGACGGCTCCGACATCGGCGGTGGCGCCTCGATCATGGGCACGCTCTCCGGCGGCGGCACGGAGCGGGTGCGCATCGGTGAGCGCAGCCTGGTCGGCGCGAACGCCGGTGTCGGCATCACGCTCGGCGACGACTGCGTGGTGGAGGCCGGCTGCTACATCACCGCCGCCTCGAAGATCACCCTGCCGGACGGCCGGGTGGTGAAGGCCCGCGAGCTGTCCGGTGTCGACGGGCTGCTGTTCTGGCGCAACTCGGTGACCGGCGCGCTGGAGGCGAAGCCCCGCACCGGCCAGGGCATCACGCTCAACGCCGCGCTGCACGCCAACGACTGAGCCGTACCCCCGTCCGGGTCCGCGCGCACCGCGCGGACCCGGACGGCCGGCTCACCGCAGGCGGTACGCCTGGATGATCCGCTGGGTCACGGTGTTGCCGGCGTCGTCCCGGGCGGTGGCCCGCAGCGACGCGTACCCCGGGCCGGCCGGGTGCCGGACGGTGGCCGTCCACGCCCCGCCCTGCTTCTTCAGCGCCGCCTTGCGCCAGGTCTTCCCGCCGTCGTACGAGACGTCGACGGTGAGCGCGACGACCCGGCCGGACGGCGCGCCGGGCTGGCGCCGCACCGTCACCGGCACGGTGAACGTCCGGCCCGCCGGTGCGGAGCTGTCCACCGCCAGCGGTGGGGCGAACCGGACCGCCATGGCCGGCAGCCGGGCCGGCACGTCACCCGGAACCCGCTTGGAGCGGAACGTCCAGCTCGCCGAGACCTCGGTGCTCAGGTCGGTGAAGCCCCGCTTCGCGACGGCCTCCAGCCGGTAGTTCGCCGCGCCCGGCGGCACTGTGAACTCGCCGTACCCCGGGTAGGGCGACTCGGCGAACAGCTTGCCGTTGCGGTAGAGCCGGGTCTGCTCGGTGTCGTTGAGCGAAACGCCCGGGTGCCCGGCCGCGTCGCTGTACACCGGCAGCGAGACCACCATCAGATCGCCGGTACGGGTGATGCCCTCCTCCGGCCAGCGCGGCTGCGGGAACGACGGGCCGAACGGTGCCTTGTTCCACTCGTCGCGGTAGGTGTGCCCGGCCCGGTAGCGGGTCGGCACTCGTTCCAGCACCGCCCTCGGCTCCAGCCAGCCCTCCTCGTCCCGCTCCCCGAAGGCCAGCTCGGCGCTCCAGCGGGTCCGGACGGTGCTGAGGTGGTCGATCCGCTTGCTCGGCACCTGGACCGGCAGCACGATCGCCGAGCCGCCCATGTTGTAGTCGGGCTCCGGGTACACGACCAGTTCGTTCTCCATCCCGGTGTAGCCGGCGGCGAACCGGTTGGTGACAACAGCCAGTTCGGCCGGCCGGTAGTGCCGGACGAAGCCGGTCGGGAAGCGGCCCGGGAACAGGTCGTTCAGGCCGTAGAAGTACGGGCTGCGCTCAGGCGCTGTCGGCTCGACCCACTGACTGGCGAGCGAGCCGACGAAGACCTTGTCGGAGACGGTGCGGCCGAGCTGGGCCGAGTAGAGCCCTTCGAACCTGTCGGCCCAGAGCCCGAAGGTGGCGTAGTAGTCGCCGAAGTTCCACGCCGCCGTGAGGTCGATCAGCAGTGGCGCCGCGCCGCGCTGCGGCACCGTGGTGCGGATCGGCTTCGCCCGCCGGGCGTCCAGCGTGAGCCGCTGGTTGCCCGCCACCACCAGTTCCGGCTGGGCGAGGAAGGTGGCCTCCGAGCCCTGGTCACCGTCGCCGAAGATCAGGCTCTGCACGCCGTACCGGCCCTTCGGCACCCGGATCCGAGGCTCGCCGTCGACGTCGTACACGTCGCGGTAGCTGCCGTCGTCGAGCCCGAGCAGGCTGGTGTAGTAGCCGCCGGACAGAGCGCCGGAGCGGTCGCGGTGTGTCACGGTCAGGTCGTAGCTCTCCACCTCGCGGTCCACCGCGAGCGGGGTCACCGCCACCGCGTCGCCCGCGCGGGCGACCAGGCGGCCGGTCCAGTAGCCGTCGGCGCCGCCGAGCCGGGTGTCCACCACCACCGTCACCTGGGCGCTGCCGCCCGCCGGGACGGTGAGCCGGGAGGCGCTGAGGGTGAGCATGCCGGCCGGCGCGGACCGCCCGCCCGGACCGGTGAAATCGGTGCTCAGGTCCAGCGTGATCGGGGCGTCTCCGCCGTTGCGGTAGGTGACCGTCCGGCTGATCGGCTGGTCGTCGGCGTGCGGCCAGGCCGCCACGCCGAACGAGACGGACGCCGGTTCGCTCGTCACCTGCTGGGTGATCGCGCGGGCGAGGTCGACCCGGCCCGCGCCCTGCTGGAACGCGGTCTGTTCCGGGTGCGGCTTCGCCGAGGCCATCAGCGTCGCCTTGTAGCGGGCCGGCGTCCAGCCGGGGTGCTGCTGGGCGAGCAACGCGACCGCGCCGGCCACGTGCGGTGCGGCCATCGACGTGCCGGACAGCGAGGCGTACCGGTCCCCCACCGGGTCACCGATCTGCCCGTTCGCGGCCCGCGCGGCCACGATCTCCACGCCCGGCGCGGTGATGTCCGGCTTGATCGCCCCGTCGCCGACCCGGGGGCCGCGGCTGGAGAAGTCGGCGAGCGCGTCGTCCCGGTCCACCGCGCCGACCGCGAGCGCGGCGTCGGCGGTGGCCGGCGAGCCGACCGAACCGTCGGCGCCGTCGTTGCCGGCGGAGATCACGAAGAGCGTCCCGTGCTGCTCGGTGAGCGTCCCGACCGCCTGCTCCAGCGGGTCCACCTCGGGGGTGTCGCCGCCGGTGAGGCTCATGTTGACCACTGTGGCGTGCTGCTCGGCCGCGGCCCACTGCATGCCGGCCAGGATGGCCGACTCGGTGCAGCCGTAGACCTCGCAGACCTTTCCGGACAGCAGCGTGGCGTCCGGCGCGACGCCCCGGTACTTCCCGCCGGAGGCGGCGCCGCTGCCGGCGATGGTCGAGGCGACGTGCGTGCCGTGACCGACGATGTCGTCCGGGTCCGCCTCCTCGGTGAAGTTGCGTGACTCGGCGACCTTGCCGGCCAGGTCGGGATGGGTCAGGTCGACGCCGGTGTCGAGCACCGCGACCCGCACGCCCTTGCCGGTCCAGCCGGCCGCCCAGGCGGCCGGTGCGCCGATCTGCGGCACGCTGCGGTCGAGCGCCACCCGCCGCCGGCCGTCGAGCCAGATCCGGTCGACACCCCCCGCCGCGTCGAGCCGGGCACCGGAGCCGTCCGCGCTCACCGCCTTCCAGAGCGCGCCGGTGTCGTGCTTGTCGGCGGTGACCGCCGCGCCGCCGATCACCGGCAGGTCGCGGGTCACCCGGGCGCCGGCGAGCGGAGCCGCCGTCCGCCGGGCCACCCCCGGCCGGTACGACACGAGCAGCGGTACGGTGTCGCGGCGCGCGTCGTCGTAGCCGGCCTCGATCAGCCCGGTGACGTCGAACAGCCGCCCGTCCAGCCGGCCGGAGCGGACCAGCCCGAGCGCGTCCTGCGGCAGCACGGTCAGGTGGTCGCGGTCGCGGCGGACCAGGAACTCGACGCCGGTACGGCCGGGGCCGGGGCGTACCGCGGCACGGCCACCGGCGGCGACAGTCACCTTGTCTCCGGTGATCAGGGTGACGGTGACCGGTCGGGCACCGGCCGGCGCGGACGGGCCGGTACGGGCGGCCGGGCTGGTCGGCGCGGCGGCCAGCGCGGGCACCGGCAGGCCGAGCGCCAGCGTCAGGCCGAGGCCGAACGCCGTCAGCTTTCTGCGGTTTCGGGGCAACCTTCCTCCTTCGTCAGGGCGTTTCATCGATAAGAGGCACATCGACACGGGTATCAGGATTGCATACCGCGTATGCATCAGGAAGTAACTGATCCGCCCGAACCGCTACCGCGCCGCCGGGCGGGCCGGGACGATCAGGCGATGACCTCCATGAAGGACCGGATGCTGGCCGGCGAACGGTACATCGCCGACGATCCCGCGATCATCGCCGACCTGGAGCGCGCGGCACAGCTCAGCGAGCGTTTCAACAGCAGTTCCGCCGACGACCCGGCGGGCCGCCTCGCCGCCCTGCGCGAGCTGCTCGGCTCACTCGGCGACGACGCGTGGATCCGGCCGCCGCTGTACTGCGACTACGGCTACCAGACCCACATCGGCCCGCGTACCTTCGTGAACTTCAACGCGGTCTTCCTCGACGTCGCCCGGATCAGCATCGGCGCGGACGTCCAGATCGGACCGAACGTGCAACTGCTCACCGCCACCCACCCGGTGGAACCGGAGGCGCGCCGGGCCAAATGGGAGTCGGCCCTGCCGATCACCATCGGCGACAACGTCTGGCTCGGCGGCGGGGTGATCGTGCTGGCCGGGGTGGCGATCGGCGAGAACACGGTGGTCGGCGCCGGCGCGGTGGTGACGCGCGACCTGCCGCCCGGCGTCGTGGCGGTTGGCAACCCGGCCCGCCCGGTGCGGAGCGTTCACGAATCCTCGTGAGCCGGCCGCGCCCCGCGTCACCGCGGCGGGTCGGCCAGGCGTACCACCAGGTCGGCGTGCCCGGCCGTGCCGGCGACCAGCCGGGCGTTCTCCTCGTCGCTGCCCAGCGCCCAGGCGCGCGCCTGCTCCGGCGACTTCCCGTACGCCTCGTGGCGCGCGGTGAGCCGGCGCAGCCGCTCCCGCGCGTCCAGGTCGAGGAACCAGATCTGGTGCAGGAGGGTGCGCACCTCCTCCCACGGGTCGTCCCGCAGCAGCAGGTAGTTGCCCTCGGTCACCACCAGGCGCACCTCGGGCGGCACCTCGATCGCCCCGGCGACCGGCTCCTCCAGGTCGCGGCGGAACTCCGGCGCCCACACCGACGTCGGTTCCAGCCGGCGCAACCGGCGCAGCACGGAGACGAAGCCGTTGACGTCGAACGTGTCCGGCGCGCCCTTGCGCCCCGCCCGGCCCAGCCGTGCCAGCGCGGGCCCGGCCAGGTGGAACCCGTCCATCGGGACCAGCCGGGCGACCGGGCCGAGCGCGGCCACGATCCCTTCCGCCAGGGTGGACTTGCCCGCCCCGGGTGCCCCGGCGATGCCGAGCAGCTGACGCGGGCCGTCCTCGGCCAGGGCCCGCGCCCGGACGACCAGCTCGTCGAGCCCGAGCACCTCCGCCGCCGGCATCAGCCCAGCACCGGCTCGCTGATGGTGAACCGCGCCTCGACCGCCGCCTGCACCGGCTGCGGCGCCGGGTCCAGCTCCAGTTCGCGCTCCGGCTCGCCGGAGCGCGAGTATGCCGCCCCGACCATCATCATCGGCGACCCGGCGCTCATCCCGGTGTCGGACAGCTCGCGCAACGCGATCACCTGGGCACCGAGCGCCTCGGCGTACTCCCGGGCCCGGACCAGCGCGTCGGCGATGGCGGCCCGCCGCGCCTCCCGGTAGGCAGGGCTGTCCGGACGCAGCGACCACACCGGCCCGGCCACCTCGACCTGCTCCTGGTCGGCCAGGCGGAGCATCAGGTCACCGAGCGCGGTGAAGTCGGTGGTCGTCACGGTGGTGCTCACGCTGCCCTGGTAGGCCACCACCCGCTCGCCGGCGCGCTTCGTCACCGGCCAGACGTGGACCTGGCCGGTCTCCCGGCGCCCCACCACGGGCCCGGCCGCGTCGAGCAACGCGCGCACCGCGGCGGCCCGTTCGGCCAGCCGGGTCAGCGTGGTCTCCCGGTCCCGGTCCCGCACCACCGCCGTCACAGTGAACCGGGCCAGCTCGGGAGCCACCTCCCGGTACGCCTCACCGCGTACCGCCACGACCGGTGCGTCCGCCATGCCGCTCAGCCTAACGGCGGGGCGGCCGGCAGGTGCGCCGTGTAGGTGACCGCGCCGGCCGTCTCCCGCACCTCGCTCAGGTGGCCGCCCGCCGCGCCCAGCTCCCGCAGGTACGCCAGCTCGCCCGCGTGGTCGGCGGTGGCCGGGAACTCCCGCCGGTGCGGGGTGAACGAGCGTGCCCGCAGCGTGGCGCGGACGTCGCGCCCCTCGGCGAACCGGTCGGCCAGCGCACCGGCGTCGCCGCCGCGCAGCGCCTCGGTCAGCTCGTTCAGGAACGCGCCGAGCGCGTCCAGTTCGGCGAGCACGCGGTCGCGGTTGCCGAGCAGCATGTTCGCGGTCCGCTCCGGTGGTCCACCGGCGACCCGGGTGCCGTCGGAGAAGCTGCCGGCGGCCAGCGTCAGCACCGCGTCCCGCAGCGCCGACCGGTGCACGGTGCCGGCCAGCGCACCGGCCAGCACGTGCGGTACGTGCGAGGCGAGCGCGGCGGCCCCGTCGTGCTCCGGGGCGGACATCGGCACCACCCGGGCGTGGAAGACGTCCACCAGCAGCGTCGCCAGCCGCCGGAACGCGGCCAGGCCGGTCGGCCCCGGGCAGAGCACCCAGGCGGCGCCGTCGAGCAGGTCCGCGCTGGCCGCGCCCGCTCCGGCCCGGTCCGCGCCGGCCATCGGATGACCCGGCACGCACCGGTGCCCGAGCCCTTGCACTGTGGCGGCGGTGCTGACCTCGGCCTTGACGCTGCCCACGTCGGTGAGCACGCACCCGTCGTCGGTCACGGCGGCGACCCGGGCCAGCATCGTCGGCAGCGTGGGCAGCGGGCCGCAGAGGAACACCACGTCTCGTCCGGTGACCGTCTCCTCGACCGTGTCGGGTGCCGCCACGCCCCGGTCGCGTACCTGCCGGCGGGCGGCCGGATCCGGATCCCATCCGGTGACGTCGAGCCCGGCCGCGCGCAGCCGCAGCAGCACCGAACCGCCGATCAGCCCGGTGCCGACCACCGCCGCCCGCGCCAGCCCGCCCGCCACGTCACGACCCGGCGAGCCGTCCGGCCACCGCGTCGACGTGCTCGTCGGACTCGGTGAGCGCCACCCGGACGTGCCGGGCGCCGGCCGGGCCGTAGAAGACGCCCGCGGCCACCAGGATGCCCCGGCGGGCCAGCCAGTCCACGGTCTCCCAGCAGTCCTCGTCGCGGGTCAGCCAGAGGTAGAGCCCGGCCTCGGAGTGCTCGACGGTGAAGCCGGCGGCCGTGAAGGCCTCGCGCAGCTTCTCCCGCCGGACGCGGTAGCGCTCCCGCTGGGCGTCGGCGTGCTCCTGGTCGCCGAGCGCGGCCACCATGGCCGCCTGCACCGGGGCCGGAACGATCAGGCCCGCGTGCTTGCGGATCTTGAGCAGCTCGGCCACCAGCGCCGGGTCACCGGCGACGAACCCGGCCCGGTAGCCGGCCAGGTTCGAGCGCTTGGACAGCGAGTGCACCGCCAGCACGCCGTCGTACGAGCCGCCGCACACCTCGGGTGAGAGCACCGAGACGGGCTCGGCGTCCCAGCCCAGCGGCAGGTAGCACTCGTCGCTGGCGACCACCGCCCCGCGCTCGCGCGCCCACTCGACCACCTTGCGCAGGTGGGCGGCGGGCAGCACCCGGCCGGTCGGGTTGCCGGGCGAGTTGACCCAGACCAGGCGGACCCGGGGATCCGGGCCCAGCGCCGTCAGCGAGTCGGTGCGGACCGTCGTCGCGCCGGCCAGCCGAGCCCCGTCCTCGTAGGTCGGGTAGGCCACCGACGGCACCACCACCACGTCACCGGGGCCGAGCCCGAGCAGCGTGGGCAGCCAGGCCACCAGCTCCTTGGAGCCGATCGTGGGCAGCACGCCCAGGCCGTCCACGCCCGCGCCGCAGGCCCGCGCGACCCAGGCCGCGATCGCGTTGCGCAGTGCGGGCGTACCGGCGGTCAGCGGGTAGCCCGGCGCGTTCGACGCGTCGGCCAGGGCCCGGCGGATCAGCTCCGGCACCGGGTCGACCGGCGTGCCCATCGACAGGTTGATGAGACCGTCCGGATGCGCCGCGGCCGTGGCGGCCGCGGCGTCCAGCGTGTCCCAGGTGAAGTCGGGCAGCCGAGCCGAGACCGGCGTACGCCGGTTCAGTGGCCCTCGCCGCGCGGCGGCTGCGCGGCGACGAAGGTGGCGTCCTTCTCCACCTTGCCGATCTTCGAGGCGCCACCGGGCGAGCCCAGCTCCTCGAAGAACTCGTAGTTCGCCCCGGTGTAGTCCTTCCACTGCTCCGGGACGTCGTCCTCGTAGAAGATCGCTTCCACCGGGCAGACCGGCTCGCAGGCACCACAGTCGACGCACTCGTCGGGGTGGATGTAGAGCATCCGGTTGCCCTCGTAGATGCAGTCGACCGGGCACTCCTCGATGCATGCCTTGTCGAGCACATCCACGCACGGCTCGGCGATGATGTAGGTCACCGGTCTTCTCCTCCGCAAGACTCGTCGCGATCAACCGCAACGATAAGAGCCTAGTATCTCGCCGGGGAGGGGGTCGATCGTGCTCCGACAGCAGGATGTGGGACACCGGATCGTGGTCCGCCGGATTGTGGGGATTCGCGAGGGCCGCACGCTGTTCTCCGACGCCCTCGGCGAGCTCGTCGAGCTGAGCGAGACCCACATCACGCTGTCCACCGACGCCGGGCCGCTGCGCGTGCCGGTGGCCGAGGTGCACCGGGCCAAGCGGGTGCCGCCGGCCCGCCGGCCCACCGCCGCCGCGGTGGTCGCGCTGGAGCTGGCCGCCGACGAGGCGTGGCCCGCCCCGGTACGCGGACGGCTCGGCGACTGGCGGCTGCGCTGGGCCGACGGCTGGACCGGCCGGGCGAACAGCGCGCTGCCGGTGGGCGACCCGGACCGCCCGCTGCCCGACGCGCTGGACGCGGTGCAGCGCTGGTACGCCGAACGCGGCGGATCCGCCCTGGTGAACACCCCGCTGCCGCTGGCCGCCCCGGTCGGCGCGGAGCTGGACGCGCGGGGCTGGACGTCCCGCCCCCCGGTGCTGGTGCAGACCGTCCCGCTGCGCACCCTGATCGCGCCGCCGGAGGCCCCCGCCGACGTACCGCCGGACCCCGGGAGCACCGTGCCGGCGGGTGCGGACGCCCCGCCCCCCGGAACGCCGCCGGTGACCCTGGCCGACGCGCCCGGCGACGACTGGCTGGCCATCTCCGCCAGCCGCAAGGGCGGCCTGCCGGACGCCGCGCGGCACGTGCTCACCGCCGTCGACCGGGTCCGCTTCGCGGAGCTGCGCGTCGACGGGCGGGTGCTCGCCATCGCCCGGGGGACGGTGACCGGCGACGGCCGCTGGCTCGGCGTCAGCCTGCTCGAAGTGCTGCCCGAGGCGCGTCGGCGGGGATTCGCCGCGGCCGTCGTCCGCGCCCTGGCCGGCTGGGGCGCGGACGAGGGGGCCACCCGTGCGTTCCTCCAGGTGGAGCAGAGCAACATCGGGGCGGTCGCGCTCTACCGCCGGCTCGGCTTCACCACCCACCACACCTACCTGACCCGGGTCGCCCCGGCGGGCTGAGCGGCGGGCCGGTCAGCGCCGGACGATCCTGCGGGGCCGGGTGCGCTTCATCTCGGCGTACCGCTTGAGCTGGCGGGACCGGTAGTCCCGGCCCAGCGCGGTGAGGATCAGGTAACCGACGAGCACGCCCGCGGCGGTGGCCGCGAGATAGAGCCAGATCTGGGCGAAGAAGAGGCCCGCGCCGCCGCCGAACGGATTCTCCCCGACCACCAGCGGACCGACGAAGACGGTGAGCGCCAGCGCGACCGCCACCGCGCCGACCAGGTCACCGGCCCACCGGCTGACCGGCTGCTCGGCGCCCCACCGGAACGCGGCACCGGCCAGGATCAGCCCGATGACCAGGAACATCGCCAGCGAGACCCGGCCGGCGGCGGTGTCGTCGTCCGGGAACGCCAATCTGGTGACCAGCCGGGCCACCACGTTCACCGCGAACAACGCGGCCGCCAGCACACCGACCGCACGCCACCGCTGAGCCATCGCACGCCTCCCGCCGTACCGCCCGCTCCCTCGGCGGGCCTATGGCAGGAATGTCTACCACCGCCGCCTGTGCGGCGTCAGCACCTCAGCGGGGAGGGGGCGGCGTCACGAGGTGCCGGAAGCCCACCACCGCGAACGTGACCGCGCCGGTCACGATCAGCGCCAGGCCGAGCACGTTGTCGCCGACCAGCCCGAGATCACCCTCGACGGTACGGACACCACCCGCCACGATCACCACGAACCACGGCAGCGCGGCCAGCACGATCGCCCACCGGCCGCCGGTCGACCGGTGCGCGAACGAGCCCAGCAGCACCGTCGACGCCACCACGGCGACGGCGCCGACAGCTACCGCGCCGACCCCGACCAGCGCCTGCGCGGCGCCGGAGAGCCCCTGCACGACATTCCAGGCCCAGGTCGCGACGATCAGTTCGAGCAGCGCCAGCAGGACGCCGGCCCAGACCGTCACGACGCCGCCGGCCACGCGCAGCGCGCGGTCGAGCACCCGCTCCGCCGGGCTCGGCGTCGCGTCCGTGGGCGGCTGCTCGGGAACTGTCGACACGGGTACGGCCGGCAGCGTCACCGGAGACCGGCCGCCGCGACCGGGGACCGCCGCGAGTCGTCCAGGGCGATCCCGGCGAAGAGGTCGTCCTCCCAGCCGTACGGGCCGGTGCCCGGCCCCTTCTCACCGACCGCGAGCGTGAAGTACTCCACACCCATGAACTCGCCCCCGAAGTTGCCCGCGATCGAGTAGAGCCAGGAGTTCGCCGGGATCTGGGTGGCGTGGGCCCGCATCGCCGCCTCCTTGGCGGCGTGCTGGTCGGTGCCGTCGATCCGGGCGGCGATCTCCGCGTCCGGCGTGCCGAACGGCAGCTCGTCGGCGCTCTCGATGCCGGCGAACGGGTTGTCCGACGACTCGGTGAACGTCTCCAGGCCGGCGTCGAGCACGCTGCGCGGCATGGCCGTCCAGTAGACCTTCGCCGGGGCGATCCCCTCGGCCGCGGCCAGCTCCACCGCGCGCATCGCCACCCGGTGCGCCTGGATGTGGTCGGGATGCCCGTAGAAGCCGTCCGGGTCGTACGTGACGAGCACCTGGGGACGGACCTCGCGGATGACCTCCACGAGGTATCCGGCGGCGGTGTCCAGGTCGGCCTGCCAGAACGCGCGCGGGTGCTCGTTGGTGGCCAGGCCCATCATGCCCGAGTCGCGGTAGCGGCCCGCGCCGCCGAGGAACCGGTGGTCGGTGACGCCGAGCGCGGCGCAGGCGGCGGCCAGCTCGCCGATCCGGTAGCCGCCGAGCTGGTCCGCCTCGGCCGCGCAGAGCCGGGCCAGGGCCGGGACGTGGATCTCGCCCTCCTCACCCAGCGTGCAGGTGACGAGCGTGACGTGGGCGCCGGCGGCGGCGTAGTGCGCCATCGTCGCGCCGGTGCCGATCGACTCGTCGTCGGGATGCGCGTGGACCAGCAGAAGGCGTCGGTCGGGCAGCGTCGTCACGCCCGTCACTCTAACCGGCGGTCCTGCTCCCCCGACGGTGATGCGTCCGCCCAGGTCGGCCACATCACCCCCCGGTACCCGCCTACGCTTCAGGCGTGGACTTTCCCGAGCTGGCCGCCCGTACCCGTCGGTTCAGCCACGGGGCGCCGCGTGCCGTCGCCGTCACGGGCGACGGCGCCCGGGTGGTCTTCCTGCGTTCCGCGGGACCCGAGGACCCGGCCGACGCGCTCTGGCTGCTCGACGTCGACAGCGGCGAGGAACGACTGGTCGCGGACCCGGCGGTGCTGCTCGGCGCCGACGCCGAACCGGCCCGCCTCGCCCCCGGCGAGCGGGCGCTGCGCGAGCGGCTGCGGCTCAGCTCCGGCGGCATCGGCTCGTACGCGCTGGACTCGGCCGGCCGGGTCGCCGCGTTCACGCTGGCCGGCCGGCTGTTCCGGGCCGACCTGGTGCACGGCGACGTGGTCGAGGTGGCAGCGGTCGGGCCGGTGATCGACCCGCGACCCGACCCGGCCGGCGAGCGGCTCGCGTACGTCACCGACGCCGCCGAGGGGGTGCGCCGGGGCCAGTTGCGGGTGGTGGAGCCGGACGGCACCGACAACCTGCTCGCCGGTGAGGACAGCGGCGTCACCTGGGGACTGGCCGAGCACATCGCCGCCGAGGAGTTCCACCGCTACCGGGGCTACTGGTGGGCGCCGGACGGGCGCAGCGTGCTCGCCGCCCGGGTCGACGAGTCCCGCCTGGAACGCTGGTACCTGCACGACCCGGCCGACCCGGCGAGCCCGCCCACGTCGCTCGCGTACCCGGTGGCGGGTGGGCCGAACGCGGAGGTCAGCCTGCACCTGCTCGACCTCGACGGCGGCTGGGTCGACGTGCACTGGGACCGGGAGACCTATCCGTACCTGAGCTCGGTGGACTGGACCGAGGGCGGGCCACTGATCACCGTGCTGCGCCGCTCGCAGCAGCACGGCCTGGTGCTCGCGGTGGATCCGCGCACCGGCGAGACGCAGGTGCACGCCGAGCTGGCCGACCCGCGCTGGGTGGAGCCGATCCCCGGCACCCCCGCGCACCTGCCCGACGGCCGGGTGCTGGTCGGCGGCGAGCTGGCCCACGACGGGTACGACGCCCGCTGCCTGTTCGCCGACGGCACGCTGCTCACCCCGCCTTCGCTGTACGTGCGCCGGGTGGTCGGGCGGCTGCCGAACGGTCCGAACACGGCGGCGGACCTGCTCGTGGAGGCGAGCGAGGGCGAACCGAGCCAGCGCCACCTCTACCGGGTGCGAACCACCATCGGCGGTGGCATGGACGCCCGCCGGATGGGCAGCGACCCCGGGTGGCACACGGCCTCGATCGGCGGGGCCACGCTCGCCGTGGGCATCGCGTCGCTGGAGCACCCCGGGGTCCGCTGGCGGGTGTGGCACGGCGACCGCGAGGTGGGCGAGCTGCGCTCGTTCGCCGCCACCTGCTCGTACGCGCCACGCCCGACGCTGGTCCGGGTGACCGACAGGCGGCTGCCCAGCGCGGTGCTCTACCCGGCCGAACACGTCAAGGGCACGCGGTTGCCGGTACTGCTGGACGTCTACGGCGGCCCCGGCCACCAGGAGGTGGTGGCGGCCCGCAGCGTCTGGCTGGAACGGCAGTGGTGGGCCGAGCAGGGCTTCGCGGTGGTCACCATCGACAACCGGGGCACCCCGGGCATCGCGCCGTCGTTCGAGAAGGCGATCCACCGCCGGGTCGCCGACGTGATCCTCACCGACCAGGTGGACGCGCTCACCGCGCTCGCCGACAAGCACCCGGACCTGGATCTGGATCGGGTGGCGGTACGCGGCTGGTCGTTCGGCGGCTGGCTGGCCGGTCTGGCGGTGCTGCGGCACCCGGAGCTGTTCAAGTGCGCGATCGTCGGCGCGCCGGTCACCGACTGGGCGTTGTACGACACCGCGTACAGCGAGCGCTACCTGGGGATGCCGGACGACGGGATGGACGTCTACGCCCACCACTCGCTCGTCGAGCTGGCCGCCGAGCCGCTCGGCGACCCGCGGCAGGCCCGGCCGATGCTGCTGGTGCACGGCCTGGCCGACGACAACGTGCTGGCCGCGCACACGCTGCGGCTGTCGGCCGCGCTGCTGGCGACGGGCCGCCCGCACGCGGTGCTGCCGCTGACCGGCGCGAGCCACCTGGCCGCGGGTGGCGTGTCCGAGCGGCTGCTCCGGCTGGAGCTGGACTTCCTCCGCCGCTACTTGTAAGGAAGGGCCCCTTCTTAACGCCTGCGGTAGAGGAAGGGCCCCTTGTTAACGCGCGGCGTTAACAAGGGGCCCTTCCTTCACCTACGGCTACTGCTTGACGTACGCGTTGACGAAGTTCGGGTAGCCGAACACGGAGGAGATGAACACCCCGCCCGCCTTGGACCCGTGCACGTTGTACGCCACGTCCACGTAGAGCGGCACCACCGGCGCGTGCTCCTTCATGATCCGCTCGTCGAGCTTGCCCCACTCCGGGCCCTGCTCGGACGGCGGCAGCGCCTGGATGCGGTCCATCTCGGCGTTGATCGCCTCGTCGTTGAAGTAGGACGAGTTGCTGTTGCCCTCGGCCTTGATGGTGCGACCGTCGTAGAGCACCGGCAGGATCGACGCGCCGCTGGGCCAGTCCGCCGCCCAGTTACCGATGTAGAGGTCCCAGGGGTTGTTCTTCTTCTTCACCTCGTCCAGCTTCGCGTCGTCCGGGATGTTCCGGACGGTGATCTTGAAGCCGGCGCGCTCCAGGTTGCCCTTGAGCTGGACCGCCTGCTGCTGCTCGGTGGTGTTGTCCGCCACGCCGAGAACCAGCGCGGGCGTCTGGCCGCCGAGCAGTTCCTTGGCCTTCTCCACGTTGCCGTTGGCGCCCGCCGGGTACGCGTCGTACGCCTTGTAGCCGATGGTCGACGGCGGCATCAGGGTGGTGAGCGGCTGCGCGACGGTCTGGCCGCCGAGCGCCTTGATCATGCCCTCGCGGTCGATCGCGTAGTTGAGCGCCTGGCGGACCTTCAGGTCCTTGACCCGCTGGGTGTTGATCACGAGCTGGTTGGCGCTCGGGGTCGGGGACAGCAGCGTGCGGGACTTCAGCGCCGGGTCACCGGCCACCTTGGCCACGAGCGAGGCCGGCACGCCGTTGAAGGCGAGCGCGCTCTGGTCGGCGCCGTTGTCCGCGATGACCCGGTTGTTTGCGGCGTCAGCGGTCGGGCCGAAGGTCCAGACGAACTTGTCCGGGTACTGGTGCCGCACCGGGTCGGTCTTCGGATCCCAGTTCGGGTTGCGGTCCAGGGTGATCCGAACGCCCACCTGGTTTTCCGCGATCTTGTACGGGCCGGACGAGAACGGCTTCTGGTCCAGGTTGACCCCGGTGTCCTTCTCCGGCTTGAGCGGGGCGCTGGTGGGCAGCGAGACCGCGAACGGCAGGTCGCAGCGGGGCTTGGCGAACTCGAAGCGCAGCGTCTTGTCGTCCGGCGTGGTCAGGCCCGGCGGCAGCGACGTCTTGTTCTTCTTGAAGTCCCACTTGGTGTCGTACTGCGCGGTGTCGGCCAGCCACTCCTGGATGTAGGTGGGGCCGCCGGTGAGGTCCGGGTCGAAGGAGCGGGCGATGCCGTACGCGATCTCCTTCGAGGTGATCGGGCTGCCGTCCTCGAACTTCACCCCGTCCTTGATGGTGAATTCCCAGACCTTGCAGTCGTTGTTGACGTTCTTGCCCGGGGTCTCGGCCAGGTCACCCACGAGGACCAGGCCGCCCTTGCCGTCGTCCTTCCAGGTGGTCAGGTAGCGGGCGAAGAGCGGGTTGGCCATCAGACCCGCGAACGAGTACGTCCGCTGCGGGTCGAGGTGGGAGATGGGGGTCTCCCGGATGATGGTGAACGTCCCGCCCTTGGCCGCGCCGTCGATCTCGGCGGCCGGCCCCTGCGAGTCCTTGGGGTCGGTCGCGATGACTCCGGTCTGCTGACGGTTGGTGTCCACCTTGGTGCCTTCGCCCGTGTTCTCCGAGCAGGCACCGAGTGCCACAACCAGTGCGATGGCACCGCCAGCGGCGGCCGCTGCGCGTGGTCGCATGTCCTACCTCCTCCACCCGTGCGCCGAGCGCATCCGCCGACGTCCCGAGGATCGTAAAGAAGAAAAACTACAAGTTGGATAACAGTTGTCGATAAATTTCGTCGCGGTTCAGCCGAGCCGCACCCGTGGGTCGATCACGGCGTAGAGCAGGTCCACCACCACGTTCGCCAGCACCACGAAGACCGCCGCGATCAACACGGTCGCCATGATCGTCGGCAGGTCGCCCGAGCGGACCGCGTCGACTGCGGTACGCCCCATCCCGTTCAGACCGAATGTCGTCTCGGTGATCACCGTGCCGCCCAGCGCCCCGCCCACGTCCAGCCCGGCGATCGTCACCACCGGAGTGATCGCGGCGCGCAGCGCGTGCCGGCCGTACACCTTGCGTTTGGCCAGGCCCTTCGCCCGCGCGGTCCGGACGAAGTCCTCCGAGAGTGTCTCCAGCATCTGCGCCCGGGACAGTCGCGCGTAGATCGCGGAGAAGAGGAACGCCAGCGCCACCCAGGCCAGCACCAGCCCGCTCGTCCACTTCAGCGGGTTCTCGAACAACGAGGTGTAACTCGGCACCGGTAGCAGGCGCAGGTTGTAGACGAAGACGATGAGCAGCACCGCGCCCACGAAGTAGAGCTGCAACGAGGCGCCGGTGAGCGAGAAGCCGATCGCGGCCCGGTCCAGCCAGCTCCCCCGCCGCAGCGCCGAGAGCATGCCCAGGCCGACGCCGAGCAGCAGCCAGAGGATCGCAGCCGGGATGACGATGCTCAGCGTCACCGGCAGCACCCGGGCGATGGTGTCCGAGACCGCCTCGTTCGACACGTACGACCAGCCGAGGCAGGGTGCGTCGCACCGGCCGCCCTGCGCGCTGCCGAGGTCCCGGCCGGTGACGATGCCCTTCATGTAGCCGGCGTACTGGCTGATCAGCGGGTCCCGCAGCCCCAGCTCCTGGCGGACCCGTTCCAGCCGCTCCGGGTTGCAGTTCTTGGGGCACATGCCGGTGACCGGGTCGCGCGGCAGCGCGAAGAACATCAGGAAGCTGAGCACGCTGACCGCGAACAGCGTGAGCGCGGCGGACAGCATCCGGCGGATGAGGAATCGCGTCATGGGCCGGCCTCCTACCGGGACGACTTCGGGTCGAGCGCGTCGCGCAGCGCGTCCCCGAAGAGGTTGAAGGCGAACACGAGCGCGAAGATGGTGATGCCCGGGAAGAAGACGTACGCCGGGTCGGTCTGCAGGTAGTCGAGGCTGCGGTAGATCATGCGGCCGAAGCTCGGCGTCTCGTCGGTCAGGCCGACGCCGATGAACGACAGCGCGGCCTCGCTGGTGATGTACTGCGGCACCGCCAGCGAGAAGGCGACCAGGATCGGCGCCCAGGCGTTCGGCAGCAGCTGCCGGAACAGCATGTGCCCGAGACCGGCGCCGCTGGCCCGCGCCGCCTCCACGAACTCGCGTTCGCGCAGCGCGATGATCTGGCCCCGGACCAGCCGGGCCGTACCGGTCCAGCCGAACAGGGCGAAGATCGCGATGAGCACACCGATCTGGAAGTACGCCGGCACGGCCTCGCGCTGGCCGTAGAAGCGCAGCGCGACGGTCGGCATCAGGGCCAGCGCGATGATCAGGAACGGCATGGCCAGGGTCAGGTCGGTGATCCAGTTGATCACCGTGTCCAGCCAGCCGCCCAGGTAGCCGGCGAGCGTTCCCAGCGTCACCCCGATCACCGCGGTCAGCACGGCCGCGGCGAACGCGATGAACAGCGACGTCCGCAGTCCGTGCACCATGCGGATGAAGATGTCCCGGCCGAGGCCGGGCTCCAGCCCGAACCAGTGCTCACCGGTCACCCCACCGGCGTAGCCCAGCGGCATGCCGTAGCCGTCGAGGCGGTTCTGGAACTGCTCCTTCGGCCCCACCCCGTACAGCGCCTCGATGAGCGGGACGGCAAGCGCGACGAGCACGAAGAACGCCAGCAGGCCGCCGCTGATCAGCGCGGTGCGATCCCGCTTGAGCCGCGCGAGGGCGAGCTGGCCGGGTGACCGGCCGACGAACTCCTTCTTGCCGCTCTCGTCGCCCTCGCCGGGCGACTCGATCTCGGCGAGCGCGACGCCCTCGACCGGCGACAGGCTCATTTCGACACCTCCACGGGTTCGCCGGCCGGCACGCCGACTGGTCCGCTCTCCGGGTAGTGGCAGGCGGTGAGTTGTGTGCCGTCGTCGCGGGTGACGAGTGCGGGTTCTTCGGTGGCGCAGTGGTTGGTGGCTTTCCAGCAGCGGGT
>NZ_JBEZDP010000018.1:0-98685 GCF_040648395.1 Micromonospora sp. NPDC049151
GCACTCGGCGGCCACCGAGGTCCAGGTCCACTCGAAGAGCTGGACGATCACCTTCTTGGTGCCCGGGGTACGGGCTCGCGCCCGCCCGCGGAGGAGGGGTCACCTCACCCCTGCGGGAAGTAGGTGCCGTAGTCGGCGTACGCCATGGCGATGTCCGCCTGCGCCCAGAACCGGTGGTAGTTGAAGACCGGCTCGGGACCGCCGTTCAGGTACGCCTGCACCTTCGGCCAGTCCGGGTCGTTCTTGTAGAACGACCGGATGTCCAGGAAGCTCTTGCCCGGGGCGATCGCGTCGCCGTTGGGCATCTTCCCGGTCCAGCCGTTGGGCACGTAGAGACCCTGGCCGTCGGCGGCGTTGTAGACGTCGTCGAAGCGCTTGTAGTCGCCGCGCTTCTCCGGCGTCGAGACGCCCTTGCTGTCGGCGGACGCCGAGAGCGCGTCCAGCAGGCCCTTGGCGGTGTCCTTCGCCGCGGTGTTGCCGGACTTGGCCGCGTACGCGATGAGCGTGCGGGCGTAGGCGCCGGCGACGCCGACGTCCTGGCCCTTCACCGTCACCTCGACGTGCAGGTTGCTGTTCGGCTGCGGGCTGCTCGGGTTCCAGTTGGCCGGCTGGCCCGTCCACTTCATGTCCGACGGGATCGACCAGTTGGTGCCCAGCGTGGTGTTCGCGATCGCCCACGGCACCCACTTGTCCAGCAGCGCCTTGGCCTTCGCGTTGCCGGTCTCCAGGTAGAGCTCGGCGATGCGCTGCATCGACCAGGCCTGCATGCCGAACCACTGGTTCGACGGCGGGTCGTTGTAGACCGGGTCGACGTCGTAGTACATGCCGTAGAAGGTGGCGGTGCCGGCCGGCGGCTGGGCGTAGCTGCCGTCCCAGCTGTTCGTGGCGCCACCGGCGATGCCGCCCTCGGCGGACTGGAGCCAGGTGTAGAACTCGAGCTGCCGGTCGAGGCTCTTCTGCCAGTCGGAGACCGCGGTCGGCGACTTCGGCTTCAGCTCCGCGACGTTCGTCATCGCCCAGGCCGCGAACGGGTTCTGGTAGCCGAAGTGGCTGTGGCTGGAGCCGATCCGCCACGACCAGTTCTGCGAGGCGTCGTACGCGCCGCCCCAGGCGTAGTACCAGGAGAGCAGGTAGTGCGCCGAGTCACGGCCGCTGCCGGCCGGGCAGGTGCTCGCCCCGACGCAGTTGCCGATCTTCTTGAAGTACTTGTCGAACAGCGCGTAACGCAGGTAGTCGCCCATCTTGGCGGCCTTGGCCACGGTGGCCGCGACGTCGGCCTGCTTACCCTGCGCCTTGGCCCAGGTCAGCGCCCAGTAGGCGGCCTGGACGGCACGCGCGTCGGCGTCCGGGGCGTTTGTGTACTTCCACTGCTTGGCCGGGGCGCTGGACTCCTTGACGAACAGGTCCAGGTAGCCGTTCGGACCGCCGTGCTTGAACGTGTCGCAGGACGGCTGCGGCACGGTCTCCCACACCGACTCCTGGGTGCCCCGCTGGAACGTGTTGATGTACGCGGGCCGCGTGGTGCCGTCGCCGCAGCGGCCGAAGCCGTAGGTGTTGTCCACGTCCAGCAGCCAGTGCATGCCGTAGATGTCACCGGTGCCGTAGGTGGACTGCAGCTCCGAGCGCAGCGGGTCCTGGCCGACCGGGACGCTGGCCTCCAGCGCCGACGGGTACTGGCTGGGCAGGTTGTGCTCGGCGGCGTACTGCGGGGTGCCGGGCGAACCGGCAGTGGCCTGGTCGGCGTGCGACGGGATGATGTACTTTTCCATCACCGTCCAGGCGTTGTTGAACGGGGCCCAGTTCTGGGTGACCCGGCCGTACTGCGCCTCCAGCCAGAGCCAGAAGCTGAACGCCTCCGAGGTGGTCTCGTGGCCGTGGTCGGGCGCCTCGACGATGAGCGTCTCGATCGAGTGGTACGGCACGCCCTCGGGGCTGAAGTAGCCCGAGTTCTTGATCTTGCCGTACTGGTCGAGGAACTTCTTGATGTAGGCGTTGTCGCCGCCGGGGGTGTCGTTGTCCGCCTCGGTGGCCACGACGGAGATCGGCGCGTAGCCGGTGGCCGACGCGGTGATCGTGGCGGTGCCGCCGACCGTGTCGGCGTCCTCCGCGGCGGAGACCGTCGCGGTGACGCCGGTGCTCCAGTTGCTCGGGGTGAGCGTCAGCGTGGACGGCGAGACGGTGATGTCGCTGTCGCCGGTGACGGCGAGGGTCACCGGGACGTTGGCGGTGGGTGCCGCGCTGAGCGTGTACCGGACCGTGGCGCTGCCGCCCTCGGACACGGTGACCGCCGACGGGCTGGCGACCAGCTTCGGCCCGCTCGCCGCGGTCACTGTGAACGACTTCTCCGAGACCGCCGTGCCGCCCGCGTTGTCGTACGCCTTGGCCTGCACCGTGTAGCTGCCGGCCGGCAGGTCGAGCAGGTCGTAACCGTACGGCGCGGTGGTGTCGGTGTTGACGAGCAGGCCGTTGCGGTAGAACTCGACCTTGCTGATGGTGCCGTCGGTGTCGCTCGCGGTCGCGGTCAGCGGGACGTCCGCCGGCGCCTCGAACGGGCCGGCCGGCACGCTCAGGGAGACCGTCGGCGGCTGGTTGGTCTGCGCGCCGTTGCAGGCGACCCCGTTGAGGGTGAACGCGGTGGGCTTCGGGTTGCTGCCGCTGTAGCTGCCGTTGAAGCCGATGCTGGTGGACGCGCCGGTGGGCAGGCTGCCGTTCCACGACTCGTTCGTCGCGGTGACCTCGCTGCCGGACTGGCTCCACCGGGCCGACCAGCCCTGAACCACGCGCTGGCTGCTGTTCGGGAAGGCGAACTTCAGCGACCAGTTGTTCAGCGCGTCACCCAGGTTCTTGATGGTGACGTTGGCGGTGAACCCGTTGTTCCAGTCGGTCGTCGCATAGGTCACGTCGCAGGCGGGCGCGGCCTGTGCGGCGCCCGCGGGCAGGGCCACCCCGCCTATGACGAGGGCGGTGGCGGCGACCATCGCCGTACGGCGACGTCTGGCCAGAAGTCTCATGTGGGCGGTGTCTCCTCGGACCGGGCCGGGACCTCGGGGCCCCGGCAGGGCGCCTCCACGCGACGACGGGCGTACGCGGGGGGACGGAGGCGTCCGGAAAGGTGGTCGTCCCGGCCGTGCCGGGGATCGGGGCGCCGCACCGGTTCGTCACCGGGTGCCCTCGGCGGCCCGCGCTCGCGTTCACTGGCTCCGCGCTGCGTGACGAGAGTGTGACATGGAAGCGCTCCCACCACAACGGCCAGGGCAGATACGCGCTTCCATGTTTCGATCTCGTTTAGGGTCTTTTCCAAACCCGTGACGAGCGTTACAGTCGCAGCATCGCCGATGGGAGCGCTTCCATCGACGGAGATATAAGTACTGGATCGCCGGGTACACCCGTGCCCGGCGCGTCGGCCCAGAGGCCGACGGCGGACCAGCCCGGACGCCGCCGCCGGCCGCCACCCGCCAGACGGAGGGAGGTGGAACCAGAGCCACTCGCGTGGCCCGGCTCCCGCGCGACGCGCACGACGGACGCCAATTCCACTTCGTGCGTGTGTGCACCATCGGTGGGGACGGGGGTTGCCCTCCCCCGTCCCCACACTAAACCCCCGTTGTCGACGGCAAAAGAGGCCGACGGGACAGGCGTGACACGCCACCCGGACGGCCTTTCGCGCTATCCGCCCCATCCCTCGCCGCTCACGCCGCCGCGAGCGACGTTCCCGAGCGACGCCCCCGCCCACCCCACACCCTTCCGGCCGCCCGCCGGCCGCGCCGCATCCTCGCCGCGACCGCCGGATCGGGGCCGGCCGCCCCTGGCTATGCTGGGAGCGCTCCCGGCCCTGGGCGGCCCGTCACTCCGAGGAGAAGCCTCATGTCGTTACTCACCCGACGGCGCCTGCTCCGCCGCGCCGCCCTCTCCGCGACCGCGGCCGGCGCGGCCCGGACCGGGCTCGCCGGCGCCACCGCGGCCGGGGTCGCCGCGTCGACAGTCGCGCTCGGCGGCTGCGACAGCCGGCCCGAGCGCACCACCGACCCGGAGCCGGATCGCGGGCTGCGCTTCCCGGACGGCTTCGGCTGGGGGGCGGCGACCTCGGCGTACCAGATCGAGGGGGCCGCGAAGGAGGACGGGCGGGGTGAGTCCGTCTGGGACACCTTCAGCCACACGCCGGGCCGCACCCGCAACGGCGACACCGGCGACGTCGCGGCCGACCACTACCACCGGTACGCCCAGGATCTGGACCTGATGCGCGAGCTGGGGCTGCGCAGCTACCGGTTCTCCATCTCCTGGCCGCGCATCCAGGCCGACGGCTCCGGCCGCCCCAACCAGCGCGGCCTCGACTTCTACCGCCGCCTGGTGGACGGGCTGCACGAGCGCGGCATCGCGCCGATGGCCACGCTGTTCCACTGGGATCTCCCCCAGGCTCTGCAGGACGCCGGCGGCTGGGAGAACCGGGACACCGCCGAGCGCTTCGCCGAGTACTCCGACGTGGTGTTCCGCGCCCTCGGCGACCAGGTGCCGGTCTGGCTGACCATCAACGAGCCGAAGACTGTGGTGCAGAACGGCTACATCTGGGGCCACCACGCGCCGGGCATCCGCGACGAGGACGCGGCGTATCTGGTCGCCCACCACCTCCAGCTCGCCCACGGCCTCGCCGTGCGGGCGCTGCGCGCCTCCGGCGTCACCGGCCGGATCGGCCCGGCGCTCAACCTGCACCCCTGCTACCCGGCCGACGACTCGGCCGAGTCGGCCGCCGCGACCCGGCTCCACGACGGCTACGAGAACCGCCTCTACCTCGACTCGATCTTCAAGGGCGCGTACCCGGAGGACGTGCTGGACGACCTCGGCCCGGACAGCCGGATGGCGCGCGGCGTCCGCGACGGCGACCTGAAGATCATCTCCAGCCCGGTCGACCTGCTCGCCGTGCAGTACTACACGCCGCTCTACGTCACCGGCACCCGCGACACGGTCCGCAAGTGGCCCACCTCCGAGGCGGAGTGGCAGCAGATCTACCCGGAGGGCATGTACGACATCCTGACCCGGGTCACCCGCGACTACGGCCGGGTGCCGATCACCATCACCGAGAACGGCCTGCCCTGCCCCGACGTGCCCGGTCCGGACGGCAACATCGACGACGCCGGGCGGGTCGCCTTCCTGCGCGACCACTTCGCCGCCGCCCACCGGGCCGTCGCCGACGGGGTGCCGCTGGAGAGCTACCACGTCTGGTCACTGCTTGACAACTTCGAGTGGGCCGAGGGGTACGAGCAGCGCTGGGGCCTGGTCTACGTGGACTACGCGAGCCAGCGACGGGTGCTCAAGCGCAGCGCCCACTGGTACCGCGACGTGATCCGCCGCAACGGCCTGTGACCCGGTGCGCGCCCGGCCGGCAGACCACCGGCCGGGCGCGCTCTCAGCGCGGCAGCGCCTGCTGGAGTTCGGCGCGCAACGCCGGGGTGAGCATCTCGCCCGCCTGCTTGGCCAGCCGCGCCATCTCGTAGCCGACCACGCCGATGTCGGCGTCCGCCCCGGCCAGCGTGGCCAGGATCGAGCCGTCCCGGATCTGCATCACCAGGAAGTAGCCGCGCCCCATCTCGACCACCGTCTGCTTGACGACGTCACCGTCGAACATCTGCGCCGCCCCGGCGGTGATGCTCATCAGGCCGGAGGTCACCGCGGCGAGCTTGTCCGCGTGGTCGCGGGGCAGGTGCGCCGAGATCGCCACCAGGAGCCCGTCGGAGGACACCACCACCGCGTGGGCCACCCCCGGAACACGCTCGGCGAACGCGTTCACCAGCCAGCTCAGGTCGCGTGCCTCCTGGCTCAACGTCGTCACTGTCGTCGCCCTCCTTCGTCGTGCGGCAGGTACATCTCGGTGGTCTCCTCGGCCTCGGCCCGCCGTACGCCGCTGTAGAGGCGCGACAGCATGCCGCCGACCGCCTCCGGATCCGGCTCGTGCCGCACCACCGGGCGGTCCGGACGCCCGGCCGGGGCGACCGAGGTGAGCTGGGCCATCGGCACGCGTACCGGCAGGCCCCGCTCGTTCGTCCCTCCGGTCACCGGCGTCGCCGCCGGGGCCGGCGTCACACCCGGCGCCGACGCGGCCGGTCCCTGCCGGCTGAACCAGCCGCCGCCCGCCGCGCCGGCGTCCGGCGTGAGCACGTCCTCGGCCCGTCCCGGCCGGGGCCGTGGCGCGGTGACCGGCGCGGCGGCCGGCGCCGGCGCGCCGGGCGCGGCGTCGGTTCCGTCGCCGAGCGGCCGGCCGGTCAGCGGGGACACCGGCAGCGCCGCGGGCTGGCCCGGCGCCGGACGCCATCCGGCCACCGGCAGTTCGGCGGTCGCCGCCACGAGCGCCCCGGACGCCGCGACCCGACCGGTGAGCGCCCGCTGCTCCGCGCCGCGCCCGAGCCGGTCCGGCCCCGGCCGGTCCGTCTCCGGCGTGGGCGCCTCGGCGAGCAGCTCGGCCGGGATCCGCACCCGGGCCACCAGGCCCGCCCGGCTGGCGCTCAACCGCACCCGTACGCCGTGCCGGGCGCTGAGGTGGCTCACCACGAACAGGCCCATCCGCTCCGAGGCCGACACGTCGGCGGCCGGCGGCTCGGCGAGCACCGCGTTCGCCTCGGCCAGCGCCGACGGGCTCATGCCCAGGCCCGCGTCGACCACCTGCACCAGCGCGCCCCGGCCGTCCGGCTCGACGACCACCCGCACCGCGGTGTCCGGGCGGGAGAAGGCGGTGGCGTTCTCCAGCAGCTCCGCGAAGAGGTGCACCAGGTCGCCCACCGCGTGCCCGACGACGTGCAGGTCGGTCCGGTTCTCGTGGCGCACCCGCTGATACTGCTCGATCTCCGCGCTGGCGGCCAGCAGCACCGCGCCCAGGCCCACCGGGCGGTTCCACCGCCGGGTCGACTCGCTGCCGGCGAGCACCAGCAGGCTCTCGTCGTTGCGGCGCATGCGGGCGGCGAGGTGGTCGAGCTTGAACAGGTTCTCCAGCTGGTCCGGGTCGCTCTCCTCGCGTTCGAGTTCGTCGAGCAGCTCCAGTTGCCGCTCCACGAGCACCTGGCTGCGCCGGGCCAGGTTGACGAACATGGCGTTGACGTTGCGCCGCATCATCGCCTGCTCGACCGCCACGTCGACGGCGCTGCGGTGCACCGCCACGAACGCCTCCGCCAGCTCGCCGATCTCGTCCTGCGAGTCGATCACCGCGGGCGGTACGTCGATCGCGCCCACCGGGCGGTCCACCGTGCGCAGCCGTTCCAGCGTCAGCGGCAGGTCCACCTGCGCGATCCGCAGCGCCTGGCCGCGGAGCTGCCGCATGGCGCGGGCCACCGACCGGCCGACCAGCAGCGAGATCAGCACCGCGGCCAGGAGCACCGTGGCGATCGCGCCGCCCACCAGCAGCGTGTCGCGCAGTTGCCGGGCGCTGGCGTCGTCCGCCTCGCGTACCGCGTCGGCGACGATCTCGCTCTCCAGCTGGCGGAACAGCTCCTGCCGCTGCTCGCCGGCCGCCCACCACTGGGCCGCGTCCAGCAGGGCCGGCTTCGCCTCGCCGCCGGGCAGGGTGCGCTCCTCCATCCGGGTGGCGGCGACGAACGCCGGGTCGACCGAGGTGCGGTCGTAGCGGCGGATCTGGTCCGAGGTCGCCGCGACCCGGAACGCGCCGAGCGCGGTGAGCTGCTGGGCCCGCAGGTCGCTCAGCGTCACCTGGGCGTCGGGCTCGTACCGGCCGGACCGGGCGGCGGCGTAGAGCTCCGCGCGGATGCGCGAGGACAGCTCCTTGACCCGGGAGACCTGCACGTACCGCAGCACCGCCTCGGTCAGGTCCTGCCGGCCGTCGCCCGGCGACGGCTCGGCCAGCAGGCGCAGCAGCGCCGCGACGGACCTGTGGTAGTTGCTCAGCACGGTGTCGCTGGACAGCACCGCCGGCGCCACCGCCGCCCGGATGTTCACCACCTGGTCGTACGCCTCGATGGCCTCGGAGTAGGAAACGCGCCAGGCGGCGTCGGCGTCGGCCAGCGGCGCGGCGGCGGTGCGCAGCTCCGTCATCGCCCGGTCGGTGGCCTCCTGGAGCGGCTTGAGCGCGGCGACGGCGGCGTCCCGGTCGGCGCCGGTGCCGGCGCGGCGCAGCGCGGCCAGTTCACCGGCGGTGCGGTCCCGTTCGTGCTGGAGCCGGTCCACGGCGGCGGAGATCTGCCGGCCGATGCCGACCTGCTCGGCGAAGGCGCTCAGCGTGGTGGTCTGCCCGACCAGTCCCCGGGTCTGGATGCCGGCCAGGATCAGGAACGCCAGTGAGGGGATCACCAGCACCGTGGCGAGCTTGGTGCCCATCCGCCAGTCCCGCAGCCGGAACCCGGAGCGCCGCCGGTGCGGTTGAGGGGCCGCACCGCGAACCGGGTCGGGACCTGCGCCCACGGTTGCCTCCTCGTCCCGCCCCACCACGTCGGGGAGCGGAGTCCATCCAATCAGGCCGGCGGTCGGTGTCAACGGCCGCCCGGACGGCATGACCAGGACGGTCAGCGCCGCGGGTGGACGGTCACGCGTGCGAGGCGGCCTCGTCCGTCCGGCCGACCCCGGCGATCTCGCCCGCCTCCGCGAGCCGGCCCAGCGCGATGAGCGCGGCGCCGGTCGCGCCGATCTCCGGGTTGCGCTGCCAGGCCACCCGGCGCGGCGCGAGCGCGTCGAGGAACGCCCCGCGCCACCACGGCGAGGCGGTCAGCGCCCCGCCGCCGAGGATCACCTCCGTCGGCTCGCCGATGTCGGCCTCCAGCAGGGTCAGGTCGTCGGCGACCAGCCGGCACAGCCCGCTCATCAGACCGGCGAGGATGTCCACGGCGGTGGTGCCGAAGCTCAGCCCGCGCAGCTCCCCCGAGCCCGCCGGGGCGGTGCCGGGTGGACGGTCGCCGCCGAAGCGCGGATCGGCCCGCACCGGGCCGGCGGTGCGGTCCAGCGCCGCCTCCAGCTCCGCGCCCTCCGGCAGCCGCAGCTCGCGGGCCGCCCAGGCGAAGAGGTTGCCGCCGCTGGAGTACGCCGCGCCGGTCACCACGTGGTCGTGGTCGACCCGGTAGCGCCAGAGCTGCGCCGGCAGCGGCGGCGGCTGCGCACCGGCCGGCAGCGCCTGGATCACACGGACCGCCGCCGAGGTGCCGACGGTCACCGCCGCGCGGGAGGGCTCGACGCAGCCCGAGCCGACGTTCGCCGCCGCGCCGTCGCCGACCGGCGGCGCCCACCGCGCGCCGGCCAACTGCGGCCAGCGCCGGGCGTACGTCGCGTTCAGCCGGCCGTGCCAGCCCCGCGGGGCCGGCGGCGCCAACCCATCCGGGCGTACGCCGGCCAGCTCGCACGCCTCCGCGTCCCAGTCCAGGCGCCACAGGTCGAACAGCCCGGTGCCGGAGGCCAGCGACACGGACATCGGCGCCTCGTCGAGCAGCGTGCCGAGCGCGTACTCGGTGAGCCCGGTGAAACGGGCGGCCGGGCCGGCCCGCTCGCGCAGCCAGGGCAGCCGCACCGACCAGTAGCAGCGGTGCCACCAGGTGCCGGTACGCCTGTGGAAGTCCTCCGGGTCGGCCGGCCCGGTCGCTCCGCCAAGCGGCTCCGGCCGGGTGTCCAGCCAGGTCAGCACCGGCCCCGACGGTGTGCCGTCGGCGGCCACCGGCAGCACCGAGTGCCACTGCGCGGAGGTGGCGACCAGCTCCACGTCCCGCAGGTGCCCACCGGCGGCCAGCTCGTCCACGCACTCGATCAGGCAGGCCAGATAGGCCGGGCCGTCGAGCGTCCCGCTGCCGTCCTCCCCGGTGACCAGGCGCACCCGGCGCCGGGCCAGCGCGCCCGGACGGGGCACGGCGTCCGCGTCGAGCACCAGGCCGCGCACCGAGGAGGTGCCCAGATCCAGAGCGAGAATGTCCATCGCCGGTCAACCTACCCGCCGTGACCGGCGGCTACGCCAAGATCCGTACCGCTCTCGTGTGATCGGGTTCCGCGCCGACCGCCGACCGCGTACAGTGACCGTCATGCTCGCGCATCTGTCCTGCTGGTGGCCCGCCGACCCGGCGGCCCACCCCCGCGCGTAGCTTTCCCCACGCGGCCGCCCGACGAGGCGGCCGCCGGTCTTCCCCGGCATCCCGGGTCGCCTTCACCGGCGGCCACCGGCCCACCGAGGAGACCCGATGACCCGCCCGTCCGACCCGCTCGCCGCCGTCGCGGCCGGCCGCGACCCCGGCCCGTTCGCGCTCGTCCGCCGCGAGGGCGCCGGCCATGTCGACCTGTTCACCGGCCCGGTACGCACCGCCGGCCGGCTCGCCGACCTGCCACTGCCAGAGCACGGCCCCGGGCCGCACACGCTGGCGGTGGTGCCGTACCGGCAGATCACCGAACGCGGTTTCGAGTGCGTCGACGACGGGCTGCCGCTGGAGTTCCTGGCGGTCGAGGAACACCGGCGGATACCGCTCGTCGAACTCCTCGACGACCTGCCCGACGCCGAGGTACGCACCCGCGACGCCGACTTCGACATCCCCGACGACGAGTACGCGGCGATAGTGGAACGGGTGCTGACCGACGAGATCGGCCGGGGCGAGGGCGCGAACTTCGTCATCCACCGCACCATGCGCGCCACAGTGCAGGGCGACCCGCTCGCGGCGGCCCTGGCCGCGCTGCGCCGGCTGCTGCTGCGCGAGCGGGGCGCGTACTGGACGTTCCTGGTGCACACCGGCACCCGGATCCTGGTCGGCGCCAGCCCCGAGCGGCACGTCAGCGTCGCCGACGGGCTGGTCGAGATGAACCCGATCAGCGGCACGTTCCGGCACCGGGGCGCGACCGTCGACCGGGCTGAGCTGCTGCGCTTCCTGCACGACGAGAAGGAGGTGGAGGAGCTGTACATGGTGCTGGACGAGGAGCTGAAGATGATGGCCGTGGTCGCCGAGCACGGCGGCCAGGTGGTCGGGCCGTACCTGAAGGAGATGGCGCACCTGGCGCACACCGAGTACCTGCTGGCCGGGCGCTGCTCCCGGGACGTCCGCGAGGTGCTGCGGGAGACCATGTTCGCGCCGACGGTCACCGGCAGCCCGATGGAGAACGCCTGCCGGGTGATCGCCCGGCACGAGCGCGCCGGCCGGCGCTACTACGCCGGGGTGCTCGCCCTGCTGGGCCGCGACGAGCAGGGCCGGCAGACGCTCGACGCGCCGATCCTGATCCGTACCGCCGAGATCTCCCCGGACGGCGCGCTGCGCGTGCCGGTCGGCGCGACGCTGGTCCGGCACTCGACCACCGCCGGGGAGGTCGCCGAGACGCACGCGAAGGCCGCCGGGGTGCTCGCCGCGCTGGGTCTGGGCCCGGACGCGCCGCGCTCGGCCACCGAGCCGGCCGTCCGGTACGCCGACGACCCCGAGGTACGCGCCGCGCTGGCCGCCCGCAACGCCCCGCTGGCCCGGTTCTGGCTGGACCAGCGGAAGCCGGGGGCACTCGCGCTGCGCGGGCTCGCCGGACGCCGGGCGCTGATCGTCGACGGCGAGGACACGTTCACCGGCATGCTCGCCCACCAGCTCGGCGCGCTGGGCCTGGCGGTGACCCGGCGGGACTGGCCGGACCCGGGCCCGCTGGACGGCTACGACCTGGTGGTGGTCGGCCCGGGGCCGGGTGACCCGCGGGACGCCACGGCGCCGAAGATGGTGGCGCTGCGGGCGCTGCTGACCGAGCTGCTCGACTCGGGCCGGCCGACGCTCGCGGTGTGCCTGGGCCACCAGTTGCTCGCCGGGCTGCTGGGCCTGCCGCTGCACCGCCGCGACGCGCCGTACCAGGGGTTGCCGCGGGACGTGCCGGTGTTCGGGGTGACCCGCCGCGTCGGGTTCTACGCCAGCTTCACCGCCCGCGCCGACGCCGACCGGGTCGCCGGCCCGTACGGCCCGGTCGAGGTGTCCCGCGACCCGGCCGACGGCGCGGTGCACGCGCTGCGCGGCGCGGGCTTCGCCGGGGTGCAGTTCCACCCGGAGTCGGTGCTGAGCCAGGACGGCACGAAGGTCCTGGCGGATCTGCTCGGGCATCTGCTCGACCGGCCGGCGCTGAGCGCGCATGGCGCGGCCGATCGCGGGTAGGGCACTGGCGACCGGTGGTCCGGACGGGTTCGAGAGCCCCCGCCCGGCCACCGGTCACCCGGGCACGCCGGTCAGCCGGCCATGCCCCGCTTCAGCGCCGCCCCCATGAGCACGGCCCGCTTGGCCGTCAGCGCGGTGGCGGTCAGGGCCACGTGGTCCGGGGCCACCTCGCCGTTGTTGCTGGTGTGCGACGCGCCGTACGGGTTGCCGGCGACGAACTGGCTCGGGTCGGTGTAGCCGGGGGTCACCACGACACCGCCCCAGTGGTAGAAGACCGTGTACAGCGACAGCAGCGTCGCCTCCTGGCCGCCGTGCGACGTGGCGGTCGAGGTGAACCCGGTGTAGACCTTGTCGGCCAGCGCCCCGTTGGCCCACAGCGGCCCGGTGGTGTCGATGAACTGCTTGAGCTGGGCGGCGATCATGCCGTACCGGGTCGGCGCGCCCATGATCACGACGTCCGCCCAGGCCAGGTCGTCCGGTTCGGCCTCCATCACGTCCTGGGTCTCCAGCCGGTGCGCCTGCCAGCCGGAGTTGGAGCGGATCGCCTCGTCGGGCGCCAGCTCACGTACCTTGCGCAGGCGCACCTCGGCGCCGGCCTCCCCCGCCGCCTCGACCGCCGCCTGCGCCATCTGGTAGGTGATGCCGGTCGCGCTGTAATAGATCACCGCGACCTTGACCTGGCCATCCATCAGACGTTTCCTCCTCGTTTCGGGTCAGCTCCGGCGACTACCCGTTACTTGCTCCGTCAAACGCCGGGCGTGGCATGCTCGCCGGGTGCAGATCCGTACCGCCACGCCGGCCGACTGGCCGCTGATCTGGCCGTTCCTGCGCGAGATCGTGGCGGCCGGCGAGACGTACACCTGGCCCCGCGACCTCACCGAGGAGCAGGCGCGTGGGCTCTGGATGCCGGCCCCGCCGGCGCGCACCGTGGTCGCGGTGGCGCCGGACGGCGCGGTGCTCGGCTCGGCCAAGCTGGCGCCCAACCAGGGTGGTCCGGGCGACCACGTGGCGAACGCCTCGTTCATGGTCGACCCGGCCGCCGCCGGGCGCGGCGTCGGCCGGGCGCTGGCCGCGCACGTGCTCGACGCGGCCCGGGGCGACGGCTACCGGGCCATGCAGTTCAACGCCGTGGTGGCCACTAACACCCGGGCGGTCGCGCTGTGGCGGTCGCTGGGCTTCGAGGTGATCGGCCGGGTGCCGGAGGGCTTCCGGCACCCCACCCGGGGGTACGTCGACCTGCTGGTGATGCACCGGCGCCTGGCTTGAGCGTGGCTCAAGATTTGCGCAAGTTCCGCCGGCAACCGCTGCCTGCGCCCAGCTCACACGGGATGCTGATCGGACCGGCGCCGGCCGCACCGGCCGCCCCCGCGCCGGGAACCTGAACGGGGGATCGCGCTGGTGTCGGCAGCGCCGCCGGCGCAGCGCGATCAGGGGCCGGGTTGTCGTACCCCGGGCCTAGGCTGACGCCCGTGACCGTACGCCTCAGCCGCGCCGAGGCGCTCGCGCTGCGCATGACCGCCCTGCTGCTGCGCCCGCACCCCACCGCCCGCCCGACGGGTGTCGCCGACGTGGTCGAGTGGTTCGGCGCCATGCAGGCGCAAGACGCGGCGAGCGGGCTGTGGTCGCTCGGCGTACGCCTGCCCGGCTCCACCCAGGCCGACGTCAGCGCGGCGCTGGAGCGGCGCGAGGCGCTGCGCACCTGGCCGATGCGCGGCACCGTGCACCTGGTGCCGGCGCGCGACACGCGGTGGATGCTGGAGCTGACCGGGGCGCGGACGCTCGCCGGCATCGGCGGGCGGTGGCGGCAGCTCGGGCTGACCCTCGCCGACTGCGACCGGGCCGGCGACGTGCTGGGCGCGGCGCTGACCGGCGGCGGGCGGCTCACCCGCGCCGAGTGCCTGGCCGCGTTGCGCGCCGCCGGGCTGGACACGGACGGTCAGCGCGGCTACCACCTGCTGTGGTACGCCAGCCAGCGCGGCGTCACCTGCATCGCCCCGCACGTCGGCACCGAGCAGACGTTCGTCCTGCTCGACGAGTGGGCGCCCGAGCCGCACCGTCCGGAGCGCGACGAGGCGCTGGCGTTGCTGGCGCACCGCTACGTGCGCGGCCACGGCCCGGTGTCGCGGCACGAGCTGGCCCGGTGGACCGGCCTGACCGTCACCGACGCGACCCGGGCGATCACGCTCGCCGGTGACCTGCTCTCCCCGGTCGAGGTCGACGGCGAGCCCGCGGTGGTCGACACCGCGCTGCTCGACGCGCCCCGCGCGCCCGCCGACGACGTGCACACGCTGCCCGGCTTCGACGAATACCTGCTCGGCTTCAAGGACCGGTCGCTGATGCTCGACCCGGCGCACGCCGCCGCCGTGGTCCCCGGCAACAACGGGATGTTCCGCTCCACTGTGGTGCGCGGCGGGCGCGTGGCCGGCACCTGGACGCGGACGATCGGCGCGAAGGCGGTGAGGGTGACCGTGCACCAGCTCGTGCCGTTCGACGCCGCGCTGCGATCCCGGGTGGACGCCGCACTGGCGGCTTACGCCCGTTTCCTCGGCCTTGCGCTGCGCCACTCCTGGTGACGGCGCAGGGCCTGCCGATCCCCTCCGGCGGTCCTGCCGAGGGCCGGCGGCAGACATGCCACCGGCCCTCGGGCGGGTCCGGGATCAGTCGGCGAGCGCGCCGGCCGATCGGCCCTCGTGCAGCGTCAGGTTGCGGCCGCTGCCCGGGTCGAACAGGTGGATCTTCTCCAGGTTGAACCACACCCGCCGCGACTCGCCCTCGCGTACCGGCGACTCCGCCGACAGCCGGGTGACCAGGTTCGACCCGGCGCCGGCGAAGTCCGCCGCACCCGTGTCGGCGGCCAGCTCCTCCAGCTCGGCGGCGGTGGCCCGCTCCCCCTCGACGGTGAAGTAGACGTACTTGTCCGAGCCCATCGACTCGACGATGTCGACGGGCGCCTCGAACTCCATGCCCCGGCGGCGGGTCTCGTCGTCGACCAGCGCCGCGTCCTCGAAGTGCTCCGGGCGGATGCCGAGGATCAGCTCCCGTGGTGCGTCGGCGCCCTCCAGCTCGCGGCGGATCCGGTCGCCGACCGGCACGTCACCGAGCGCGGTCCGCAGCCGGCCGTCCTCCACGACGGCGTGCACGAAGTTCATCGAGGGCGAGCCGATGAAGCCGGCGACGAAGAGGTTGCGCGGGTGGTCGTACAGCTCCTGCGGCGGCCCGACCTGCTGCACCGCGCCGCCGCGCATGATGACCACCCGGTCGCCGAGCGTCATCGCCTCGGTCTGGTCGTGGGTGACGTAGACGGTGGTGGTGCCGAGCTGCTTCTGCAGCCGGGACACCACTGTGCGCATCTGCACCCGCAGCTTGGCGTCGAGGTTCGACAGCGGCTCGTCCATCAGGAACGCCTTGGGCTGGCGGACGATCGCCCGGCCCATCGCCACCCGCTGCCGCTGCCCGCCGGAGAGGTTGGCCGGCTTGCGGTCCAGCAGCGCGGTCAGCTCCAGCACCTTCGCCGCCTCGTCGACCTTCTGGTTGATGGTCTCCTTGTCCAGCTTCGCCAGCCGCAGCGGGAACGCCATGTTCTCCCGGACGGTCATGTTCGGGTAGAGCGCGTACGACTGGAAGACCATCGCGATGTCCCGGTCCCGGGGGGCCTTGTCGTTGACCCGCTCACCGCCGATGCGCAGCTCACCGGAGCTGATGTCCTCCAGCCCGGCGATCATGTTGAGCGTGGTGGACTTCCCGCAGCCGGACGGGCCGACCAGGATGACGAACTCGCCGTCGGCGATCTCCAGGTCGACGTCCTGTACGGCGGTGGTCCCGTCCGGGAACCGCTTGCTCACCTTGTCCAGCACGATGTCGGCCATTGCTACCACCTATCCCTTGACTGCGCCGGAGGTCAGACCGGAGACGATGCGGCGCTGGAAGAAGAGCACGAACAGGATGATCGGCACGGTGATCACCACCGCGGCGGCGCAGATCGCCCCGGTCGGGTCCTCGAACTGCGACTCGCCGGTGAAGAACTGCAGGGCCACCGGGACCGTGCGGGACCGCTCGGTCGAGGTGAGCGTGATCGCGAACAGGAAGTCGTTCCAGCAGAAGATGAAGACCAGGATCGCCGTGGTGAACACGCCGGGTGCGGCCAGCGGCGCGATCACCCGCCGGAACGCCTGCGCCTGGGTGGCGCCGTCCATCTTCGCCGCCTTCTCCAGGTCCCACGGGATCTGCTTGAAGAACGCCGACAGCGTGTAGATCGCCAGCGGCAGCGCGAACGTGATGTACGGCAGGATCAGCCCCGGCCAGGTGTCGAACAGCCCGAGCTGCCGTTCGATCTCGAACAGCGGCGACACCAGCGACACCTGGGGGAACATCGCGATCAGCAGCGAGACGCCGACGAGCAGCTTCTTGCCCGGGAAGTCCAGCCGGGAGATCGCGTACGCGGCCATCGTCCCGAGCACCACGGCGATGGCGGTGGCGATCAGCGCGATGCCGATGGAGTTGACCAGGGCCCGGACGAACTGGTCGGTGTCGAAGATGGTCCGGTAGTTGTCGAGCGTCCACTCCCGTGGCCAGAACTTGCCGTCGGTGAGCGTGGCCGGGGTCTTGAACGACAGCGAGGCGATCCAGAGCACGGGGACCAGCGCGAAGACGACTACCACGACGTCCAGCAGGCCCCAGCGCACCTTCGCCCGCGTGGTGGTTTCCACTGCCATGTCAGCGCCTCTCCCCATCGTCGCTGCCGGGGGCAGCGGTGCCGAACAGCTTCACGAACACGAAGGCGATGATCGCCACGGTGATGAAGATCAGCACCGACATCGTGGAGCCGATGCCGAGGTTCAGGCCCCGGATCAGGTTGTTGTAGGCGAGCATCGACACCGACGACGTCTCGTTGCCGCCGTTGGTGAGCACGAAGATGTTGTCGAAGACCCGGAACGCGTCGAGCGTGCGGAACAGCAGCGCGACCAGGATGGCCGGCTTCATCACCGGCAGCATCACCTTGGTGAACCGCTGCCACGCCGTCGCGCCGTCGGTGGAGGCCGCCTTGAGCAGGTCCTCCGGCACGAGTGCCAGCCCGGCCATGAGCAGCAGCGCCATGAACGGGGTGGTCTTCCAGATCTCCGCCAGCATGATGATCGCCAGCGAGCTGGCCCGCTCGGTCAGCGGGGCGCTGCCGTCGAACAGGTTCGCCAGGTAGCCGGTGCCCGGCGTCCAGGCGTACCGCCAGGAGAACGCCGCGACCACCGTCACGATGCCGTACGGGATCAACGCGGCGGTGCGGACGATGCCGCGGCCGACGAGCGTCCGGTGCATGATCAGCGCCAGGCCCATGCCGAGCACCAGCTCGACCGCGACGGTCACCACTGTGATCAGCGCGGTCACCCCGAACGCGGTCCACCAGAAGTCGTTCGTCAGCACGGTGACGTAGTTCTCCAGACCGACGAACTCCCGCTCGTCGGGGAAGCGCAGGTCGAAGCGTTGCAGCGACAGCCAGACCGAGTACAGGATCGGGTACGCGGTGACCAGCACCATGACCAGCGCGGCCGGCGCGCACAGCAGCCAGCCCAGACGCCGCTCGGCCCGCTTGTTCTCGCTGAGCGGGGCGCGGTTTCCGCGCCGGGACCGCTGTTCCGGTACGGCGGCGTGCCGGCCGCCCGGCTGCTCGGCCTCGGCCTCGGCGGCGGCCTGCGCGCCGGCCGGGGTGGCGTTCACGCTCACAGTGCCACCTTCTTTCGCGACTGCGGGGCTCGCAGGACCGGCTCACTCCTCGCGCTCATGGCAGAACCCCCTTGGACTCCAGCGCGTCGGAGATCGCCTTGCGCAGCTCGTCGGCGGTCTGCTCGGGCCGGATCGCCGACGGCGGCGACAGGATCGCCGACATCACCGTGGAGATGCTCTGGTACGCCGGGGTCAGCGGCCGGACCGCGGAGTCCTTCAGCTCCTCCAGGATGGTCTCCTTCATCGGGTACGCCTCGGTCATCTCCGGGTCGTCGTAGACGGCCTCGATGGTGGGCGGCACGCCGTCGTTGACGGCGGAGAACTTCTGGTTCTCGGCGTTACGCAGGCAGCGGGCCGCCTCGAACGCCTCCTCCGGGTGCTTGGAGTAGCTGCTGACCGCCAGGTTGACCCCGCCGATGGTGACCTTGCTGGGGGTGTCCGCGTCGATGCCGGGCACCCGGGCCCACTTCACGTCCTTCGCCAGGTCGGGGTTGGCCTCCTGCAGCGCCGGATAGACGAACGGCCAGTTCACCTGGAACGCGCCCTTGCCGGACTGGAACTCCAGCCGTACCGGGTCCTCCAGCGCGTTGCTGAACGACGGCGAGGTCACGCCCGACGTGGCGAACTTCTGGAGCTGGTCCAGCGCGCGAACCGCGCCGGCGTCCATCTCCGCCTTCTTGCCGTCGTCACTGAGGATCTTGCCGCCGGCGCTCTCGGCGAGCGTGTTGTAGAGCACCACCAGGCCCTCGTACTGGGCGCCCATGGTGAGCACCTGGTACGGCTTGCCCTGCTCCTTGAGCTGCTGGGCGGCGGAGATCATCTCGTCCCAGGTCTTCGGCGGCTGCGACACCAGGTCGGACCGGTACCACAGCAGCTGCACGTTGGTGTTCTTGGGAGCGGCGTAGAGCTTGTCCTCGTACCGGGCGGTCTCCAGCGGGCCGCCGAGCGTGCCCTGCTCGACCTCGGCCTTGTCCTGACCCGTCCACTCTTTGATCCACTTCGCGCTGGCGAACTCCTGGGTCCACGTGACGTCCAGGCCGAGCACGTCCATCCCGCTGTCCTGCGCGGCGAGCCGCCGCACCATCTGCACCCGCTGCTCGTCGGCCTCGCGCGGCAGCACCCGGTAGTCGATCCGGTACCGCCCCTGCGCCGCCGTGTTGCAGGTGTCGACGACCTTCTGCAGGTTCTGCTCGGGCGGGTAGTACAGGTTGATCGTGGGGACGCCGCCGTCGCCGCCGGACCCGCAGGCGGCCAGCGGGGCCACCAACGCGAGCGCGGCGGCCGCTGCCGCCGCGCGTCCGGCCGGCCGCCGTGCGGCCGTGTCGGGGACTGTCGTCATCACCCTCCCCCTCTCTTCGGCGAAGAACCGGGGAGTGACACGTGCCCCGGTGCACGGCGAGACGACCGGGGCGCGGGCCCGATCGCCCGACGCCCCGGGCGTGTCGTGCGGCTGAACGTGCCCGACCTGCGACGGAGCGAAACATCACGGACATGTGACGGCGGCCCGGCACACCGGTGCCCGACCGCCGTGGCGATCCGGGAGCGGCGGAGGCTACCCAGCGTCAGCCGGCTCGGCTAGCGTTTTGCCCAGCTCCGTAGCCGGCGCGTCGCCGTCGACGCCGACGCGCCTCCGGCCGTCCCCCATCGCCCGCCCGATCGGTTGGTTCTGACGGGAAGTGCCGTGCGTGCGTTCCCCGGTTGGGCAGGATTCCCCCGAGGAGGTGCCGTCGTGCAGGACACCCGCGCTCTCGCCCTGACGTTCGAGGTGAGCGGCCTGCCCCCGGTCAAGACCGAGGCCCTGTCCATCTTCGCCGCCGGGCACCGGCAGGCGACGAGGGTCCGCGCCCTGCTTCAGGCCGCCTGCACGGCGGCCCAGCGCACCGGGTGGACCCCGCTGACCGGGCCGGTCGAGGTGGAACTGACCCTGCGCTGTCCGCCCGGGCACCGCACCTCCGACGCCAGCACCCTGCTGGGCGGGGTGTGCGCGGTGCTCCAGGACAAGAAGCGGGTGTCCAGCATCGGTCTCGCCCACCTCGGCGTGCTCGTCGACGTCGCGCTCTGGGCCGACGACCGGCAGATCCGCCGGCTGTCGTACGTCGAACAGCCGGCGGAGGAGTTCTCATATCTGGTCCGGGTGTCGGCCGTACCGACGATGGTTTGACCGACGTCCGCGGTGGGGTACCGCGGACGCCGACGAAGGGAGTGCCGATGTCGGAGCCACATGTCACGCTCGATCCGAGTGGGCTGGACCCCGTGCAGCGGAAGCTGCGCGGCCCGCTGGAGGATCAGCTGACCTCGGCCCTGCAGGCGGCCGCCGACCGGGTCCGCGCCGGCTACGCCGGCGAGCCGGTGGAGGACGTCTGCCGTCGGTTGCTCGACGAGACCCGCTCCGGCCTGCACCCCGACATCGCCGCCGGGTTCAACCCGGACATGGACGAGTTCTGCCGGGTGGCGGTGGCGATCGTGCGCGGCGAGGTCGGCTGACACTCACTCATCGACGGGGCATCCGAAGCTCGAAACCAACGACCTCGCCCGACTCCTCGCCGGATCAGCTCCGCCGCACGTCGACTGCCACCACGTGGGTGCCGTCCGGGCGGTCGGACTCCCCCAGCCGCACCGGCAGCCGGCCGCCGTCGGACGGTTGCAGGCCGAGGCCGAAACTGAGGTGGCCCTCGAAGTCGCCGGCCACCGCCCATCCGCGCAGCGTGGGGAAGCGGATCGCCGCTGGCGGCAGGTCCGCCGTTCCGCCGCCGCGGGCGTCGTGCGCCTGGGCCGGATCGAACCGCACCGACAGGTACGCGGTGCCGGGCAGCGTGACCGGCGCGCCCCGCCCCTCGGTCACCACCTGCGGCACGTAGGAGACCTCGTAGGACGGGGTGGGACCGCGGAAGGCGAACGTGATCCGGCTGAACCCCTCCGCCGGATGGTCACCGACGTCGATCGCCACCAGGACGGGCAGCGGTTCCCCGGGCGGCGGGGTGACCGGCACCCGTACCCGATGGGTCACCCGGGCCGGGCCGCCCGGCACCGCCCACCCCCAGGTGACGCGCCAGGACTCGGCGGCCGACGCGGCATCGGTCGGGACCGGCGGGGTGGGGGTGGCCTCCGGCGCGTCGGTGAGGGCCGGCGCGGACGCCGCCGCGACCGTCGGGGTGGGCGCCGGGGACGCGCCGTCGTGGCCGGTCGCCGTGCAGGCCGTCACGAACAGCACGACCAGACCGGCGAGCAGCGGTACGCGCTGAGGTGTCATGACTCAGTGTCGCTCCGTCACCGGCTCGCGCACCAGGGGTGTCCCACCCGCGATCTGGGCGGCGATCCAGCGTGCTGGTGGAGGGCGCCGGACGGGTCAGGACCGGGTCCGCAACTCCCCGGTCCTGACCCCGGCCGTCCGGTTGGGTAGCGGTCTGCGCCACGGGAGCGCGGCAGGCGTGGCACGACGCCTTCCGCCGGGCTCCGCACGGCGAGCCGGTATGCCCGCACTCAGCTCCACGGTGCTCTCACCACCGGACTCCGGTGCGCCCCCGCCTCACCCCGACGAGGCGTGGGCGCCGGCTCAGGTTAGGCGCGTCCGCGCAGGCCGGACAAGCGATGACCGACGACTGCGGTTGTGATTGATGTCTATGCGGAATTGCGGCATGTCGGCGTAACGGGGTCAGCCGGTTTCGCGCTGTTCGACTTCGAGACGCCGAGTCCGCCCGGCGGGCGACGGCGGGCCGGTCCGGGCCGCCACCGCCCCGGCGACGAGCGCCAACGCGACCACGTGCAGCGCCCGTACGCCGGCCGGGGCGGCGACGCCGGCCGCCGGCAGCGCGGGCAGCAGCAGCGCGCCGAGCCCGGTGACCGCCAGCGCCACCCGCCAGAACACGTTCGGCTTCGCCTCCGGCCCGGGTACGGGCACGTCACCGGACCGCAGCCCGCAGCGGGCCTCGTAGACGGCGAGCCCGACCACCAGCAGCCCGCCGCCCAGGCCGGTCACCAGATCGGCGAACTGGTACCAGTACACGCCGGTCAGGGCGTGGAAGTCGGCGACGCCGAGCAGACGGGGCAACCGCTCGCTGTGGCTGGCCCGGTCCCAGGCCACGTGGCTGAACGCGCCGATGAGCGCCGAGCAGACGGTCA
Organism: Micromonospora sp. NPDC049151; assembly: GCF_040648395.1. Lineage (NCBI taxonomy): Bacteria > Bacillati > Actinomycetota > Actinomycetes > Micromonosporales > Micromonosporaceae > Micromonospora > Micromonospora sp. NPDC049151. The sequence goes on from NZ_JBEZDP010000018.1 coordinate 21,900, forward strand.
CCTGCCACGGGTGGCGTACCCGGGCCAGCGTCGCGTACCACTGCCAGCCGAACAACCGCTGAGCGGGCAGGTGCACCGCGATGCCGGCGACCACGCGGCGCACCACCCAGGCGTACGCGATGGCGACCGGCAGGCACCACCAGAGCAGTCCACCGAGCGTGTGCGTCCGCATGCCGAGCGCCAGCCGCGTGCCGGTGAACAGGTACGCGACGTCCGGCGCCACCGCGCCGGTGCACAGTGCCACGCCGTCGAACCAGCCCGGCCGCCACAGTTTGAGCGGCAGCACCGGCGCCAGGTGCGACGGGAAGGTCAGCGGCACCCTCCGGACGTTACCGGCCCGCTCAGAAGTGCTGGACCAGGTCGGGGAACGCGGCCAGCCGGATCACCCGCGAGTCGGACGGGTCCAGCTCGTCGTGCTCCAGGATCCAGGTGTTCTCGTTCGGGATGAAGACCGCGTTCATCCCGGCGGCCCGCGCGGGCAGGATGTCCGAGCGCGGGGAGTTGCCGATCATCCACGCGGCGGCCGGGTCGAAGGCGTGCTCGCGGGCCAGCCAGCGGTAGGTGTCGGCGTCCTTCTCCGGCACGATGTGCGCGGCCCGGAAGTGGTGCAGCAGCCCGCACGCGTCCAGCTTGCGCTGCTGCTCCTCGCGCTCGCCCTTGGTCAGCAGCAGCAGCTCGTGCCGCCCGGCCAGGTCGTCGAGCGTCTCGGCCACGCCCGGCATCAGCTCCACCTGGTGCCCGACCAGCGCGGCGGCGAGCTGCTCGATCTCGGCGCGCTCCCCTGCGGTGGCCGGACGCTCGCGCAGCCTCTCCAGGCACTCCCCGAGGCTGCGCAGGAAGACCTTGCTGCCGTAGCCGTGCGCGACGGCGTTCGCGCGCTCGATGTCGTCGAGCACCGCGCGGATCCGGGCCCGGTCCAGCGTCGGATGGTCGAGCCAGGTGAGGAAGTCGTCGATGACACGCTCGAACAGGACGTTGTTCTCCCAGAGCGTGTCGTCGGCGTCGAAGACCAGCACGGCGGCCTCCCGGCGCGGCGGCATCGCATCCCTCCCTCGTGGACCCCGGACACCGTACTGCCCGGCCGCCGGACGGGCCACGCGGTTTATCCGGTCGGCGGCCGGTTACCGGCGGCTACCCGACTGCGGAATCCCTGGTCGGACGGCATGCTTCGGCCATGAAGACCTCACCTGATCATCCACCTGGACGCCGGCGGCGGGTGGCCGTCGCGGTGGCCGCGACGCTGGCGGTCGCGGGCGCCGCACTGCCGGGTTCCCCGGCGCTCGCCGTCAACGCCGCGCACACCACAGTGGTCGGCACGAACCCGGTCGACTGGACGCCGCACGCGCTGGACGGCACGGTGCACCGGATCCTCCAGATCGGCAACCGCGTGTACGTGGCCGGCACGTTCACCAAGGTGCGCAACGCCAGTCAGTCGGCCCAGCTGGCGATGCCCCGGCTCGTGGCGCTGGACGCGACCACCGGCCGGATCGACACCACGTTCCGGCCGCAGGTGAACGGCGCGGTCAAGGCGCTCGCCGCCGCGCCGGACGGCCGTTCGCTCTACATCGGCGGCGCGTTCACCACTGTCAACGGCACCGCGGCGTCCCGGCTGGCCCGGGTGGACGCGGCCACCGGTGCCCGGGTCGCCGGGTTCTCCACGCCGGCCTTGAACAACCAGGTGAACGACATGCGCCTGGTCGGCAACCGGCTGATCGTCGGCGGCGCGTTCCAGACCGTCGGCGGGGTGACCCGCCGTGCCCTGGCGGCGGTGAACGCCACCACGGGGGCGGCCGACGCGTCGGTCAACCTGAACCTGGCCGGCCCGCGCAAGACCACCTCCGGCGCGACGGCCCCGGTGAAGGTCGAGGCGCTGGACGTCTCCCCCGACGGCACCCGGCTGGTGTTCGCCGGCAACTTCAGCACCGTCGCCAGCGTGGCGCGGCACCAGCTCGCGGTGGCGAACCTGTCCGGCGCGGGCGCCACGCTCTCCGGCTGGGCCACCGACCGCTACCAGCCGCAGTGCGCGCGGTCGATGCCGTCGTACCTGCGCGGGGTGGACATCTCCCCGGACGGCACCTGGTTCGCGGTGGTGACCACCGGGGCGGCGTTCCCGGGCACGCTCTGCGACACCGCGGCGCGCTTCGAGTTCGGCACGGCCACCGGCGGCAAGCAGCCGACCTGGGCCAACTACACCGGCGGCGACACGCTGCTGTCGGTGGCGGTGACCGGCGCGGCGGTCTACGTCGGGGGGCACCAGCGCTGGCTGGACAACCCGCAGGGCCGCAACTCGGCCGGCCCGGGCGCGGTGTCCCGGCCGGGCATCGGGGCGATCCACCCGACCACGGGCAAGGCGCTGCCGTGGAACCCGACAAAGGACCGGGGGGTGGGCACCGGCGAGCTGTACGCCACCGACCGGGGCCTGTGGGTCGGCAGCGACACGGTGACGGTGGCCGGGGAGTACCACGCCCGGCTGGCGTTCCTGCCGCTGCCGTGAACGGGCGGGGCGCGGCGGTGTCCCGCCGCGCCCCACGCGTCAGCGACGCAAGGTGAGGATCAGGTCGGCGACCAGCGCGGTCCAGCCGGTCTGGTGCCAGGCGCCCAGGCCGGCGCCGTTGTCGCCGTGGAAGTACTCCGGGAAGCAGATCAGGTCGCGCCAGTCCGGGTGGGTCTGGAAGAGCTGCGCGGCGCCGTAGATCGGCCGCCGTCCCCAGTCGTCGCGGGTGAACAGCGAGATCAGCCGCGCGGACAGGTCGTCGGCGATCTCGTCCAGCGTACGCTTGACGCCGGACCGGGTCGGGTACTCGACCTGGAGGTCGTCGCCGAAGAACGCGGCGTAGTCGCGCAGCGCGCTGATCAGCAGGAAGTTCGTCGGCATCCAGATCGGGCCGCGCCAGTTGGAGTTGCCGCCGAACAGGCCGCTGGTCGACTCGGCCGGCTCGTAGCCGACGCTGAACTCCTGCCCGCCGAGCATGACTGTGAACGGCTTGTCCAGGTGGGCCCGGGACAGCGTACGCAGCCCGTACTCGGAGAGGAACTCGTCGGTGTCGAGCATCCGGGCCAGCAGGCGTACCACCTGGTCCGGGGCGACCATCGACAGCAGCCGCTGCTGGCGGCCGTCCGGCCCGAGCCGGCGGGCGCCGATCACCTCGGCGTACTCGGGGCGGTTGGTGAGGAACCAGCGCAGCCGCGCGCCCAGTTCCGGCAGGCGGCGCATGGTCCGGGCGGTCAGCCGGGTGACAGCGGCCAGCGGCAGCAGCCCGACCACCGAGCGGACCTTCAGCGGCACCTTGGTGCCGTCGGCGAGCCGCAGCACGTCGTAGAAGAACGCGTCCTCGGCGTCCCAGAGCCCCTGGTGGTACGCCGCCGCGGCGATGTACGCGAAGTGCTCGAAGAACTTGGTGGCGGTGTCGGCGTACGTGCGGTCGTGCTCGGCCAGCACGATCGCCATGTCGAGCAGGTTGAGCGCGTACATGGCCATCCAGCCGGTGCCGTCGGACTGCTCCAGCACCCCTGCCACCGGCAGCGCGGCCGAGCGGTCGAACGGGCCGACGTTGTCCAGCCCGAGGAAGCCGCCCTCGAAGACGTTGTTGCCGCCGGTGTCCTTGCGGTTGACCCACCAGGTGAAGTTGAGCAGCAGCTTGTGCATCACCCGGGCGAGGAACTCGTGGTCGCGGGCGCCGTCGATCTCGAAGACCTTCAGCGCCGCCCAGGCGTGCACCGGCGGGTTGACGTCCCCGAACGCCCACTCGTACGCCGGGATCTGCCCGTTGGGGTGCAGGTACCACTCGCGCAGCAGCAGCAGGATCTGCTCCTTGGCGAAGCCCGGGTCGACCCGGGCGATGGTGACGCAGTGGAAGGCCAGGTCCCAGGCCGCGTACCAGGGGTATTCCCACGGGTCCGGCATGGAGATCACGTCGAAGCTGTTCATGTGCCACCAGGCGCTGTTGCGCCCGTGCCGGCGGCCGGCCGGCGGCGGCGCGGAGCCGGGGTCGCCGGCCAGCCACCGTTCGACGTCGAAGTGGTAGAACTGCTTGCCCCACATCAGCCCGGCGATGGCCTGGCGGGCCACCAGTGCCTCGTCGGCGGTGGCGGCGGCCGGGATGACGCTGTCGAAGAACCGGTTCGCCTCGGCCCGGCGGGCCCACAGCACGGTGTCGAACCCGTCGCCCAGGTCGGCCGGGGCGGGCGGCGCGGCGGCCGGCGGCGGCGCGGTACGGGTCAGCCGCAACCGGATCTGCCGCTTCTGGCCCGCCGGCACGTCCAGCACGTAGTGCAGCGCGCCCTTGGTGCCGGTGCGCTCCGGGTTGACGGTGTCCGCGCCGGCCACCACGTGGTCGTTGATGCCGTCCTTCGGGTACGGCGACCGCCCTGGTAGCCCCCACAGCCGCTCGGCGTTCGTCTCGTTGTCGCACAGCAGCGGCACCGGGTCGCCGTCGCCCTCCAGCAGCAGCTGGCCGAGCACCCAGTGGTCACCGACGAGCCGGGCGCCGCCCCGCGTCCCGGCCTCCTCGCCGGTCAGCCTCGGCACCCGGTCGGTGCCGGGCAGGCCCCACGCCCAGGTGTTGCGGAACCACAGCGTGGGCAGCACGTGCAGCGTCGCGTCCTGGTCGCCCCGGTTCGCCACGGTGATCAGCACGCACATGTCGGCCGGGGACGCCTTGGCGTAGTCGACTGTGACCGCCCAGTACCTGTCGTCGTCGAAGATGCCGGTGTCGACCAGCTCGTACTCGGTGTCGTCCCGGCCGCGCAGCGCGTTCACCGCGACCAGCTCGTCGTACGGGAAGGCGGCCTGCGGGTAGTGGTAGCGCCAGCGCATGAAGGAGTGCGTCGGGGTGCTGTCGAGGTACCACCAGTACTCCTTGACGTCCTCCCCGTGGTTGCCGCCGTCGCCGCCGAGGCCGAACATCCGCTCCTTGAGGATCGGGTCGCGCCCGTTCCACAGCGCGAGGGCGAAGCAGAACGTCTGCCGGTCGTCGCAGACGCCCGCCATGCCGTCCTCGTTCCACCGGTACGCTCGGGACCGCGCGTGGTCGTGGGGGAAGTAGTCCCACGCCGTGCCGTGCTCGCTGTAGTCCTCCCGTACCGTCCCCCACGCCCGCTCGGACAGATAGGGGCCCCATGCGCGCCAGTCCTGCTCCCCGGCGTCGGCCTGGGCGAGCCGGTGCCGCTCGGGGTCGGGGGACGCGGAGGTCGACCGGTCGGTGATCACTGGCTCATCTTCGACGCCGCCCGGGTACTTCTCCACAGCGGCCATTGTCGCCGTGGCATGTCACACCTCGCTGCCGGTGGAGGAAAGTTGATCGACATCCGTTTCGGGCCGCGGGTCTGCGGCGAGCTGTCCACCGCCGCCGCGCGGGAATGGCTGGTCACGGACGGGCGCGGCGGGTACGCCATGGGCACCGTGGCCGGGCTGCGTACCCGCCGGTACCACGGACTGCTCGTGGTGGCCGGTGACACGCCCGCGTCCCGCAAGGTGGGACTCGTGAGCCTCGATCCGGCGGTGACCCTGCCGTCGGGGCGGCAGGTCCGCCTCGGCGCGCACGAGTGGTCCTCGGGCGTGGTGGACCCGCGCGGCTTCGAGCTGCTGGAGCACTTCGACCTGGCCGACGGGGTGCCGCGCTGGCGCTGGCGCATCGGCGACGTGGTGATCGAGCGGGAGATCGCCATGACGTACGGCCGCTCCTGCGTGGCGGTGGTGCACCGGCTGATCTCCGGCGGCCCGGTGCGGCTGGACCTGGCGGCGGCCTGCACCTGGCGCGACGCGCACGGCGAGCGGCGGGCGGACGGCCCGGCGCCCCGGCTGGAGCCGGCTGCGGGCGGCGCCGTGGTCGACGGCGCGTACCGCCTGTCCGGGCCGGACTGGACCCCGGAGGGGCAGTGGTGGCACGGGGTGCGTCACCGGGTGGAGGCCGAGCGCGGCCTGCACCCGGACGAGGACCTCTGGTACGCGGGCCGGTTCACCGGCGCGCTCGACGAGCCGGGCGCTACCGTGTCGGTGCTGGCCTGGGCGGACGGCCTGGCCGAGGAGCCGCCACCGGCGACCGCGGTGGTGGAGGCCACCCGGCGGCGCAGCCGGGCGGTGGTGGCCGCGGCGAAACCCGGCGACACGGTCGAGGCGACGCTCGCGCTGGCCGCCGACGCGTTCGTGGTACGCACCGCGACCGGCCCGGACGTGGTCGCCGGCTACCCCTGGTTCGGCGCCTGGTCGCGGGACACGATGATCTCCTACGAGGGCCTGTTCCTGTGCACCGGCCGCGCCGACGAGGGCCGGGACCTGCTGCGGGCGTACGCGGCCACGCTGAACGAGGGCATGCTGGCGAACACCGCCGACACCGGCCGGGTCGAGTACAACACCGTGGACGCGACGCTGTGGTTCCTGCACGCGGTCCACCGGCACGTCACGGTCACCGGCGACACCGACCTCGGCGACGAGCTGCTGCCCGCGCTGCACGGCGTCGTCGAGGCGCACGTGGCGGGCACCCGGTACGGCATCGGCGTGGACCCGGCCGACGGGCTGCTGGCCCAGGGCGGCCCGCCGGACGTGGCGCTGACCTGGATGGACGCCCGGGTGTACGGCGTGCCGGTGACCCCGCGTACCGGCAAGCCGGTCGAGGTCAACGCGCTGTGGATCAACGGGCTGGCCGGGCTCGCCGAGCTGACCGAGCTGGCCGGACGCGACGCCGCCGGGCTGCACGCCCTGCACGACCGGGCCACCGCCGCGTTCCGGGAGCGTTTCCCCGCCCCGGCCGGCTGGCTGCACGACGTAGTGGACGCACCGGCGCCCGCGTACCCGCTGGGCGGGGCCGCGCACCACGACGACGACCTGCTGCGCCCCAACCAACTGCTCGCCTGGTCGCTGCCGCACGCGCCGCTGGAACCGGACGAGGTGACGTTGCGCCGGATCACCGAGGCGTTGTTCACCCCGCTCGGCCCGCGCAGCCTCGCCCCGGACTCCCCCGGCTTCACCGGACGGCACCGGGGTGGGCCCGCCGAGCGGGACTCCGCGTACCACCAGGGCACCGTCTGGCCGTGGCTGACCGGGCCGCTGCTGGACGCGTACCGCCGGGCCGGGCTGCCCACCGACGACCTGCTGGTGGGACTGGTGGGCCACCTCACCGAGGACGGCCTCGGCTCGGTGAGCGAGACCGCCGAGGGCACGCCCCCGCACGCGGCCACCGGCTGCCCGTTCCAGGCGTGGTCGGTGGCCGAACTGCTGCGCGTGCGGCGGATGCGCCGGTAACGCGTTACAGACCGGCAACCGGCGCGTCGCCGCCGGTTATCGACCCCTCGGCAGGATGGGCGGCGACCCCACCGGACACCGCGGCGACGCCGCCCGGGGTGGGGACGCCACAACTCAAAGGGGGCCGCGTGTCAGCCGACGCCGAAGTGATCGACATCCAGCCCGCCCGGCGCCTGCGGGTGCTGCTGCTCTCCTGGGAGTACCCGCCGGTGCTCGTCGGCGGGCTCGGCCGCCACGTACACGCCCTGTCGGTCGCCCTGGCCGCCGCCGGGCACGAGGTCACAGTCGTCACCCGCCACGCCGAGGGCGCTCCCCTGGAGGAGTACGCCGACGGCGTACGCGTCGTCCGCGCCGCCGAGGACCCGGTCCGATTCCCGCTCGCCACGGGCTCGCTGCTGGCCTGGACCATGGCGTTCAACCACACGCTGACCCGGGCCGCGCTGCGCGCCGCCTCGTCCGGCACCTACGACGTGATCCACGCCCACGACTGGCTCGTCGCGCACACCGCCGTCACGCTGGCCGAGCACCTGGACGTCCCGCTGGTGACCACCATCCACGCCACCGAGGCGGGCCGGCACCAGGGCTGGCTGCCGGAGGAGATGAACCGAACCATCCACGGCGTCGAGCACTGGCTGAGCAACGCCTCGGGCCGGGTGATCGCCTGCTCCGGCTACATGCGCGACCAGGTGGCACGGCTGTTCGGCGTACCGGCCGGGCGCATCGACGTGGTCCCCAACGGCGTCGACGACCGGGCCTGGCGGGCGCGGCCGCACGCGGTGGCCTCCGCTCGGGCCCGCTTCGCGGCGGGCGGCCCGCTCGTCGGGTACGCCGGCCGGCTGGTCTACGAGAAGGGCGTGCAGCACCTGGTGCACGCAGTGCCGCACCTGGCGAAGCGGCACCCCGGCCTGCGGGTGGTGATCGCCGGGGACGGGCCGTACCGGGACGAGCTGGTCGACCAGGCACGGCGGCTGCACCTGGGGGACACGGTCCGGTTCGCCGGTTTCATGAACGCCACCCAGCTCCCCGCGGTGCTGGCCGCCACCGACGCCACGGTCATTCCCAGCCTCTACGAGCCGTTCGGCATGATCGCACTGGAGGCGGCGGCCGCCGGAGCGCCGCTCGCGGTGGCCCGCACGGGCGGGCTGGCCGAGATCGTCGAGCCCGGGGTGACCGGGGTGACCTTCCCGCACGGCGATCCGGACGCGCTGGCCGGCGCCGTCGACCGGCTGCTCGGCGACGAGGTGTTCGCCCGGCGGGTGGCACGCAGGGCGCGGACCATGGTCAGCCGGCGCTACACCTGGTCGGCGATCGCCGCCCGGACCGCTGCCGCCTACGCGACCGCCCGCCGCGACCACGACGCGTTCCAGGCCCGCCGGGCCACCACCCTGCTCGCCGGCGACCGGTCCCCGATCGCCGTGCCGGAGGGGAACCTGCTCGCCGGCGCGGCAAGTTAGGCCCCCGGAGGACATGACGCACTGACATGCGATAGGTACCGTCCGATCCGTTGGCTATTGTGGACCACTGACCAGCGGTGAGGAGTGCGGTGCGGGAGGTAGTGATCGCGGGGCGGTACCGCCTGCTCGAACTGGTCGGCCGCGGCGGGATGGGCCAGGTCTGGCGGGCGCGCGACGAGGAGCTGCAACGCGAGGTCGCGGTGAAGCAGGTGGTGCCGCCGAACTGGCTCGCCGAGAACGAGCGGGACGAGCTGCGCGCCCGTACGCTGCGCGAGGCGCGCACGTCCGCGCGGCTCAACCACCCCAACGTGGTACGGGTCTACGACGTGGTCCGGGTCCAGGGTGAGCCCTGGCTGATCATGGAGTACGTCCCGTCCCGCTCGCTCCAGGAGATCATCGAGAGCGACGGGCCGCTGCCGCCCGGGCGGGCCGCCGAGATCGGCCTGTCGGTGCTCGCCGCGCTGCGCGCCGCCCACGACGCCGGGGTGCTGCACCGGGACGTGAAGCCCGCGAACGTGCTGCTGGCACGGGACGGGCGGGTGCTGCTCACCGACTTCGGGCTGGCCGTGTTCGAGGGCGGTGACGGCGCCATGACCCGTCCCGGCCTTGTCCTCGGCTCCCCGCAGTACGTCGCCCCGGAACGGGCCGCCGAGGGTGTGTCCAGCGTCGAGGCGGACATGTGGTCGCTCGGCGCGACGCTGCACGCCGCGGTGGAGGGCCGCTCGCCGTACGCCCGCAGCACCGCGATGGCCACGCTCGCCGCGCTCGCCACCCGGCCGCCCGACCCGGCGCCGCACGCCGGTCCGCTGACGCCGGTGCTGGCCGGGCTGCTGCGCCGCGATCCACGTACCCGCATGGGGCACCGCGAGACGGCCCGGCTGCTCGGCGTCGCGGCGGTGTCGGAGGCCGACGCGGAGGCCGCCGGATCAGCCGGCCGCGCCACCGCCGCGTCCTCCGACCGGGCGGGGGCCGGCCGCGAGGCCGACGTCCCGGCACGCGGCGCCGCCGGTGACGGTGCGGCGCTCCCGGGAAGCCCGGCCGCACCAGCTGGCGGCATCTACCCGGACCTGATGCCGCCGGCCGCCGCCGCGCGGGCGTGGAACCGGGCGGCGAAGCGCAGCGAGTGGGCCCCGCCCGCCGAGGGCGACCGCGCGCCGCCACCGGGCGACGCGGCCGAGGCCACCGGACCGGCGGACGTGCCGGGTTCGGCCGGCCGCCGCTCGGATTCCGGCGGCCTCCCGTCCCCGTCGTCCGCGGCCGGTGGGCCGGATGCGGACCGCCGCCCGGATGCGTCAGGCGGTCCGGCCGCCGACGGAGGTTCGGGCGCGGCCGGTGGCCCGGCCGCACCTGCCGGCCCCGGTGCGGCCAACCGCCCAGGTGCGGCCGATCGCCAGGGTGCGGCCGATCGCCCGGTCGCCGTCGGCCGGGCTGCGCCGCCGGAGCACGCCCGGGCCGGTGACCCGGATCGGGACCGGGCCGGGGACCCGGATCGTGCCCCGGCGGGCGCACCGGAGCGCGGCCGGGCCGGCCCGCCGGGGCAGAACGACCCGGCCGCCGCCACGGAGCCGGACCCGCCCCGGGCCGGGCCGGCCCGCCCCGGCCCGATCAGTCTCGGTCCCACGGTCCTCACCAGCTTCGTCGATCCGGGCAGCCCGGGCGGGCCCGAGTCGGCCCCCCGCGCCGACGCCCTCAGTCCGGTGCGCATCGGTGGTCCCGGCTCCGCGCCGGTGGCCAAGCCTCCCCCGGTCGCGCACAGCGGGCCGGTCGACAGCGGCGCTGTGCACCCCGCCCCGCCCCGCCCCGCCGGGGTCCCCCGCCCCGCCGACCCGCCGCTGCCCGCCGCCGACGGGAACCCGCTGCACCGCTGGGGGCTCGTGCTGGGCGCCGTGCTGCTGGCGGTGGCGACGGGCGTGGGCACCGCGCTGGCGATCAGCGGCGGCCACGACGATCCGCCGCAGGCGAGCACGTCCACCGAGGCTGTCGTCCGCCCCTGGGACCGCCCGCCCGGGCCGGGCATGCCGCCCCCGCCGTTCCCCTGCGTCCGGCCCGACGTGGCCGGCACACCGGTCCGCAAGGGGCCGCCCCCCGACAACCCGCCGGTGACGGTTCCGGCCGGCTGGGTCTGGCCCGCCGACACCGGCGGCTTCCGCATCGCGCTGCCCGCCGGCTGGCTGCAACTGCGCTCCGGCGACACCACCTGCTTCCAGGACCCGGCCACCCGGCGCATCCTCGGCGTCGAGCCCTACCCGGGCGGCGATCCGGTGGGCCGGTTGAAGTCGTCCGAGCGGGACCTGAAATCCGCCGGCCGGCTGCCGCTGTACCAGAAGCTCCGGTTGGAGCCCGACGGCCCGGGAGCGGCATGGGAGTGCCTGTGGACAGCGCCGTACGGGGAGCGGATGCACGCGTTGCGCGTACTGCCGGGCGAGCGGGCCGGCTGGACGCTCGGCTGGACCACGTCCGACGCCGACTGGCAGGCGGCCTCGAAACAGTTCGCGGTCATCCGCGCGAGCCTCGGCACGGTCCGGCCCACCCGTACCGCGGGCTGAACCTCGGCGTCCCCGGCTGCTCCTTCCCCTGTGGACCGTCCGGGTGATGCCCCGCCGTCGTACCGGCTGACTACAGTGGCGTAGTTTCGTAGATCAAGATCTTCGGGAAGGGCGAGCCGAGATGATGGGACCGTCCCACGCGCTCTCGGGCGCGGCGGTGTGGCTGACCGGCTCCTGGGCGATGGCCCAGTTCGCGGACTACCACCAGACACCGCTGGCGGTGGCGGTGGGCACCGCGGTCTGCGCCGGCGGGGCGCTCTTCCCCGACCTCGACCTGTCCGGCAAGGTCACCCGGAACCAGGGTGGCGCCACCGTGGCGCGCACGTTCGGCGTGTTCAGCCTCTTCGTCGCCGAGGTGGTGGAGAAGATCTCGCTCGGCGTCTACTACGCCACCAAGCTCAGCAAGGATCCACGCCGCAACAACGGGCACCGCACGCTGACCCACACCATCCCGTTCACGGTGCTCGTCGGCTGGGGCACCACCGCGCTCTGCGCCCACTACGGCAAGTGGGCGGTGGTCGGCATCCTCTTCTTCATGATCGGCCTGGCGCTGCGCGGGCTCTTCGACGAGTGGGCCGAGCGCGCCGGTTGGGTGGTGGTCACGCTGGTGTCCGCCGCCGCAGCCTGGTTCACGTTCGCCAACCTGCCCGGTGACCGCGGCTATCCGATGATCGGCCTCGCGGTCGGGGTGGGCTGCTTCGTGCACATCCTCGGCGACATGATCACCCGAGCCGGCGTGCCGATCCTCTGGCCCATCCCGATCAAACGCCGGATGTGGACGATGATCGGGCTCCCGAACAAGATCGCCCTGCGCACCGGCAGCAAGGCCGAGACCGTCGTGCTGCGCACCGCGATGACGGTGCTCTCCGTGCTGGCCGCGCTGGGGCTGGTCGCCCCGTCGGTGCTGCAACGCTTCAACATCCAGGTGTAGCCGGAGCGCACGTCCAGGAGCGGCCCGGGTCAGCCCGCCTCGGTGCGCAGCGGACCGGCAGTGGCCGTCCGGCGCCGGATCAACCGGGCCGCCCGTCCCACTCCGCCGGCGGTGAGCGCGTACGCCGCCGTCGGCGGGAGGGCCAGCAGCGCGCCGATCCCGGTCACGAGCGGCACCCGGGCGCCCGGCACGTCCGTGGCGACCGCGATCGCCGTGGTGTACCCGGCGGCCAGCACGACCGCGACGAGCCCCGCGTACGCCAGCGCCGGGCCGACCCGCCGCCGGCCCGCGGCCTCGCCGAGCGCGACGGCCGGCGCGAACAGCAGTGGCAGCCCGGCCACGCCGAGCAGCGCCGCGATCAGCACCAGCAGTGGCCCGGCCAGCGGGCCGCCCGGGTCGGCGCCGGTGACCAGCGCGTACGCCAGCAGGCCGAGGTAGCCGAGCACCGCCTCCGCGACGACGGCGAGCCAGGCCGCCGCGGCTCCGGCGAGATGTCGAGCGACGCTGGCGCCCATGTTGTCCCCTCCCCGTGCGGACGGCACGACGACCGTCCGATCGGAACGGTAGCGCCTCACCGCGTCGAGGTGGGGGCGGGCAGGCCGGCGCTCACCGCGACGCTGGACCGGGGTCACGGCGGTGCGGGTCGAGCTGCCGTGGGACCGGCTGTTCGAGGTGACGCTGGAACCGAGCCTGCGGCTGCGCTGATCGGTGCGGGTGCGGTCCCTCGCCCACAGGGAGGGGCCGCACCCGCCTCAGCGGGGTGTCAGCAGGCAGAACGCGGTGCCGTCCGGGTCGGCCAGCATCACGTCCTCGGCGGTGTGCCGGCCTGTGCCGGCCCGGCTCGCGCCGAGCGCGCACAGCCGGTCGATCTCCGCGTCCCGGTCACCGGTCGCGACCAGGTCCAGGTGTACGCGGTCCCGCCCGCCGCTGGGCATCAGTGGCGGGCCGCTCCAGGTGACCTTCGCGCCCCCGCGCGGCGATTGGATCGCGGTCTCCTCGCCCTGGTCCCAGACCAGCGGCCAGCCCAGCGCCTCGCGCCAGAAGAGGCCGGCCGCCCGGGTGCCGTCGCAGTTGACCGCGCCGAGCGGGCCGCAGCCGGCGAGGAAGGTGTTGCCCGCCCCGATGACGCAGAACTCGTTGCCCTCCGGGTCGGCGAGCACCACCTGGTCGTCGTCGGGGCCCTGGCCGATGTCGATGTGCCGCCCGCCCAGTGCCAGCGCCCGGTCGACGGTGTCTCGCTGGGCCTGCGGCGACGCGCTCGTCAGGTCGAAGTGGATCCGGTTCTGCACGGTCTTCGGCGCGTTGTTGGGCAGGAACCGGATCCGGAAGTCGCTGTGGGCGTCGCCGCCGAGCGCCACGCCCTCGCGCGGGTCGTCGAGGATCTCCCGGCCGAGCACACCGGACCAGAACCGCGCGAGCGGCAGCGGGTCGCCCGCGTCGAGGCTTACCGCGTAGAGGTGAACAGCCATCCGCCCGTCTCCGATCCGCCGCCGTGGTCGGCAGCAGGTCAGGAGCGTAGGCCGGGCGGTACCGGCCGCGCAGCCGGGTTTACCCGCGCTACGTCGCCGGCAACGCGCGCTCGCACGCTACTTCGCGGGCAGGGTGCGCGCGGAGCGGACGCCCCGCTCGACCCAGCGGGCCAGGTCGGCGTCGCGCTCGCAGACATCGGGCGACACGGTCACCCAGCCCCGCATCTCCCGGCCCCGCATGAGCGTCGCCTCGGCGCCGGGCTCGGCCAGCGCGCGCTCGGCCTCGGCCGGATCGACCCGGACCATCAGGCCGCCCGCGCCGCGCACGACCACCGCCATGTTGCCGCGCACCATCATCGCCAGGCCGCCGAACATGCGCCGCTCGGTGACGCCGGGCTCGGGCCCGAGGCGTTCCCGTACCCGGTTCGCCAGGTCCTCGTCGTAGGCCATGACGCCCATCGTGGCATCCGGGTCCGACAGCGGGGCGCGCGTCAGGCGCCGACGCGCTGTTCGGGGATGGACAGGCCGTAGAGCGCCATCAGCTCCGGGCTGTCGATCCGGCTGCCGTCGGCCACCGAGTCGCAGGCGATGTCGACGATCTGGTCCTTGTGCGCCAGCAGGTACGGCCGTGCGCCGACGTCGGCGCTGGCCAGGGTGGCGATGCCGGACCAGTGCCGGCGGCCGAACAGCATCGGGTAGCCGCGCAACCCGTCGTAGGTGGCGCAGACCAGCACGTCCGGGTACGGCAGCGCGGTCACCCGGCGGACCGCCGCAGCGGTGAGCCCGGGCATGTCCACCGGCACCACGACCACCGCCTCGATGTCGTCGTCGGTGAGCGCGGCGAGCCCGGCCCGGATCGAGGAACCGACCCCGGTGCCCCAGGCGCGGTTGACCACGACTGTGGCGCCGCTCAGGTCGGTGGTCTGCCTTACCTGCTCGGCCGCCGCGCCCAGCACCACCACGACCTGCGCGCAGCCCGCCTCGGCCAGCGTGTCGACCATTCGGCTGACCAGTGGCTTCTCGCCCTGGTGCAGCAGCGCTTCAGGTCCGCCGATGCGGCGGCCGCCACCGGCGGCGATGATCATTGCAGCGATCCGGTTCAGCGGTGCCCCCTCGATCAGGGGACGGACCGGGCACAGCCGCCCGGTCCGTCCCGTCGTACGCACACCGGGCCCAACGAGCGCGGCCGGAGGCGGGTAGCGGGGCAAAACGGAAAATTGTGTGACTATGCCGCGTCCGCGTAGCAATCGACAGTGGACAGGTCCAGCGGGAACCGGACCGGGGTGTCACCGAACAGCAGCCGGGTCGCCCGCGCGCCGGCGGCGCTGACCGCCTCGGCGACGGCCGCCGCCTGCCCGGCCGGGCAGTGCACAAGCACCTCGTCGTGCTGGAAGAAGACCAGCTCCGCCTCAGTGCCGGCCAGCTCGGTGCGCAGCGTGGCGAGCAGCGTGGAGGCCCACTCGGCGGCGGTGGCCTGGATGACGAAGTTGCGGGTGAAGCGCCCCCGCGAGCGGGCCGCCCGGGCCGACGGGCTGTGCGGATCGGCCCCGCCGTCCGGCATCGCCTCCTCCCCCTCGGCGAACCCGGCCGACCCGGGCGGGCAGGTACGCCCCAGCCAGGACCGGACCAGGCCGCCCGCCTCACCGGTGCGCGCCGCCGCCTCGACGTAGCCGAACGCGGTCGGATAGCTCTTCCGCAGCACCGCCAGCGCGGGCAGAGCCGTCCCGCCGGTCTGCCCGTACATCGCCCCGAGCAGGGCCACCTTGGCCTTCGCCCGGTCACCGCCGAACGAGTCCCGGGCCAGCGCCGCGTACAGGTCACCGGCGCCACCGGCCGCCGCCAGCCGCTCGTCGCCGGAGACCGCCGCGAGCACGCGCGGTTCGAGCTGGCCCGCGTCGGCCACCACGAACGTCCAGCCCGGATCCGCCACCACCGCCCGCCGGATCACCTTCGGGATCTGCAATGCCCCGCCGCCCCGGGTCGCCCACCGGCCGGAGACCACGCCGCCCGGCACGTACTCGGGGTGGAACCGGCCGCCGGACACCCAGGCGTCGCGCCAGGCCCAGCCGTGCGCCGTCCAGATCCGGTACAGCTCCTTGTATTCCAGGACCAGCGGGGCCGCCGGGTGCTCCACCCCGCGCAGCACCCAGGCGCGCGTGTTCGGCAGGTCCACGCCCGCGCGGGCGAACGCCCGCAACAGCTCCGCGGGCGAGTCGGCGTGCACCTGGCGTACGCCGAACGCGTCGGCGATGCGGGCCTGCAACTCGGCCAGCCGGCGCGGCGGCCCACCGACCGGGGACGGCTCACCGAGCAGGCCGGCCAGGATCGCGTCGTGCACGTCGGCACGCCACGGCAGCCCGGCCGCGCCCATCTCGGCGGCCACCAGCGCGCCCGCCGACTCGGCGGCCACCAGCAACCGGAACCGGCCGGGGTGGGTGGTCGCGGCGATCCGGGCAAGCTGGTCGGCGTACACCCTCGTCAACGCCGTGATGCCCGGACCGGGCGGGCCGGACGGTGGCTCGAAGAGCGTGGCCTGGGCGTGGCCCGGCGGCTCGGGCGGGCGGGGCGCCGGGTCCGGTGGGACCGGCGCGCCGGTGACCCGGGCCCAGGCGGCCGGCAGCGCGCGCGGCTCGCCCCACCGGCCCGCGTGCCCGAGCAGCAGCGCCTCGGTCAGCTCGACGTCGTGGCAGCGGTCGAGCCGCACCCCGGCGCGCAGCAGCGCCGGGTAGACGCCGGCCCAGGCGGCCCACAGCCAGCGGGGGTGGCCGGCCGCCTCGCGGGCGGCCACCGCGGCGGCCAGGTCGGCGACCTCCTCGGCCGCGCCGGCCGGGCGGCCGTCGGCGTGCAGCGGTTGCAGCAGGCCGCCACCCCGCTCGTCCGCCACCACCGCCATCAGCACGAACGCATTCTGCCCCCTCCCCCCGACACGCTCCGCGTGGAAGGAAGGGCCCCCTCTTAACGCCTGCGGTAGAGGAAGGGCCCCTTGTTAACGCCGAGCGTTAACAAGGGGCCCTTCCTTGCACCCGGAGGGTTACTTGCCGACGCCGGCGGTGAGGCCGGACTGCACCTGGCGCTGGAAGACGATGTACACGATCAGCACCGGCAGCATCGCCATTGTCACGCCGGCGAACAGGCCGGACCAGTCGGACTTGTAGCCCTGGTTGACGGACAGCTCGATCAGCCCCTGGGCGATCACCTGGTTCTTCGGCTCGCCGGAGACGGACTGCATGAGCAGCGTCGGCAGGTACCACTGGTTCCACTGGCCGAGCACGTTGAAGATGCCGATGCTGATCAGGCCCGGCTTGGCCATCGGCAGCATCACGCTGAAGAACGTCCGGGTGTGCGAGGCCCCGTCGACCTGGGCCGCCTCGGCGATCGAGTCGGGCAGCGTCCGGAAGAACGAGTGCATGAAGAAGATCGTGAACGACAGCGACCAGGCCACGTAGACCAGGATCAGCATGAGGTGCTTGTTCGGGCCGAGCAGCGGGAGGCTGACCCCGGTGTTGTAGACGCCCTTGAACAGCGGCACCGCTGCCAGATAGATCGGCAGCGTCAGACCGGACAGGAACATCCAGTAGATCAGCCGGTTGCCGCGGAACTCGAAGCGCGCCAGCGCGTACGCGGCCATCGAGCCGAGCAGCATCGTCAACGTCACGCTGAACACGAGCACGAGCAGCGTGTTGAGGAAGAAGCTGTCGATCCCGGCGGTCCAGGCGCGGGCGAAGTTGTCCCACTGCAACGCGTCGGGGATCAGCGACAACGGCTCGCGGATCACCTCGGAGTCGGTCTTGAGCGCCGACATCACCACCCACAGCAGCGGGTAGACCACCATGATCGCCCAGACCGCGAGGAACAGGTGCGAGAAGCCGTTGAAGATCCGGCCGCCGAAGCCGTTGCCGACGTCCTTCGCGCGCCGGTCCGCGGGTGGCCGGTCCGGCGGTGCCGTGTCGGACCGGGCCGGACCGGAGGTGTGGGTCACCGTGCTCATCGTCCAGACCTCCTCAGTACTCGATCCGCTCACGGCGGGTGATCCTCAGCTGGAGCGCGGCCAGCAGGATGGTGAAGATGGCCAGCGCGACGGCGATCGCGCAGGCGTAACCGAACTGGCCCTTCTGGAACGCGTTGAACTGGATCACCGAGGCGAAGATCTCGCTGGCGTGGTTCGGCCCGCCCTGGCTCGGCGTCATGACGAAGACCAGCGCGTACATGTCCAGCGCGATGAAGCCCAGATACACCCAGGCGACCGAGATGCTGTCCCGCAGCAGCGGCAGCGTCACCTTGAAGAACGTGTGGAACCGGCCCGCGCCGTCGAGGATCGCGGCCTCGTAGATGTCCTTCGGGATCGACTGCATCGCGGCGGAGAACAGCACCATGTAGAAGCCGGCGCCGCTCCACACCGCGATGAACAGCAGCCACCACAGCACCGCCGGTACGCCGAGGAACGGCTCCGGGTCGGCGGTGAAGGCGATCGGGTTGTCCGCGTCGACCAGCCCGATCTTGATGAGCAGACCGTTGATCAACCCCTGCCCGTCGGTGCGGTAGATCTGCTGCCACATGACGGCGATGACCACCAGCGACAGCACCTGCGGGAAGAAGAAGATGACCTTGTAGATCCCGGAGCCGAACACCCCGCGGATGCCGGCCCTGTCCTCGCGTCCGCCCACGTTGAGCAGGAACGCGAGGAACAGGGCCAGCGCGATCGTGAACAGCGGCACGGTGACCAGGAAGAACACGTTGTGCCAGAACGCCTTCCGGATCAGCTCGTCGGAGAACAGCCGGACGTAGTTGTCCAGCCCGACGAAGCGCTGGGAATCGGAGTACCCGCCCCAGTCGGTCAGCGAGTATCCCGCCGCCTGGGCGAACGGCCACACCACGTAGAACAGGTACAGCGCGACGGGCAGGGCCAGGAAGCCCGTGACGAAACGCGCGACTCCGTGCCGCATTTGACTCACTTCCTCGCGGTGATCAGGCGGTGCGGGTCTGCTTCTTGATCGACGAATCCTTGGCGACCTTGTCGGCGGCCGCCTGCATCTTGTCGACGAACTGCTGCGCGGTCAGGCGGCCGGCCATCAGCTCCTCGGAGAGGTTCTGGCTCTCCTTGTCCAGGTCGGCGTAGAAGTCCGGGAACTTCACCGAGATCAGGTCCGAGCTGCCGTTCTTCATCAGCGAGTTCGCCGACGCCAGCGCGGTGTCCTGGACGTTGTCGCCGGAGCCCTTGGTGGACGCCAGCGACTTGGTCAGCTCGGCGAACTTCGCCGAACCGGCCTTGGAGAGGATGGCCCGCAGGAACTCCTTCGCGGCCTCCTTGTTCGGCGCCTTGCTCGGCACCACGAAGCCCTCGCCGGAGGAGGCGAAGACGTCCTTTGCCGCCTTGTCGCCGCTCTTGCTCCAGTAGTCGGAGATGGTCATCTCGAAGCCCGGCGGGATGGTCGCGGCCATCTCGTTCTTCAGCCAGGTGCCGACCTGGATGAACGCCGCCTTGCCGTCCAGGAACGCCTGCTGCGACTGGGTGTGGTCGAGCTTGCCCGGCAGCAGCAGCTTGTCCTTGACCAGCTTCTCCCACGGCTCCAGCGCCGCGACGATGCCGTCGGCCTTCCAGGCGCCGTCCTTCAGGTTGTCGATGTCGACGACGGCCTGCTTGCCGACGGCCTTCCAGATGCTGGCGAACAGCGCCCAGCGCGGGTAGTAGCCGTGCACCGCGTCGTGCACGTACGGCGCCATGCCCTTGGCCTTGATCTTCGGCGCGAGCGCGAAGAACTCGTCCCAGGTGGTCGGCGCCGTCCACCCCTCCTTCTTGAACAGCGCGGCGTTGTACCAGTTGCCCCAGACCGTGTACGCGACGTTGACGACGTAGAACTTGCCGTTCTGCGTACCGTCGGCGACCGTGCCCGGCAGCAGGCTGTCGGCCACGGTCCCCTCGCTGTCCCAGGCCGGCGCGGTGAGCAGGTCGTCCAGGGGCTCGATCGCGCCCTCGTTGATCAGCGTGCTGCGGTCCATCATGTCGGCGCCCGAGTTCATCACCAGGTCGCTCGGCTGCGTCGCCATCTTGGGCTGCTCTTCGGTCTTGATCTTCTGGGTGGAAGACATGTTGACCGTGACGTTCGGGTGCTTGGCGTTGAAGACGACCTTGTCCTCCTTGGCCCACTGGTCGCCCAGGCCACCGTTGAACACGACCACCTTGACCGCGCTGCCGTCCTTGACGCCGAACGGGTTGTCCTTGCTCTTGGCCGCGCCGCCGCCGTCGGACTTGCTCGGCTCGCTGCCGGCGCAGGCGCTCAGCAGACCCGCCGCCGGTACGGCCAGCAGACCGGCCGCCGCGGCGCGCCGCAGCAGGGTCCGCCGGCTGACGTCGCCGAACTTCTCGGGGGAAACCGACATGTTGTCTCTCCTTGTGGGTCGGGTCAGGCGGTCCGCCGGAGACGCCCGGCGTACCGCGACTCGAGGGCGAGGTTGTGCTCGTCCCCACCGGGGACGTTGGCGGAGAGGTAGACAGGGGGTACCTCTCCGGCCTGGTGGAACCGTCGTACGACCTCGGCGGTCAGCAGCTGCGCCAGCAGCGCCGCGGTGACCGAGGAGACCGCACAGACCGCGCCGCCGCCCTCGAGCGGCAGCAGTGCGTCGCCGTACGGCGCGCCGTTGTCCAGCACGACGTCGGCGAGGTCGGCGAGCCGGTGCCCGGAGGGGTGCCGAGGAGCTACCCGGGCGGTGTGCTCGACCGAGGTGACAGCGATCAACTGATGGCCGCCGCGCTTGACGAGCGTCGCCAGCTCGACCACCGAGCCGTTGATGCCGGACTGCGAGGCGACCACGAACACGTCCTCCGGCTGCGGCGCCGCCAGCGCGTAGAGCTGGTGCGCCACGGCCGGGTCGCGTTCCAGCTTCGGGTCGGCGAGCACGTCGCGGGGCGCGTCGCCGTGCAGCACGAGGTCGTGCAGGGAGATCCGGTTGGCGGGGACCAGGCCGCCGGCCCGGGCGACCAGTTCGGCGGCGAACGCCTCCGAGTGGCCGGCGCCGAACGCCTGGAGGACGCCGCCGGCGCGCAGTCCGGAGGCGATCAGGTCGGCCGCCCGGTCCACCGCGACGGCCTGGCTGTCCACCAGCCGGTCGAGGACCGGGCGGACCGCCTCGGCGTACCGCTGGGCGCTGATCATGAGAGGGACCCCTTCGCGGCTTTGTGCCCGTCGACGGCCTGGGCGGTACGCCGGAAGGCCGCGTGGGCACGGTCGTGGGTGCGCTGCGCCACCGCGATGTAGAGCAGGTCGAGGACGACGAGCTGCGGGTGCCGGGCGGAGAGCGCGTCCGGCCGGAACGTGGTCGCCTGGCTGGCGGTGACCAGCACGATGTCGGCCAGTTCGGCGAGCGGCGAGCGGGGGAAGCCGGTGAGCGCGACGGTGGTGGCACCGCGGCTGCCGGCCTCGGCGAGCAGCTCGATCGTCTCCCGGGTCTGCCCGGTGTGCGAGATGCCGAGGGCGACGTCCCCGGCGCCCAGCAGCGCGGCGCTGGCGAGTCCCTCGTGCACGTCACTCCAGGCCCACGCGGCGACGCCGATGCGGTGCAGGCTGAACTGCATCTCCTCGCCGACGAGCGCGCTGCCGCTGGCGCCGAAGATGTTCACCCGGCTGGCCGCGGCGATGGCGAGCGCCGCGCGTTCCACCTCGGCCAGGTCGAGCAGCGCGGCGGTGTCGTGCATGGCGCGCGTGTCGGCGGCCATGATCTGGTCGAGCACCCGGGAGAGCGGGTCTCCGGGCTGGATCTCGCGTCCGATGTCGACGGTCCAGCCCGCCGAGCGGGCCCGGCCGGTCTCGGCGGCGATGCCGAGCCGCAGGTCCGCGTACCCCTCGAAGCCCATCGCCCGGCAGAACCGGGTGATGGTCGCCGGTGAGGTGCCGCTGCGCTCGGCCAGCTCGACGATGGTGGCACGGGCCGCCGCCTCCGGGTCGCTGAGCACGTGCTCGGCGACCCGGCGCAGCGCCCCGGTCAGCTCCCCCGTGCCGGCCCGGACCCTGGCCAGCACCCCGTCGGCGCCCAGCCGGTCGGCCGGGCCGGCATCGACCACCGCGGTCGCCGCGGAAGTCTCCACCTCGTGCTCGGCCATCGGCGTAAGCCTTTCGGAAAAGAGTGTTAACTGTTAGTGGTAAAAGTTCTTACTGAAGGCCCCTCCGTGTCAAGGGCGTGGGTGAAGTTTTCAAACTGTTACCTCCCGCGAGGCCGCGATCTTGCGTCCGGCGACGCGGCCGACCAGCATGAGTTCCATGTCGGACACCGTCGTGGTCGGCCTCGACGTCGGGGGCACCTCCACCCGCGCGGCAGCGCTGAGCCTCGACGGCACGCGACTGGGCGCCGGCCGCGCCGGCGGCGGCAACCCCACCAGCCACGGCGCCGAGCGGGCCGCCGCCGAGCTGCTCGCCGCCCTGCGCGCGGCGCTCGCCGACATCGACCCGGCTCGGGTACGCGCCGGCGTGATCGGCCTCGCCGGGGCCGGCCGCCTCCTGGCCGACCCGCGCGGCCGGGACGCGTTCGACCAGGCGTGGGCCGAGGCGGGGCTGCGATGCCCGTACGCGGTGCACGGCGACGCGCTCGTCGCCTACGCCTCCGGCACCGCCGCGCCGGACGGAACGGTGCTCGTCGCCGGCACCGGCGCGATCGCCGCCCAGGTACGCGACCTGCGGCTGGACCGCACCGCCGACGGCCACGGCTGGCTGCTCGGCGACGCCGGCTCCGGGTTCTGGCTCGGCCGTGAGGCGGTCCGGCGGCTGCTGGCCGACCTGGATCGTGCCGAACCGCCCGGTGACCTGGGCCGCCGGGTGCTGGCGGAGCTGACCGGCACGACCGAGGTGGACGACGCGCCCCGCGCCACCGCCGCAGCCGTCGTGCAGGCGGTCACCCGGCGACCGCCGGTGGAGCTCGCCCGGCTCGCGCCGCTCGTGGTGTCGTCGGCCCGCGACGGGGAGCCGACCGCCGTCGCACTGATCGCCGAGGCGGCGGCACTGCTGGCGGAGAGCGTGTCCCGTATCCGCCCACCCGGCGCGACCGACGCCGTGGTGCTCGGCGGCGGACTGCTCACCGGCGACACGCCGCTGGCCGGCGCGGTACGCGCGGAACTGGCCGCACGCTGGCCCGGCGCACCGCTGCACGGCGCCGGGGACGGTGCCGCCGCCGCGGCCTGGCTGGCCGCCCGCGACCTGCCCGAGGTCGCCGACCCGGTGGCACTGCACGCCCGCCTGGTCCCCCCACCCGCCTGACCCGCCCGGCACGCCCCTGACCCGCCTGGCTCGCCCTGCCGCCTGCCGCCGCCGGACCGCCCCGTGGCTGCCGCGGACGGCCTCGGGCGAGTTGTCGTCCGGCGGGCGGTGCGCGGCGTCGGGCTTCCTGCCGAGCGGAGAGTGACGACGACTCAGGACATCTGCCGCGCCGTCCTGCGGGTTCGGTCGCTTCCGCGCTCAGCTCGACAGGCGACCGCGAGCACCCACGCGAAGGGTCAGGGCAGCGCGGCCAGGGTGCCGGCGAGGCGCGTCCAGACCCGGGTACGCCAGCCGCCGTCGAGGACCGTGAAGGTGCGGCGCTGAAGCGGGTCGTCCGGGTCGAACCCGGCGTGCTCCAGGAACAGGCGGGTGCCCCGCCCCTCGGGCACCAGCGTCCAGGTGACCACGGTGTCGAGCGTGCCGCCACGCCAGGCCCACCGCATCCGGCGCGGCTCGTCCAGTTCCAGCACCTCACAGTGGACCAGCCCGTCGAACCGCCGGCCGGGTCGCGGCTCGGTCCGGAGCGTGAACCGGTGCCCGGGCACGGGCCGGAAGTCGTTCGGCATGAGCCAGCGTTCGATCAGATCGGAATCGGTCAGCGCACGCCACACCTTGGCCGGCGGGTGAGGCAGGAACCGGTCCACCGCGATGCGGGTCGGCTCACTCATCCGGCATCGTGTCCAGCACGTCGCCCAGGCTCGCCAGCCGCTGCCGCCAGAACCGCTCGTACGGGGTGAGCCAGTCGGCCAGCTCCCGAAGCGGCTCCGGGCGCAGCGCGTAGACCCGCTGCCGCCCGACGGGCTGCTCGGTCACCAGCCCGGCGTCCTTGAGCACCCGCAGGTGCTCCGACAGGCTGGGACGACGCATCTCGAAGCGGTCGGCGAGCCGCCGCACCGGCTGCTCCCCCTCGTCGCGGAGCAGCCGCAGCAGTTCCCGCCGGGTCGGGTTGGCCAGCGCCGTGAACACGTCCGGCTCAGACATGCGTCTCCTGCAGGACGAGCCCGTTGCCGTCCGGGTCGGCGAAGGTGACGTAGCGCCCCCAGGGCGCGACCTGGACGCCGTCCTCGGCGAACGCCACGCCCCGCTCGCGCAGCCGGGCCACGTCCGCGTCGAGGTCGTCGGTCTCCAGCACCAGCCCGCGCAGCGAACCGGCCGGCATGCTGTCGAACCAGGTGACAAGCGTGAGCGTGGTCGTGGCGCCCGCGGGGGCCACCTGGACCCAGCGACCGGCGGGCATCGGATTGTCCCGGACCAGGTCGAGACCGAGAACGTCGACGTAGAAGTCACGCGCCCGGTCCTGGTCGCTGACGGGCACCGAGAGGATCTGCACGTGGGTGACGGACATGCCGCCAGAATAGGTAGGAGATTTCCTACCGGTCAAGCGGCACGCGGGCCGGCCGGCTCGACCCGGCCGGCCCGCGTCGCATGCTCAGGCGTTCGGATTGCCCGGCTGCCCCGGGTGCCAGCCCTGCGGAGCCTGCTGCCCCGGATGCGGCGGGTACGCCGCACGCTGCTGCGGCACCTGACCGGGGTGCCCCTGCGGCGCGCCGTACTGCGCGGCCTGTCCCTGCGGCGCGCCGTACGGCGCCGGCTGCCCCTGCGGCGCGGCGCCGTACGGTGCCGGCTGGCCGTGGGCGGGCCCGAACGCCGGGCCGGGCTGACCGTGCCCCGCCGCCGGGTACGTGCCCGGCTGCTGCGGCGCGCCGGCGAACTGCTGCCCACCGGCGAACTGCTGTGCGGCGGCCTGTTCGCGAGCATCCTTGCGCGCCTTCACCGCGCGCACGATCAGCAGGATCGGCAGCACGAAGACGTAGAAGAAGATCCGGTAGCTGTCGCCGTCGAAGAGGAAGAGCAGGTAGAAGCCGTACCCGAAGAAGGCCAGGCCGATGACCACGTTGAGGATCCGGGAGCCGGTCCCCTGTTCCTTGACCACCGCGCCGACGACGACCATCGCGATGCCGCCGAGCATCAGCAACAGCGTGTAGAGGAGGAAGAACATGATATTCCTGTCGATAGACGAGCGTGCCGGCTCACCCTAGGTCAGCTCGATCTCTCCCACTGCCCCGTTGCCTGTGGCAACCACCTCACTTGAGCTGCCCGGCGGTCAGTCCGGACTGGACCTGACGCTGGAACGCCACGTACACCACGAGCACCGGCAGCACCGCGATGGTCAGGCCGGCGAACAACTGGGCGTAGTCACCGGCGTAGCCCTGGCTGACCGCGAGCGAACTCAGCCCCTGGGCGAGCATCCGGTCCTGCCCGTCGCCGGGCAGCAGCACCTGGGGCAGCAGGAACTGGTTCCAGTGGCTGAGGAAGTTGAAGATCCCCACACTGATCAATCCCGGTCGCGCCATCGGCAGCATCACCCGGAAGAAGAGCCGGAAGTGCCCGCACCCGTCGATCAGCGCGGCCTCCGCCACCGACGTCGGCAGCGTCCGGAAGAACGCGGTCAGGAAGAACACGGTGAACGGCAGCGAGTACGCGGTGTAGACCAGGATCAGGCCGGGCCAGGTGCCGAGCATGCCGACGCTGCGGACCACGAAGAACAGCGGGACCAGGGCCAGGAAGACCGGGAACATCATGCCGCCGACGAACAGGTAGTAGACCACCTGCCGGCCGCGGAACTCGTAGCGCGCGAAGACGTACGCGGCGGTGGCGCCGAGCAGCATGGTCAGGCTCAGCGAGCCGGCCACCACGACCAGGCTGTTGAAGAAGAACCGGCCGATGTGGGCGGTGGTCCAGGCACGCGTCCAGTTGTCGAACCGCAGCGCCTCCGGCAGGCCCCACGGCTCGGCGACGATCTCGCCGTTGGTCTTGAGCGAGCTGAGCACCATCCAGGCCAGCGGCAGGACCGTCATCGCCGCCCAGAGCAGCAGGAAGCCGTGCGAGAAGACGTTCGCCACGCCCAGCTCGCGGCGCGGCGGCCGGTCGCCCGGTCGTGCGGCGCCGGCCGGGACGGGAGCACCGGCGGTCGTCGTACCGGGATCCACTGTGGTCACGAGTACTCGATCCGATCACGCCGGGCGGTGCGCAGCGCCAGCACCGCCACCGAGAGGGTCAGGAAGAACATCGCCACGCCGATCGCCGACGCGTACCCGAACTTGTTCTCGCTGCCGAACGAGGTGTCGTACATCCGCAGCCCGATCACGTCGGAGGAGAAGTTCGGCCCGCCGTTCGTCATGAGCTGGACCAGGATGAAACCGTCCAGCGCCGCGATGGCCAGGTAGATCCAGGCGACCTGGATGGTGTCCCAGAGCAGCGGAATGGTGATCTTCCGCAGCATCGTGGTGCGGGACGCGCCGTCGAGCAGCACCGCCTCGTAGATGTCGCGCGGGATCGCCTGCATGGCGGCGCCGAAGAGCACCACGTAGAAGCCGACGTTGCTCCACACCATCACGGCCAGCACGCACCAGAACGCGAAACGCGGGTCGCCGAGCCAGGCCGGCGTGGCCAGCCCGACGGCGCGCAGGGCGCCGTTGAGCAGGCCACTGGTCGGGCTGTAGATCTCCTTCCAGAGCAGCGCGATGATCACCACCGAGAGCACCTGCGGGAAGAAGTAGACGAGCCGGTAGACCGAGGTGCCCCGCACCCCGGTCACCCCGGCCCGGCCCTTGCGTCCGCCCATGGTGAGCATGCTGGCGAAGAACAGGCCCAGCGCGATGGTCACCACCGGCACCACGGCGAGCAGGATCGCGTTGTTCTTCAACGCGTTCCACACGTACCCGTCGTTCAGCAGCGTGCGGAAGTTCGCCAGGCCGACCGGGTCGGCCTGCGCGGAGTAGCCCATCCAGTCGGTGGTGGAGATCTGAAAGGCCTGGAGGTACGGCGAGAGCACGAAGATGCCGTACAACGCCAGCGGGGGAAGCAGGAACGTGAGGATCAGGGGGTAGCGGCCCTGTCGCATCACGCCGACCGCTTGTACTTCTTGACCGAGCTGTCCTGCGCGATCGAGTCGGCGCCCTTCTGGCACTGGTCGAGGAACTCGGCCGGGGAGATCCGGCCGCTGAAGAACTCACCACAGGCCGCGTCGACCAGGTTGCGCTCCAGCTTCCGGTAGTAGTTGTTGTAGACCCAGTTGAAGCCGTTGGACCCGGACGCGTCGAGCGCCTTGACCACGGTGCTGAGCCCGTACGGCAGGTCGATGCCCTCGGTGGCGCCGGCGACCACCGGCAGGCTGGCGACCTTCTTGGTGAAGTCCTGTGCGCCCTTGCGGGAGAGCATGGTCCGGAAGTACTCCAGGCCACCGGCGACGTTGCGCGCTTTCGCCGGCACCATGAACGGCTCGCCCGCGGTGCCCCGGATCGCCTCGTACGGCAGCTTGTCGCCGCTGCCCAGGCTCGGCGTCGGCGCGACTGTCATGTTGAAGCCGGGCGGCGTGACGTCCTTCTGCTCGCTCTCCAGCCAGGAGCCGCAGGAGATGAACGCGGCCTTGCCCTGGCACCAGGCGGTCTGCGACTGCTTGTGGTCCAGGCCCGGGGAGCCGTCGAGGATGAACTTGTCCTTGACGATCTGGTGCCAGGCGTCGGCGGCGGTCTTCATGGCGTCCGACTTCCAGGCGTTCGGCTCCAGGTTGTCGATGGCCAGCGCCACAGACGGCCCGCCGAGCTTGATCGCGGTGGAGATCAGCGGCCAGCTCATGTAGCGGGGGTGCACTCCGGCGTACGTCCAGGGGGCGATGCCCGCGGCCTTGATCCGGCGGCAGAGCGCGATGTGGTCGTCCCAGGTCTTGGCGTCCTCCCAGCCGCGGTCGGCGAACAGCTTGGTGGAGTGCCAGATGCCGTACACCGTGTAGGTGTAGTTGAGCACCAGGAACCGGCCGTCGTAGGAGCCGACCTCGACGGTGCCGGGCAGCAGCGTGTCCTTGACCGTCTTGCCGGGCGTGTCGAGGCTCGGCGCGGCGAGCAGCTCGCCCAGGTCGGCGAGCGCGTTCTGGGAGACCAGGCCGTTGAAGTCGATCTGGCCGGCGCCGGAGTTGTTCACCACGTCGGGCGGGCTGCCGTCGACGAAGCGGGGCTGGAGGGTCTTGCTGATCTCCGCGGTGGCCGAGTGCTTGATCTGCGCCTTCGGGTACCGCTCCTTGTACATGGCCTCGTGGGCCTTGGCGTAGTCCTCGCCGAAGCCACCGTTGAAGATCACCACCTCCAGCGGGGCGTCCTCGGCGACGCCGAGCGGGTTCTGCTCGCTCTTGGTGCCCTTGTACGCGCCGCCGTCGCCCTTGTCGTCGCCACCGGAGGTGGCGCAGCCGGCGAGCAGGCCGGCGGCGGGGGTGGCCAGCAGACCGGCGGCGGCGCTGCGCCGTAGGATCTCACGCCTGTTCATCGCATCTCCTCGGTCCGGGTACGCGCGGTGAGCACCCTGTCGCTTGTCTTCACAAGACGCATTTGCAATGAAGAATTTCTACGACAGTGCGGCGGGGACCACAAGCCCTCTCGACCGATCCGTTATCCGTACCGGTCTGGGCCGGCTGGCCTAACCTGAGCCCATGCGCCGCCTGCGGCAGCTCGCGCAACGCACGCCGCCGGGGCGGGAGCGCTACATCGACCTGCTCCGGGCGCTCGCCATCACCATGGTCGTGCTCGGCCACTGGGGCGTGACAGTAATCGGGTACGACCACGGCCGCCCCGCCGGCCACTCCGCGCTGGGCGACCTGCGCTGGGCCTGGCCGCTGACCTGGGTGGCCCAGGTGATGCCGGTGTTCTTCCTGGTCGGCGGCTACGCCAATGCCGCCTCGCTGGCCGCGCGCCGGCGCCGGGGCGGGTCGGCGGCCGGGTGGCTGGTGGACCGCAGCGCCCGGCTGGTCCGGCCGACCACCGTGTTGCTGCTCGTCCTGGCCGCCGGGGCGGGAGTCGCCACGCTGCGCGGCGCCGACCCGGCGCAGGTGCGCGCGGTGGTCTGGTTCGCCACCATCCCGCTGTGGTTCCTGGTCGCCTACGTCGCGGTGGTGGCGCTGACCCCGCCGATGTACGCGCTGCACCGCCGGTTCGGGCTCGCCGTGCCGGTGGCGCTCGTGGTCCTCGTCGCGCTCGGCGACCTCGGCCGGCTCCTCGGCCCGGCCGCGCTCGCCGACGGCAACTACCTGTTCGGCTGGCTGGTCGTCCACCAGCTCGGTTTCGCCTGGTACGACGCCGCCCGGGCGGACACCCGCCGGACCGGCGGCGGAACCCGGGGCCTGTTCCGCCGCCGGCTGCCGCTGTCCCGCCGCTCGGGCGCGGTCCTGCTCGGCGGCGGTCTTGTCGCGCTGCTGCTGCTCACGGTGCTCGGGCCGTACCCGGTGGCGATGCTGCACGTGCCGGGCGAGCGGCTGGACAACGCGGCGCCGCCGAGCCTGGCGCTGATGGCCACCGCCGCCGCACAGCTCGGCCTGATCCTGCTGCTGCGCGGCCCGGCCGGGCGCTGGCTGCGCCGGTCCGGCCCGTGGCAGGCGGTACTCGCGGTGAACGCCGTGGTGCTCACCCTCTTCCTCTGGCACCTGACCGCCGCGGTGCTCCTCGTCGGCCTGCTGGACGCGCTCGGCGTGCTGCCCACTCCCCCGGTCGGCTCGGCGGCCTGGTGGGCGTGGCGCGTGCCGTGGCTGCTCGCGCTCACCGCGGTGCTGGCCGTGCTGGTCGCCGTCTTCGGGCCGGTCGAGGCCCGCACCCGCCGCCCGGCCCCGACCGGGCCGGCCGGGGCGAATGGCCGGCGGCTGCGGGCCACCCTGGCCGTGGCCGGGTACGCGGGCGTGCTGGCCGGTCTGCTGCTGAACAGCCTCGTGCCCAAGGCCGCCCAGGAGCCGCTGGGCCTGCCCGCCCCGGCGCTCGTGGCGTACCTGGCCGGGGCGGGTCTGCTGCGGCTGCTCAGGTCGGGGCGGGCGGGCCGGCGCCGGCCGGGTTGACGCTCACGCCCCGATCGCGGCGCTGATCGCGTCGACCAGGATCGCCAGGCCCTCCCGGGCCTCGTCCTCGGTGAGCGTCAGCGGCGGGCCCATCCGGATCACGTTGCCGTAGAGGCCGCCCTTGCCCACCAGCAGGCCGCCCGCGCGGCACGCCTCGAAGACGCTTGTGGTCAGCGCCGGGTCCGGCTCGACGGTGCCCGGGTGGACGAACTCGACGGCGAGCATCAGCCCCTTGCCGCGTACCTCGGCGACCTGGGCCAGTCCGGCGGTGGCCGCGCGCAGGCCGTCGCCGAGGATCGCGCCGACGCGGGCGGCGTTGCCTTGGAGATCGTGGTCGAGCAGGTAGTCCAGCACCGCGTTGCCGGCGGCGGTGGAGACGGGGTTGCCGCCGAAGGTGGAGAAGCTGATCGCCGGCACCGACTCCAGCACCTCGGCGCGACCGACCACACCGGCCAGCGCGAAGCCGTTGCCGACGCCCTTGGCGAAGGTGAGCAGGTCCGGCGTCACGCCGTGTGCCTGGTAGCCCCAGAAGTGCTCGCCGGTACGGCCCCACCCGGTCTGCACCTCGTCGCTGATCAGCAGGATGCCGTGCTCGTCGAGCACCTTCTTCCAGGCGGCGAACAGCCCGTCCGGGCCGTGCACGAAGCCGCCCACGCCCTGGACCGGCTCGGCGATCAGGCAGGCCACGTCGCCAGTGGTCTGGGTGGCGAGCACCTCGCGCAGGTCCTCGACCGCCGCGTCGACCCGGTCGGCGGCGTCGAGCCGGGCCAGCAGCCCGCGCAGCCGTTCACCGGAGTGCAGCCAGGCCACCTGCAACGGGTTCAGGGCGCTGGCCGACCAGCCGCGGTTGCCGGTGACGCCCATTGTCGCGTACGTCCGGCCGTGGTAGCTGTTGCGCACCGCGAGGATCTGGTGCGAGCGCCGGTGGTTCGTGGCCACGAGCAGCGCCGCCTCGTTCGCCTCGGTGCCCGAGTTGGTGAAGAAGACGCGGGCGTCCGGGATGCCGGAGAGCCGGGCGATCTTCTCGGCCAGCTCGACCTGCTGCCGGATCAGGTAGAGCGTGGAGGTGTGCACGAGCCCGGTCCGCAGCTGCCGTTCGACCGCCTCCCGGATCTCCGGGATGTCGTGACCGACCATGGTGGTCAGCACCCCGCCGAAGAAGTCCAGATAGGTCCGGCCGGCCGCGTCGGTGACCCGGCGGCCGGAACCGGCCACCAGTTCCAGCGGTTCGGCGTAGTAGAGCGGCATCCAGGACGGGAGCACGGCGCGGTGCCGGGCCAGCAGGTCGTCGGAGGTCATCGGCGCACCCTTCAGCGGAGGTGGATCCCCGCACGTTCCCACCACCACCGGGGCCGGGACAACAGGCGACGGACGGGAGGCCCGTCCGATCCGCGTCCCGGCCGGTGCGGGAGCGGTCCGGCGGTAGCATCCGCCGGGTGCGTACGGATCAGGTGACACTGCCGGGCGGCGCGACGCGCGCGCATCTGCTGGCCGAGGTCCGGTCCTGGGTGGAGTCGGCGCCGGTGCGGCGTCTGGTGTCGCACTTCGGCGGCGACTGGCCCGGCGGTGATCTGGCGGCGGTGCTGGCCGGGTTGGACGCGTTCTCCGCCCGCCGCTGGGACTTCCGCCAGGGCCGGGAACGCCCGGACGCCCGGGAGCCGGCGTTCGATCCGGCCACCGCCGCACTGGTGCTGAGCGCCGCCGAATCGCTGGGCCTGGTCCGCTCGGTCGCGCCGGCCCGATCCGGGTACGCGCACCTGTTGGTGCTCGGCGGGCTGGCGCACGCCTGCCTGCGGCGCACCGCGTACGCGGCGGTGCTGGCCCGGACGGTGGCCGAGGTGTCCGGCGAGGTGGCGGTGCTGGGCAGTTTCCGGCCGCTGTCGGCGGCCGAGTCCCACACGCTGGACGCCGCCGGGCTGTCCGGCTGTGCCACCGAGGTGGACGTCCTCGACGCCGGTGTGCGGCTGGCGTTCGGCGTGACCGGGCCGGACGACGAGCGTGGCGAGCCGGGCGGTCATCCGCACCGGGCCTGGTCCTCGCGCACCTACCGGCCGGCCGGGTCGCCCCCGGTACGGGTGCTCGCCGCGCCGTCCAGCGAGCCGGACCGCCGTCGCGCGCACACCGCCGACACGCAACGGTTCTGGGCCGAGCACGTGCGGCTGCGCGCGGACGACCCGGTGCTGATGGTGACCGCCCCGATCTACGTGCCGTTCCAGCACTGCGACGCGCTGCGGACGCTCGCCGTGCCGTACGGCTGCGGCGTCGAGACCGTCGGGGTGGATCCGGCCGCACGCGCCGTCGTCGACCTGCCGGAGCCGGCCCTGACGCCGGGCCGCTACCTCCAGGAGATCCGGTCGGCGCTGCGGTCGATGCGAGCGCTGCACGCGACGCTGGCCACCGGCTGACCGGCTCATGGGCCGGTGCCCGGCGAATCCGCCGCGCACCGGCCCGGGAGCCGGGTGTCAGTTGACGTAGACCGCCGGGCTGCCGGTCTTGCTGGTGTCCTTCACCGGCGAGTACGACGCGGTGAAGTACGCGGTGCCGAAGCACAGCGACGGGCCGGAGAACTTGGTCAGGGGCTGGTTGGTGAAGCTGATCGAGTTGGTGGCGTTCGACGCCGTGCCGGTGAGCGAGTTCGTGCTGGTGCGGTAGACGCAGGTGATCGCGCCGAGCAGCGAGTTGAGCACGACGGTGCTCTGGATCGGCGCCGCCGCCGTCCCGGAGATCTTGACCACGCCGGCGCTGGTCACCGAGGTGGTGTACGGCAGGTTGTTGACGGTCACGCTCTTTACGCCGGTGGTGCCGATGACGTTTGTCGTGCAGCTGGTGAACGACTGTGCGGTGAGGCTCTCGGTCGCGGTGCCGGGTGCGGTCGGGTTGGTCAGCACCTTGGCGCTGAAGGTGGACGCGGCGCACTTGATGCCGGTGGTGCCGCTGGTCGAGGAGTAGAACGTGGCGTTCGTACCGCTGCGCAGGCTGGCCTGGATGACGTCGCCCACCGACACGGCGGTGCCGCCGACGGTCGGGTAGGTCAGCACGGCACTGGCGAGCGAGGTGGCGGGGGCGGCGGTGGCGGGAGCGGCGCCGACCAGACCGGTCAGCAGCGTCAGGGCCGCGAGGCCCGCGCCGATGCGTCCGTACCTGGGCATGGTTGTTCCTTCCGGCGGTGGGACAGGTGCCGGCGGCGTCCCGATTGGACGGAGCCGGTGGGATGCGGCGGCCGGGATCGGGCCGCCGATGGTGGTGGTGCGCCGTCGCGGCCTCAGCGGGCCGGGCGGCGTGGCGCAGTGCGGCGTCGCCGCGTCACCTGGGTCTCTCCGGCCTTGGGGGGACGGGTCCGCGCGGCGATAATGGCAGCCATCCGGCCCTCCTTCGACGCGTACGGGGTGACCGACGAGAAGTGATCACCAGCGGTGACGAGGCGTAAACTGAGCGTGTCGAAAGTTATAAACCTCGGAGGGTCGTAAAGTCAACGAATCAAGAAAGGTCGATGAGTGACAGTGCCGAGCCCGCCGCCGCCGGCGCCCGCGCCACTGCCGGGCGCCCGCCACGGCCGCGACCCGGATCGCGCCATCAAGCGCGGTCCGCGCCGCGTGCCGGCCGAGGAGGTGGCGGCGACCCAGCGCGACCGCCTCTTCGACGGGCTGGTCCGGGAGGTCGCCACCCGGGGGTACGACAACGCGCGGGTCAGCGACATCTGCCACGCCGCCGGGGTCACCCGGCCCGCCTTCTACGCGCTGTTCAACGGCAAGCAGGACGCGTTCCTGGCCGCGTACCGGCACGGGATCGCTGTGGTCTCGCACCTGATGGAGGACGCCTACCGCGACGCGGGACCGGACTGGCCGCAGGCCGCCCGGGCAGCGCTGCGCACGCTGCTCGACGTGCTGGCGAGCGTGCCCGCCTTCGCCCGGATGGCGCTCGTCGAGGTGGACGCGGCCGGCCCGGACGCCCGCCGGGAGCGCGACGCGCTGCTGCACAGCTTCCGCCGGTTCTTCGCCGACGCCGGGCCGGCACCCGCCGAGGTGGACCGGGAGGCACTGCTGTCCACAGTGGTCGGCGGCATACACGCCACCATCCGGGAGCGGGTGGCGCAGGGGCGGGCCGACGAGCTGCCGCTGCTGCTGCCGGCGCTCACGTACGCGGCGACCGCGCCGTTCCTCGGCCCCGGAGAGGCGAGCCGCGTCGCCCGGGTGGCCCGGACGGACGACGGCCCGGCCGCCACCGCGCCCTGCGTTCAGCCCTGAGCGGTGGAAAACCGCAGCGGTTTTTCACTTTGGCCGCTTTTGGCAAATGCCGCCCAACCATCTGCTACAGACAGTTGACCGCATCTTTACTCAGCGGTAACTTCGGCCTGCGCCCTCGGCGCGCACATCTTGCGAATCCCACTCGCATCGTCGCGAATGAATTGATCTCGAAAGGGGCCGGCATGTCGGAGCAGATCGAGCAGATCGAGACCGATCAACCGCGGAGTGGCGTGCGCTGGCGCCGGTTCGCCGTCACGCTCGGCGCCGTGGCGGCCGGCGCGGCCGGCATGGTGGTGCTGACCGCGCAGGGTGTGCTCGGCGCGCAGTTCGCCATCTCGGGCATGCCGTTCACGGTCACCGCCGACAAGCTGGAGGGCACCGGCTTCGAGCAGTTCGCCACGCTCGACCAGATGATCCCGGACAGCCCCAACCAGGGCGACACCGGCGGGCAGGTACTTGTGATCGTCTCGGCCATCGACAAGGCCGAACTGACGAATCTCTGCCAGAGCATCAACCTGGGCGGGACGAATCTGCGGATCACCGCCGGCAATTCCGGAAAGCCGGTGACCGCCCGCACGCTCGTGGTCGACGGCGACGAGGTCGCCGGTAACGCCTCCTTCAAGAACATCGACGTGGGCCAGGACGCCAGCACCGTCGACAAGGTCCCCGGGGTCAAGGGCAACCCGGGTGTGTTCGCCCAGCAGGCCGACAGCGTGACCATCACCAACCTGCGGCAGAACAACTACGCCACCACGGCCGCCGTGTTCACCCTGCCCAACCTGCGCATGGGCTTCAGCTCCGAAGGGTGCTGAGGTGAGCGCGGGACAGCACTCGGCGCCCGCCGCCGGCGTACGCACACGCTGGCGGCGCTGGCGCCAGGCCCGGCCGTTCACCGCCGGGCTGCTCATCGCGCTCGGCGGCGCGGAGATGCTCGTGACACTGCGCGCGCCGCTCGGGGTGCTGCTGCACGTCGGGCCGCAGGGGCTGGCCGCGTACCTGGTCCCCCTCGTCCTGGTCATCTGCGGCGTACTGCTGATCACCACGCCGCAGCAACGCGTCTTCTACGCGGTGGTCTCCCTCGTGCTCGGGCTGGTCTCCTGGCTCACCTCGAACCTGGGCGGCTTCCTGATCGGCATGCTGCTGGCGCTCGTCGGCGGCGCGCTCGCGTTCGCCTGGACGCCGGTCAAGCGACGGGCGACACACGCCGGCCCGGCGACGGCGCCCGCCGCGACTGACACGGTGCCCATTGAGACGGCGCCCGCGCCGCGCGAGCCGGTGGACAGTGCGGCACCCACCGAGTCGCTCGACGCGCTCCTGTCGGCCGAGCCGGGGCCGCCGGGGAACGCCCGGGCCGACCGCGGCTGACTCAGCGGGCGGTGTCCGCGACC
Organism: Micromonospora sp. NPDC049151; assembly: GCF_040648395.1. NCBI lineage: Bacteria > Bacillati > Actinomycetota > Actinomycetes > Micromonosporales > Micromonosporaceae > Micromonospora > Micromonospora sp. NPDC049151. The sequence continues at coordinate 57,285 of NZ_JBEZDP010000018.1, forward strand.
GCCTGTGCGAACACCTCGGAGCGGTGCTCGAAGTTGCGGAACCGGCCGTAGCTCGGCGCGGCCGGGGACAGCAGCACCACCCCGCCGGCCGGGGTGAGATCGCGGGACAGCCCGACGGCGGCGACGAGGTCGTCGGCCAGCTCGGTACGCACCGACGGCAAGCCGGACAGCGCCTCCACGATGCGGGGGCCGCTGTCCGGCACGCCGATCACGGTGATCTCCCGGCCGGCCAGGTGGGCACGCAGCGGGCTGTAGTCCAGCCCCCGGTCGGCGCCGCCGACGATCACGGTCAACGGCCGCCCCTCGTACGCGTCGATCGCGTGCATGGCCGCATACGGGCTGGTGGCGAGCGTGTCGTCGACGAAGGTGAGCCCGGACGGGTCGGCGATCTCGGTGAGCCGGTGCGCCAGGCCCTGGAACTCGGCCACCGCCACGGCGAGGCTGTCCTTGCGCGCCACCACGTCGACGCCGAGCGCCTCCAGCACGGCGAGCGCGACGCAGAGGTTGCCCTCGTTGTGCCGCCCGACCAGCGGCAGCACCGCGCGCGGGAACAGCGGCGTGTCCCGCAGGTGGAACCACCGCGTGCCGTCCGGCCCGGTGGCGACGTGCGTGGTGTCCGGCGCGCCGGCCCGGATCGCGGCCCGGTCACCCAGCTCCGCCGTCAGGCGCGGGTCGGCGCCGTTGACGACCACGGCGTGCGGGCCGTGCGCGATCAGGTTCAGCTTGTCCCGGTAGTACTCCCGCTCGCCGCCGTGCGCGTCCAGGTGCTCGGGGAACAGCGCTGTCACCACCGCCACCCGCGGCGAGTCGGTCAGGTCGGAGCACTGGTAGCTGGACAGCTCCAGCACGTACAGCTCCGCCTCGGGCAGGTCCAGCAACGGCACCCCGATGTTGCCGCCGAACACGTTCGGCCGGTCCATCGCGGTGAGCAGGTGACTGATCAGGCTCGACGTGGTGCTCTTGCCCTTGCTGCCGGTCACCCCCACGGTCCGGTCCGCGTGGTCGGCCATCCACAGCGCGCTGCCCTGCGTGACGAGCACGGACCGGCGGCGCAGCTCCACCATCCACGGGTGGGTGTTCGGCACACCCGGCGAGCGGACCACCACGTCGGCGGCGGCCAGGCGCGCGAAGCCCTCCTCGCCGGTGACGAGCGGCGCCGCGGCGGCGAGCGGACCGTCCCAGGGCAGCGTGAGGAAGTTCGCGCTGTCGTCGACGACGACCAGGCCGGCCGGCCCGTGCGCGGCGATCGCGGTCACCGCGGCCCGGCCCTCGCGGCCGGCGCCCCAGACGGCGACATGACGTCCGCGCAGATCAGACAGACGCACGGGCTCTCCTCGGACTCGGTCGACGCACGGCGGGCAGGGTCCGGCCCAGCCGGACACGGCCGGACGAACCAGGGCCTAGTATGGCGTGTGCCCAACGAGCAGCTGCGGCGGATGGACGCCTTCACGTTCCCGTCCTACTCGATCGACTTCGCCACCGGCGAGGTCCTGTTCGACTACGCCCTGACCGGTCCCGACGGCGAGCAGCGATTCACCGAGGTGATCACGCTTCCGCTGCCGGCCGAGCCGGTCACCGACGCCACGGCGGCCACCCTGGCCCGGGTGCTGGAGCTGCTGCACGTGGTGGCCGGCGTCAGCTACTACAAGGCCGCCGCGCCGCCCCGGCTGGTGCTGCCGGCGCCGCTGGGCGCCGCCGCCGTCGAGCTGGTCACCGCCGTCTACACAAAGGGCCTCGCCGAGTACGCGTACCGCAACGAGCTGCCGCACGTGCTGGAACTGCGTCCCGAGGTGCCGTCCGGCGCCGTGGATCCGGCAGTGCCGGTGGACAACTCCGACCGCCGCCCGCTGTCCGCGGTGGGCGGCGGCAAGGACTCCATCGTCACGCTGGAGGCGCTGCGCCGTGCCGGCCTCGACCCGGTGCCGTTCTCGGTCAACCCGAACCACGTGATCGTGTCGGTGAACGAGGCGTCGGACCTGGTGCCGCTCGCCGCCCGGCGACGGCTGGACCCGGTGCTGTTCGAGCTGAACGCGGCCGGCGCGCGCAACGGGCACATCCCGGTCACCGCGATCAACTCGCTGATCGCGGTGGCCACCGCCGTCCTGCACGGGCTCGGTCCGGTGGTGATGTCGAACGAGCGCTCCGCCTCCGACCCGAACCTGATCTGGAACGGCCACGAGATCAACCACCAGTGGTCGAAGGGCGTCGAGGCGGAAGGGCTGCTGCGAGCCGCGCTGGCCGAGCACGCCGGGCTCACCGAGCCGTACTTCTCGTTGCTGCGCTCCCTGTCCGAGCTGCACATCGCCCGTCTCTTCGCCGAGATCGACAGGTACGACGCGGTGGTGACGAGCTGCAACGCCGCGTTCAAGCTGCGCGACGCGACCGAGCGCTGGTGCCGCGACTGCCCGAAGTGCCGGTTCGTGTTCCTGGCCATGGCGCCGTTCATGCCGCGCGAGCGGCTGACCGGCATCTTCGGCGGCGACCTGCTGGCCGACGAGTCCCAGGTCCCCGGCTACCGGGAGCTGCTCGGCATCGACGGGCACAAGCCGTTCGAGTGCGTGGGCGAGGTGGAGGAGTCGGTGGTCGCGCTGAGCCTGCTCGCCCAGCAGGACCAGTGGCGTGACGCCCCGGTGGTACGCGCCCTGGTGGCGGCGCTGCCCGACGCCGCCTGGCAGGCGGCCGCGACCTCCGACGTGTTCACCCCCGGCGGCGACAACTACGTCCCCGCCCTGTACGCCAAAACCCTCACCGTCCTGACCTGACCCCTCCCCCTCCCACCCCACCCCGCTCCACCCAGCCGCGTCGATCACGAGGTTGGACCGGCGGTTTGTCCGGGATCGGCACCGTCAACTTCATGATCGACGCGGGCAGGCCCGACGGGGCGAGGAGGGTGGGCGGGGTCAGGGGGTGCGGACGGCGTCCAGGGCCAGCAGGGCGACGTGCAGGGACAGGCACCTGTCGACCGAGTCGAGGTCGGCGTCGAGGATGCGGCCGATGCGGGCCAGCCGCTCGTAGAACGCCGGCCGGGACAGGTGCGCGGCAGCCGCCGCGGCCGACTTGTTGCGCCCCTGCTCCAGGTACGCCCGCAGGGTGCCGAGCAACTGCTCCCGCGGATGCCGGGCGTCGTGGGCGAGCAGTGGCCCGAGTTCACGCTCGACGAACGTCTGCAACCGGGGCTCGTCACGCAGCAGGTGCAGCAGCCCGGCCAGCCCGACGTGCGGCAGCCGGTAGCAGGGCAGATCCCGGGGATCCCGCCGGGCCGCCTCGGCGACCTGCCGCGCCTCGATCAGCGACCGGCGTGCCTCGCGCAGGCTGCCCACGCCGGACCCGGCCGCCACCACGATCGCCGCCCGGGGCGGCGCGTCGACGGGCCGCCCGTTCCCGGACGCCACAGCCCTACCGCCGGGCCGGTCGGTAGCGTCGGCCGGTCGAGCCGAGCGGGCGGCGGGGACGGCGTCGAGGCGTACCCGGCGCAACGCCGTGGCGAACGCGGCGAGGGCCTTCTCCTCGGCGGCCGGGTCGGGCAGCGCCAGCAGCGCGCCGACCGCCTGGTCGTCGAGCGGGCTGGTCAGCGCGGTGAGCTTGGCGTCCCGGACGGCCTGGCTGACCGCCTCGGCGAGGTCGCGCAGGCGGGCCGGGCCGGCCTGCGGACCTTCGGCGTCGGCGTCGCGGCGCGTGCCGCGCCGGGCGGGGGTGGCCTCGTCGTCGGGGGTGCCCGGATCACCGGCGAGTTCGTCGGCGCGGTGCCGGACCACGACGCCGACCAGGTGCCGTCGGTCCAGAACGACGCCGAGCGCCTTGGCCCGCAGCGCCACCTCGTCCACCGGGCGGGTGTGGTCGATCAGGGCGGTCAGCAGCGTGCGGTGGATCTGTCGTTCCAGGCCCTCGGCGTCGCGCCGGATCAGCCGGCCCAGGGCCAGCGTGGAGGCGGCCCGCTCGATCAGGATGGTCAGCCGGGTCGGCGGGGGCGACTCGGTCGCCGGCCAGCGCAGCAGCAGCCGTCCCCAGTCCTGTCCCCGCGCGCCGACGGTGGTGACCAGCCAGCCACTGTCCGGGTCGTACGCGGTCCGCCCGGGCGGGCGGATCTGCCGCGAGTGCCGCTCCCAGCCGTCCAGCAGCAGTTCGGCGTTCTCCCCCGCCGGGTCGTACGCGAGCACCTGCCGGGAGAGGTTCTCCAGCACCATCGGGCAGCCGGCCAGCTCGGCGGCCTGCCGCAGCACCTCGGCCGGCTCGGCACCCTCCACCGACAGCTCGGTGAACCGCTGGTGGATCTCCTCGGTGGCGCGCAGCTCGGTGAGCTGGGCGTCCACGATCAGCGCGTGCACCGCCTCGGTGATCCGGACGAACGGGGTGCCCCGGCGCAGCTCGATCAGGGGCAGGCCGCGGCGTTCGGCGGCGGCGGCCATCACCCGGGGCACTCCGGTGAGGTAGCGGCGGCCCAGCTCGACCACCAGCCCGGAGGCCCCGACGTCGGCCAGGGTGCCGATGAACTCGCGGAGACCGGCGTCGTCGGCCGGCAGCCCGATCCCGGTGGTCAGGACGAGTTCCCCGCCGCCGAGCAGGGTGGCGATGTCCGGCACCTCGGCGATGTGCACCCAGCGCACCGACCGGTCCAGTCCGGCGTTCCCGGCGACCAGGCGGGGCGCGCCGTGACGCACGGGCACCAGGTCCAGCACCTCACGCACGGTAGGGAACACGGGCGATACGCTACCCTGCGTCACCACCGTCGCCGAAAGCCACACCGCCCGCCGGCCCACCGGAGAGGCGGGACCGGCGGGCGGTCAGACACAAGCGGCGGTCAGTCGACGCCGAACTCCATCGCGGCGCGGTCGAGCGCCTCGTCCTCGGCGGTGGGCACGCCCCGGGACGCGATGGCCTCCGCGCCGCCCTGCGGCATGGCGCCGATCAGCCCGGTCGAGGCCGCCTGGGCGGCGCCGACGACCCGCTGCGGGGTGCCGCCGCCGACCATGCCGACGGAGGCGTACTGCTCCAGCTTGGCCCGCGAGTCGGCGATGTCGAGGTTGCGCATGGTGAGCTGGCCGATCCGGTCGGCCGGGCCGAACGCCGAGTCCTGGGTGCGCTCCATCGACAGCTTGTCCGGGTGGTAGCTGAACGCCGGGCCGGTGGTGTCCAGGATCGAGTAGTCCTCGCCCCGGCGCAGCCGCAGCGTGACCTCGCCGGTGACCGCCGTGCCGACCCAGCGCTGCAACGACTCGCGCAGCATCAGCGCCTGCGGGTCCAGCCAGCGGCCCTCGTACATGAGGCGGCCGAGGCGCCGGCCCTCGTTGTGGTAGTTCGCCAGCGTGTCCTCGTTGTGGATGGCGTTTACGAGCCGCTCGTACGCGGCGTGCAGCAGCGCCATGCCGGGCGCCTCGTAGATGCCCCGGCTCTTGGCCTCGATGATCCGGTTCTCGATCTGGTCGGACATGCCCAGGCCGTGCCGGCCGCCGATGGTGTTGGCCTCCAGCACCAGGTCGACGGCGCTGCCGAACTCCTTGCCGTTGATCGTCACCGGGCGGCCCTGGTCGAAGCCGATGGTGACGTCCTCGGCAGGGATCTCCACGGACGGGTCCCAGAACTTGACGCCCATGATCGGCTCGACCGTCTCGATGCCGGTGTCCAGGTGTTCGAGCGTCTTGGCCTCGTGCGTGGCGCCCCAGATGTTGGCGTCGGTGGAGTACGCCTTCTCGGTGCTGTCCCGGTAGGGCAGGCCGCGCTCCAGCAGCCACTCCGACATCTCGGTGCGCCCGCCCAGCTCGGTGACGAAGTCGGTGTCCAGCCACGGCTTGTAGATCCGCAGCTGCGGGTTGGCCAGCAGGCCGTACCGGTAGAACCGCTCGATGTCGTTGCCCTTGAACGTCGAGCCGTCGCCCCAGATCTGCACGTCGTCGGCGATCATCGCGCGCACCAGCAGCGTGCCGGTGACGGCGCGGCCCAGCGGCGTGGTGTTGAAGTAGGCCCGCCCGCCGGAGCGGATGTGGAAGGCGCCGCAGGTGAGCGCCGCCAGCCCTTCCTCGACCAGGGCGGCGCGGCAGTCGACCAGGCGGGCGACCTCGGCGCCGTAGCTGAGCGCGCGGCCGGGCACCGAGGCGATGTCGGGCTCGTCGTACTGGCCGATGTCGGCGGTGTAGGCGCAGGGGACGGCACCCTTGTCGCGCATCCACGCGACGGCTACCGAGGTGTCGAGGCCGCCGGAGAAGGCGATGCCGACACGTTCGCCGATGGGCAGGGAGGTGAGAACCTTGGACACAAGGAAGATTATGCACGGTCTCGCATGGTCATGCAAGCCCGTTGGTCAGAGCGCGTCCTCGCGTCCCAGCTCCCAGAACGCCACCGCCGCCGCGGCGGCCACGTTCAGCGAGTCCACGCCGCGCCGCATCGGGATCACCACCCGCACGTCACTGGCCGCCTGCGCCGCGGCGGTCAGGCCGGGCCCCTCCGCGCCCAGCAGCAGCGCCGCCCGCTCCCGCTGCGCCGGGGTCAGCCGCTGCATCGGTACGGCATCAGGCGCCGGTGTCATCGCGAGCACCGTGAAACCGGCCGCCCGGACCTGGTCCAGCCCTTCGGGCCAGCTGTCGAGCTTGGCGTACGGCACCGCGAACACCTCGCCCATGCTGACCCGTACGCTGCGCCGGTAGAGCGGGTCGGCGCAGGTGGGCGACAGCAGCACCGCGTCGACGCCGAGCGCGGCGGCGCCCCGGAAGATCGCGCCCAGGTTGGTGTGGTTGTTCACGTCCTCCAGGACCACCACCCGCCGGGCGGCGGCCAGCACCTCGTCGGCCGGGCGCAGCGGCTTGCGGTGGAACGACGCGAGCACGCCCCGGTGCACGTGGAAGCCGGTGGCGCGCTGGAGCACGTCCGGCGTGGCCGCGTACACCGGCGTGTCGCCGGTGTCCAGGTCGGCGAACTGGTCGACCCGCTTGGCGTCGACCAGGTACGACCGGGCCGGGTAACCGGCCCGCAGCGCCCGCCGCAGCACCAGCTCCCCCTCGGCGATGAACAGCCCGTGCGGCGGTTCCCAGCGGGTACGCAGCTCCACGTCGGTGAGCGCGCGGTAGTCGGCGATCCGGTCGTCGTCGGGGTCGGTGATCTCGTGGACGGGCACCAGGCGATTCTGCCCGGCCCACCCGGCCGCCCCGGCACGGGCCGGGTTTCCGCCGCCCCGGGCGGGGAAGCAAGCCGGGAGGTCGACGCGACGGAGGGGACCACGATGGGCGCGGATCACGACGGCAACCTCCCCCGCGACGCCACCGTCGCCGACTACCTGGTGGCCCGGCTCGCCCAGTGGGGCGTGCACCGCTACTACGGCTACCCGGGCGACGGGATCAACGGCATGACCTCGGCGCTGCAACGCGCCGAGGGACGGGCCCGGTTCATCCAGGTACGGCACGAGGAGACCGCCGGATTCGCGGCCGGCGCGCACGTCAAGTACGGCGGCGGTCCGCTCGGCTGCGTGGTGGTGACCAGCGGCCCGGGCGCGATCCACGCCCTCAACGGCCTCTACGACGCGAAACTCGACCACCAGCCGGTGGTGGCGCTGCTCGGGCACACCGCGCTGCCCGCCGAGGGCGGCGGCTACTACCAGGAGGTGGACCTGCTCGCGCTCTACAAAGACGTGGCGTCGGCCTTCCTGGCCCAGCTCGACGACCCGTCCCAGGCCCGGCACCTGGTCGACCGGGCCTGCCGCACGGCGCTGGCGCGGCGTACCGTGACCGCCCTGGTCCTCCCCTCCGACGTGCAGGACCTGCCGGCGGTGCCCGACCCGCCGCACGCGCACGGCTACTACCACACCAGCGTGGTGCCGAGCAGCGAGCCGACGGTGCCGCCGGAGGCCGGCGTGCGCCGCGCGGCCGAGGTGCTGCGCGGCGGCGAGCGCGTGGCGATGCTCGTCGGGCAGGGCGCGCTCGGCGCCGAGGACGAGGTACGCCGGATCGCCGACCGGCTCGGCGCCGGCGTCACCACAGCGCTGCTCGGCTTCACCGCCGTCGACCACCGGCAGCCCTGGGTGACCGGCGCGATCGGCCTGCTCGGCACCCGCCCGAGCTGGCAGCTCATGCGCGAGTGCGACAGGCTGCTGATCGTCGGCAGCCAGATGCCGTACTCGGAGTTCTACCCGCCGGAGGGTCAGGCGCGGGCGGTGCAGATCGACATCGACGGCACCCGGATGGGGCTGCGCTACCCGACCGAGGTGAACCTGACCGGCGACGCCGGGCCGACGCTGCGCGCGCTGCTCAAGGAGCTGGGCCCGGGGCCGGGCCCGACCGCCTGGCGGGCCACCCTCGCCGACGCCACCGGCAAGTGGCGGGCCGCGCAACGCGAGGTCGCCGCGCAGCCGGCCGACCCGGTCAACCCGCAGTCGCTGTTCACCGCGCTCGACGACGCGCTACCGGACGACGCCATGCTGGCGGTGGACTGCGGCACCGTCACCGCCTGGTACGCCCGGCACGTGCGGGTCCGCCCCGGCATGCTGGCCAGCCTCTCCGGCACGCTGCTGTCCATGGGCGGCGGGATGCCGTACGCGCTGGCGGCGAAGTTCGCCCACCCGGACCGGCCGGTGATCGCGCTGCTCGGCGACGGGGCGATGCAGATGAACGGCGTCAACGAGCTGATCACGGTGGCGAGGTACTGGCGGGAGTGGCCGGACCCCCGGTTCGTGGTGCTCGTGCTCAACAACCGCCAGCTGGCGTTCGTCAGCTGGGAGCAGCGCTCCGGCGAGGGCACGCCGATGTTCCCGGACAGCCAGGACCTGCCGGACGTGGCGTACCACAGGTGGGCCGAGGTGCTGGGTCTCGGCGGTGAGCTGGTCGACTCCCCCGCCGGGGTGGACGGCCTGTGGCAGCGGGTGCTCGACGCGGACCGTCCGGTGGTGGTCAACGCGGTGGTGGACCCGGCCGAGCTGATGCTGCCGCCGCACTTCACCGCCGAGCAGGCCCGCAAGACCGCCGCCGCGGTGCTGCGCGGGGACAGCGACCGGGCCGGCATCGTGCGGCGCGGTGTGCCGGCCGCGCTCGCCACGTACCGGCCCCGCCGCCGGGGCCGCTGAGCCGTCAGGCCCGCGCGTAGCGCAGCAGCACCGACCGTCCGTCGAAGGCGCGCGTCTCGACCAGCCGCAGGTGCTGCCGGGCCAGGCCGGGCAGCACCTGCCGCCCGCCGCCGAGCACCACCGGGTGCACGATCACCTCGTAGGTGTCGACGAGCCCCAGCGCGGCCAGCGCTGTTGCCGCGCCGGTGCCGCCGGTGACCAGCAGGTCGCCGGGGAACCGCTCGCGGACCTGCGCGAACTCCTTCGCCAGGTCGCCGCCGCCGACCACCACGGCGCCGTGGGAAGCCTCGGCGAGCGTGCGGGAGACCACGACCTTCGGGGTACGCCGCCAGACCGGCGCGAACGCCAGGTCGTGCGGGTGGTCGGAGATCGACTCGACCTGCGGCCAGTAGGAGGACATCATCTCCCACACCCGCCGCCCGTAGACGAAGGCGTCGGCCCGCGCGGCCAGCCCGATCGAGTACGCGGACAGCTCCTCCCCCATCTGCGGCCAGTCGAACTCGCCGTCCGGCCCCTCGATGAAGCCGTCGACCGACGTGTGCACCCCGTAGATGACAGTGCCCATGATGTGTTCCTCCGCGTCGCGGCGCGTCCCGGTCTGGCGCGCTCACCGGTGGGTCGGAGCCGCCGGCCCGGACCCGACACGTCGTTGCCCGGGTGCGTTAGCGTCCGGGGCTGTGGCCCGCCCTCTGCTGATCGCGTTGATCGGCGTCGACGGTTCCGGCAAGACCACCCAGGCCAGGGCGCTCGCGGCGCGGCTGGGCGAGCGGGGTGTCCGGGCGCGGTACTTCGAGAACGCCGGTGGGCGGCCGCTGTGGAACCGGCTGGCGCGGGCGCTCGGCCGGCCGGACGGGGTGGCGCTGTTCGGCCGTACCCTCTATCCGGTCCTGGAGGCGACGGTGCGCGCGGTGGCGATGACCCGCACCGTGGCGGTGGCCCGCCTGACCGGCCGGGTGGCGGTGCTGGACCGGTGGACCTGGTGCCAGGACGTGATCATGGCGGCCCGGGGCGACCGGGGACGGCGCGTGGTGCGCGTGGTCTACGCGGTCTTCCCCCGCCCGGCGGTGGTGTGCTTCCTGTCCACCTCGCCGGCGGTGGCCCAGCGGCGGGTGGCAGCGCGCGGCATCGACACCGAGGAGCTGGCACACCTGCGCGCGCTGGACGCCGCCTACCGGGCGTTGCCGGAGTTCGGCTCGTTCGTCACGCTCGACGGCGACGGCACCCCGGACGAGGTGGCCGCCGCCCTCGACGCGGTAGTGGGCGCCGTCGTGGGCGCGGCGCGGGACGCGGGGCGCGGCGTTAAGAAGGTGCCCTTCCTCTACCGGAGGCGTTAAGAAGGGGCCCTTCCTTACCCGCGGCCGCGCAGCCAGCGCAGCACGTCGGCGGGCAGCTCGCTGTCCTGGCGCTGCTCGCGGCGGTTGTCCGGCTCGGTCCGCCGGGGCGGCTGCGGGCGCTGCGGGTCGCCGACCAGCGCGCGGCTCGGCGCGGTGAAGCCGGCCACCGGCTTGCCGGTGAGCGCCGTCCTGATGGTCCGGGCCACCGCGTCGATCACCTTCGCCTGCACGGCGGAGCCGACCAGGTCGTTGACGTCGTCCGGGTTGGCGGCGATGCCCGCCACCGCGATCTGCGGGGTGTAGCCGACGAACGTCTCCGTGGCGTTCCGCTCCGAGCTGCCGGTCTTGCCGGCCACCGGGCGGCCGACGATCCGGTCGACGGCGGTGGCGGTGCCGCCGTTGCACTGCCCGACCGAGGACTGCTGGCCGACCGGGCAGCGGGCCGCGTCGGTGGCGGCGCGGGCCACGTCCGGTTCGAGCACCCGCTTGCAGGACGGCTGCGCCACGTCGACGGCGTCCCCGTCGGGCGCGGTCACCGAGACCACCGGCAGCGGCGTGCAGTACGTGCCCTCGGCGGCCACAGTGGCGTACGCGTTCGCCAGGTCCAGCGGGGTGGTGGCGGCGACGCCGAGGGTGAAGGCACCCCAGTTCGCGGCGTTGTCGCGGGCGAACGCGGCGTCGGAGTCGGCCCGGAAGGTGATGCCGAGGCGCTGGGCCATCTCCACCACCTTGTCCTCGCCGACCTGCTCGGCGAGCCAGACGAAGTACGTGTTGACGGAACGGCCGAAGCCGTCCCACATCATCCGGTAGCCGTCCATCCACTGCGGGTTGGCGTTCGCCGGGCACCACGTGCCGTCGCAGTTGCCCTCGTCGTCCGAGGCGTACCGGGTGGGCAGCCGGCTCGGGGCGTCGAAGCCGGTGGACAGCGGCTTGCCGGCCTCCAGCGCGGCCAGCATGGTGAACATCTTGAACGTCGAGCCGGCCTGGTAGCCGTCGACGCTGGCGCCGCCGGAGATCAGCGGGTTGACCGTGTTCGGGTGGTTGGCCTGCCCATCCGGGTTGGCGTCGAGGCTGTAGTGCCGGTTCACCGCCATGGCGAGCACCCGGCCGGTGCCGGGCTCGACCGCGGCGATCGGCAGCGCGCGCTTGTTGCCGTACCCGTAGACCTTCGTGGCCTGCTCCTGCGCGGTCTGCTGGATCGCCGGGTCGAGCGTGGTGACAACCCGGTAGCCGCCCCGGCGCAGCGCCTGCTCCCGCTCCTCGGGGGTGCTGCCGAAGGCCGGCTGGGTGAGCCACCAGCGGCGCAGGTAGTCGCAGAAGAAGCCCCAGTCGTCGTGGCCCTGGGCGGTGGCGGTGCAGCCGTTGGGCTGGGCCGTCGGGCGCAGCGTCAGCGCCTCGGTCTTCGCCGCGGCGGCCTGCTGCGCGGTGATCGCGCCGGTCTCGGCCATCGCGTCGAGCACGTACCCGCGCCGGGCCAGCGCCTGGTCCTTGTCGCCGTCGATCGGGCTGTACGCGTCCGGCGACTGCACCAGGCCGGCCAGCAGCGCCGCCTCGCCCAGCGTCAGGTCGGCCGGGGCCTTGCCGAAGTAGCGCTGGCTGGCGGCGGCGACGCCGTACGCGCCGGAACCGAAGTACGCGATGTTGAGGTAGCGGTTGAGGATCTCGTCCTTGGACAGCGACTGCTCCAGCGCGTTCGCGTACCGGATCTCCTGGAGCTTGCGCCCGACGGTCTGCTCGGTGGCGGCCTGCCGCTCCTCCGGGGTGCGGTTCGGGTCGGTCTTGAGCACGTTGCGGACGTACTGCATGGTCAGCGTGGAGCCGCCCTGCTCGGTGCCGCCGCCGGAGACGTTCGCCACCAGCGCGCGGGCGATGCCGCGCGGGTCCGCGCCGCCGTGCGAGTAGAACCGCCGGTCCTCGGCCGCGATGATCGCCTGCCGCATCACCGGGGCGATCTCGGCCAGCGGCACGTCGGTGCGGTTCACGTCGTAGAACGTGGTGATCAGCGTGGTGCCGTCGTTGGCGTAGAGGTAGGAGCGCTGCGGCTGCACCGGGGTGCGCAGCGCGTCCGGCAGGTCCGCGTACGCGCCGAGCGCCGCCCGGGCGGCGAACCCGCCGAGCAGGCCGCCGGGCAGCGCGGCGACCGCGAGGACAAGCCCGGCGAGCAGGCCGGCCAGCAGCACGGTGAACAGCCGCGACAGCGGCGACCTGGGAGACGGCATGGACGCAAGGATTGCCACTAAAGCCGCCTACCGGCCACCTCGCCAGGCAACTGTCAGTTACCTCACGGCGACCGTTCAGCTGGAGAACCGGTCACCCCGCACCGAGTGGGCCCTTCGGTGACGCGGGCGGCACGGGTGCGGCGGCGACGCTCGCCGCGGCCGCGTCCCGGGCGATGGTCTCGGGCACCAGCCGGCCACTGCGGTAGCCGATGCCGATGCCCGCGACCAGCACGAAGATCGCACCGAACGTCTGGAGCGAGCCGATCAGCGCGCCGCCCAGGCCGAGCAGCGGGGCGGCGATCATCAGCATGGTCCCGTCGCCGTAGGAGAACATCCCGGACCGGGCGACCGACCAGCCGGTGAGGAACCAGCCCACGCTGTAGAGGGTGGCGCCGAACAGCACGATGCCGCGCGCGGTCACCCCGAACACCGGCGTCTGCTCGGCCAGCCCTGCGAACGGCAGCATCAGCACCATCCCGCCGATGCTCGCGAGCAGCCCGGCCAGTGCGACGCGGCGGCAGCGGGTGGCGGCGAGCAGGCCGGTCAGCGCGAGCAGGGCGAGCAGCCCGAGCCACACGGCCGCGACCCAGCCGACCAGGTAGAGCGGCCGGCCGTCGGCCGGGTACGGGTCGTTGCCCACGCCGCCGTCGCTGGCCATCGCCACCAGGCCGTAGAGGACCGCGTACGCCGGGAGCAGCCAGACCGCCGCGCGGGCGAACCGGCGGATCGACCAGGCCCAGGTCGCGTCGGTGGCCGGCGCCCCCGGGCCCGGCTCGGAGACGAACGGCAGGACCCCGAAACCCCCTCCGGTACGCCGGGAGCCGATCGGTCCGGCGGGGTCGTGCGCGCCGGGGACGGGGGTACGGGAGAACAACCGGTTAGCCGGGTCCTTCATGCCTCACCTCGTTCGCGCCACGGGCGGCCCGGGACGCGCGACGGCGCTCCGGCCCTGCCACCACCAGTCCTCAGACCGATGGTGGCAGCCGCCGGAGCGCCGTATGAGGGATTCTCGGGTTTCCGGTCAGCCCCGCTCGCGCTGGTCCGCCGGGTCGTTCACCAGGCTGGCCGGCGACACCGGCTCCGGCGCGGGCAGGCCCTGCGGGGTGTTACCGCCGGTGGCCTGCGCCTCCGCCACGCGTACCTCGTCGTGGATCTCCTGGGCCGCGATGGCCGCGGCCTGGGCGGCCTCGGCGGCCTCCCGCTCGACCTCGCCGGCGCTCTTGGCGGCCTCCGGCGACGGCTGGTCGCCGACCATGTTCGCGAGCCCGCCCAGCGCGCCGCCCATGCCCTCCAGAGCCCTGGTCAGCTCGGTCGGGACGATCCAGACCTTGTTTGCAGTGCCGTTGGCGATCTGCGGCAGCGCCTGGAGGTATTGGTAGGCCAGCACCTTCTGGCTCGGGTTGGCGGTGTGGATCGCGTCGAAGACGGTACGGATCGCCTTGGCCTGGCCCTCCGCCTGGAGGATCCGGGCCTGCCGGTCACCGTCGGCGCGCAGCACCGCGGCCTGCTTCTCACCCTCGGCGGTGAGGATCTGCGACTGCTTGTGGCCCTCGGCGTTGAGGATCGCGGCACGGCGGTCCCGCTCGGCGCGCATCTGCTTCTCCATCGAGTCGCGGATGCTCGGCGGCGGCTCGATCGCCTTGATCTCGACCCGGGTCACCTTGATGCCCCAGCGACCGGTGGTCTCGTCCAGCACGCCGGACAGGTGCCTGTTGATCTCCTCGCGGCTGGTCAGCGCGCGCTCCAGGTCGAGCGAGCCGATCACGTTACGCAGCGTGGTGACCGTGAGCTGCTCGATGGCCTGGAGGAAGTTGGAGATCTCGTAGGTGGCGCGGACCGAGTCGACCACCTTGAAGTAGAGGACAGTGTCGATCGAGACGACCAGGTTGTCGGAGGTGATCACCGGCTGGGGCGGGAAGCTGACCACCTGCTCGCGCATGTCGACCTTGGTGCGCACCGCGTCGACGAACGGCACCAGCAGGTTGAGGCCCGGGTTCAGCGTGCGCTTGTACTTACCGAGCCGCTCCACCACGTCCTGACGCTGCTGCGGCACGATCCGCACCGCCTTGAACAGCGTCACCACGCCGATCAACGCCACCGCGATCATCAGGATCGCCAGAAACTCCATACCGTTCACCTTTTCGCTTCGGGCAGCTCGCCCGGGGTGGAAATGTCGTCCTGCCACACCAGGGCAGTAGCGCCCCGGACCTTGATCACCTGCACCCGCTCACCCTCGGCGTACGCGCGCGTCGCGTCGTACGAGCGGGCCGTCCACAGCTCACCATCGATCTTGACCATGCCCCGCTCGGCGTCGACCGCCTCCAGGACCACAGCGGTGGCCCCTTCCAGCGCCTCGACCCCGAACGGCTGCTCCCCGGTCTCCAGTGCCGGCCGGGCGTGCCGCCGGACCACCGGACGGGCCACCACCACCGACAGCGCCGACACCACCGCGAAGATCGCCACCTGGAGCGCCACCGGCGCACCGAGCGCCGCGGCGCCGGCGGCGGCGAACGCCCCGACCCCGAACATGATCAGGAAGAGCGTCGTCGTGAAGATCTCGGCGACCGCTAATACCACACCTAGAACGATCCAGAACACGGCGTCCACGAGAACAATCCTGACACGTCAACGCACGTGTCATCGAACTGTCATGATCGCTAGGCTCGGCGCGGCGTACCGCGTCACCCGCCGACGAGGAGGACGACATGCCCCTGCTGCCCGAGACCGCGCGTCAAGTGGACCTGCTGGTCGCCCGGGCCCAGGCCGAGGGGCGGGCGCCCTCGCTCGCCCTCGGCGTGGTCCGCGACGGTCACCTGGCGCACCTGGCGGTGGCCGGTGCGACACCCCCGCCCGACGGCGACCTGCAGTACCGGGTCGGCTCGATCACCAAGACCATGACCGCGGTGCTGGTGATGCAGCAGCGCGACGCCGGCCGGCTGGCGCTCGACGACCCGCTGGACGCCCACCTGCCCGGCACCCCGGTCGGCGCGGTCACCGTGCGCCAGCTGCTCAGCCACGCCGGCGGGCTGCAACGCGAGCCGGACGGCCAGTGGTGGGAGCGGGCCGAGGGCATGGACCTGGACACGCTGCTGGCCGGGCTGACGCCGGGCAAGATCGCCTATCCGCCGCACTTCGTCTACCACTACTCGAACCTGGCGTACGGGCTGCTGGGCGGCCTGCTGGAACGGATCACCGGCACGCCGTGGGCCGACCTGCTCACCGAGCGGCTGCTGGCGCCGCTGGGCCTGCGCCGCACCACGTACCACCCGGCCGAGCCGTACGCCCACGGCTACGTCGTCCACCCCTGGCACGAGACGCTGCGGGAGGAGCCGCGTACCGACACCGGGGCGATGGCGCCGGCCGGGCAACTCTGGTCGACTGTCGAGGACCTGGGCCGCTGGGCGACGTTCCTGGCCGACCCGGACCCGGCGGTGCTCTCCCCCGCCACCCTCACCGAGATGTGCGCCCCGCTGGTGATCAACGACCTCGACTCGTGGACCGGGGGGCACGGCCTCGGCATCGAGCTCTACCGGGTCGGCGACCGCGTGTACGCCGGGCACGGCGGTTCCATGCCCGGCTACGTCGCCGGCCTGGCCGTGCACCGGCCCACCCGGACCGCCGTGGTCAACTTCGCCAACGCGTACGGGATGCGCGGCCACCACATCGGCGCGCTCGGCCGCGAGACGCTCACGCTGGTGCTGGACGCCGAACCGGCCGCGCCCGCCCCCTGGCACCCGGCCGACCCGCCCGCCGCCGACCTCGCCGCGCTCACCGGCCGCTGGTGGTGGATGGGCGGCGAGTACGAGTTCCGCGTCGACGCCGCCGGGGACCTGGTCGGCGGTCAGGTGGGCAGGCCGCTGCTCCGGTTCACTCCCGAGGGCCCGGACCGGTGGCGCGGCCGTTCCGGCCCCCAGGACGGCGAGATCCTGACGGTGATCCGCGACCGTTCCGGCACCCCGGTAGCCCTGGACATAGCCACCTTCCTCCTGACCCGCACCCCCGACGACCTCCCCTGACAGCCCTCGCCCCCACCCCCGCCCCGCCGATCTTGCACTTGTGGCCCCCCTTTCGCCCCGCTATGCCCCGATCCACTGGGACCACAACTCCATGATCGACGCACACGGCCACCCTTCACCCCGGTGATCAAGGAGTTTGTGTCGGCGTTGATCTCCAGCACGCCCACAAACTCCTTGATCAACCAGGCGAGGGGTGCCAGGGGCACGAGGACGGGAGACTGAAGGGAGACCGAGGCGGGGACAGGAGATCTGAGGGCGGGCGGAGCCGGTGCACGGCGGGGCCGGGGGCGACCGTGACCGGCGCAGGGATCACGCCTGACCGCCCGGAGCCGGGCACGGTCGCCCCCGGCCCTCAACCGCAACCACTACAGAGGCCCAACCGGTCACCCAGGCTCGGTGACGAAGTCGATCAGGCGCTCCATGGCGTTGATCAGCGGCGTCTCGACGTCGGCGAAACTGTCCACCCGGGACAGGATGTGCCGCCACATGTCGGCCGGCTCGGCCACCCCGAGCGCCGCGCAGACGCCCTCCTTCCAGGGCTGCCCCGGTGGCACCACAGGCCACGCGGAGATGCCGAGCGCCGCCGGGCGTACCGCCTGCCACACGTCGACGTACGGGTGCCCGGTGACCAGCACGTGCGGCGAGTTCACCCGCGCCACGATGCGGCTCTCCTTGGAGCCGGGCACGAGGTGGTCGACGAGCACGCCGAGCCGGCGACCCGGGCCGGGCGCGAACGCGCGCACCTCGTCGGCGAGCGCGTCGATGCCGTCCAGCGGCTCCACGACCACGCCTTCGACGCGCAGGTCGTCGCCCCAGATCCGCTCGACCAGCGCGGCGTCGTGCACGCCCTCGACCCAGATCCGGCTGGCCTTGGCGACCTGCGCCCGGACGCCGTCCACAGCGATCGAGCCGGACGCGGTACGGCGTCGCGCGGCGGGCACCGGGGCGCGGGCGGGCCGCCGCAGCGTGACCGGCCTGCCGTCGAGCAGGAACGCGGCAGGCAGCAGCGGGAAGTTGCGCCGCCGCCCGTGCCGGTCCTCCAGCACCACCGCGCCGGAGTCGAAGCCGACCACGGCGCCGCAGAACCCGGAGTCGGCGTCCTCGACCACCAGGTCGGGTTCGGCGTCGACCTCGGGGGTCACCTTCCGTCGCCGCCAGTCGCCGGCCAGCACGTCGCCGTCATATCGCCCCGCCATGCCGGAAACGCTAACCAGCGTCCCGGAGTGCCGCCCGGCGACGCGCCGACCGCGTGATCATCCGTCGGCACGAAACGGTGCGAAGGGGGTAGTTGGGACCAGGTAGCGCCGCCGGAGCGGCAGCCGAGACAGCAGCGGCGCGGAGCACGTACCCTTTCGGCATGTCCTCCCCCGCAGCGGGCGCGGCCACGCTGGCTCCGCGCCGGTCGAGCCGGTTCGTCGCCTGGGTGCGTGCCTGGCGAGCCGGCCTGGTGCCGTTCGACGAGGTGGCCGACGCCGTGACCGGCGACGAGGAGCACCTCGTCGCCGACGCCCCCGGCACCTGGACCGACGTGTCACTGCGGGAGGCGCTGCCCAGCCTCGCCAAGCACTCGCCCGACGACATCCGCCTGGTGCTGCCCGCGCCCGGCGACCCGCGCGGCCTGCCCGGCCCGGGTGCGTTCGCCGGGGCGGCGCTGGTGGCGGGCGAGGCGGTGGTGGCGAGCGGGATGGGGCTGGTGCCCGAGGTCCGCACGCACACCTCCGGCTCCGGGATGACCTGGGAGACGGTGCTGTGGCGGGTCCACCCGCTGCCGGTGGACGCGCCGAAGGCGTCGCTCGCCACGCCCGGCGCGGCGGAGGCCGAGGCCGAACTCGCCGCCGTGCTGGCCGAGACCACCGCCACGCTGACCCGGCTGGACGTCGCGCAGTGGCGGCCCGAGCTGGCCGGCGCGCTCGCCGCGCTGCGCCGCCCGGACGGCGGCACCGACCTGCCGCCGGGCTTCGACCCGCGGGCCCGCCGGCTGTTCGCGCGCGCCGCCGTACTCGATCGGGTGCTGGCGCTGGCCGGGGAGAGCGCGCCCGGCGGCGCGGTGAACACCTACGAGGCGCAGCAGCGCGACGCGGCGCTGCGGCCGCTGACCACCGCGTGCCGGCAGGCCCTGGTGGCCGCCTGCAACGCGCCGCTGCGGCTCTAACACCGCAGACCCCCGGCTCAGACCTCGTCGATCAGGTCGGCCACCGAATCGACGATCCGCGACGGACGGTACGGGTACCGCTCCGCCTCGGTCCGGCTGCTGATGCCGGTGAGCACCAGGATCGTCTCCAGCCCGGCTTCCAGCCCGCACAGGATGTCGGTGTCCATCCGGTCGCCGATCATCGCGGTCGACTCGGAGTGCGCGTCGATGGTGTTCAGCGCGGAGCGCATCATCATCGGGTTGGGCTTGCCGACGAAGTACGGGTCGACACCCGTCGCCTTCGAGATCATCGCCGCCACCGAACCGGCCGCCGGCAGCGCGCCCTCCATCGACGGGCCGGTGGCGTCGGGGTTGGTGCAGATGAACCGGGCACCGTCGTTGATCAGCCGGATCGCCTTGGTTATCGCCTCGAAGCTGTAGGTACGCGTCTCCCCCAGCACCACGTAGTCCGGGGCGAAGTCGCTGAGCACGTAACCCACCGCGTGCAGCGCCGTGGTCAGGCCGGCCTCACCGATGACGTACGCGGTGCCGCCCGGCCGCTGGTCGGCCAGGAACTGGGCGGTGGCCAGCGCGGAGGACCAGATCGCCTCCTCCGGCACGTCCAGCCCCATCCGGGCCAGCCGGGCCTGGAGGTCGCGCGGGGTGTAGATGGAGTTGTTCGTCAGCACCAGGAA
Organism: Micromonospora sp. NPDC049151; assembly: GCF_040648395.1. Taxonomy (NCBI): domain Bacteria; kingdom Bacillati; phylum Actinomycetota; class Actinomycetes; order Micromonosporales; family Micromonosporaceae; genus Micromonospora; species Micromonospora sp. NPDC049151. The sequence goes on from NZ_JBEZDP010000018.1 coordinate 76,723, forward strand.
CGGCTTGCCGGAGGCACGCAGCTTCTTGACGAACTCCGGAGCGCCGGGCACCGGCTGCCCCTCGTGCACCAGCACGCCGTCCATGTCGGTGAGCCAGCTCTGCACCGGCTTGCGGTCAAGCATCGTGTCGTCCCCAGGGGTGTCGTCGGGTCGGGCTCAGGGCCGGCGGGCCGGGGGTACGCAACACAACGCCGGGCAGGTGTCCCAGGCGGGCAGCTCGCCGAGGCGGCGGCGCAGCCGCTCGCCGTCCGGGGCGGTGCGCTCCAGCACCAGCTCGCGGACCATCGCCACGAATCGCGGGTCGACCCCGGGGGTGCCGGCGCGGACGAAGTCGAGGCCGAGCTGCTTGGCCGTCTCCAGCGCCTCGGTGTCCAGGTCCCACACCACCTCCAGGTGGTCGGAGACGAAGCCGATCGGGCTGACCACCACGCTCGTCACGCCCTGCTCGGGCAGGGTGGCCAGGTGGTCGTTGACGTCCGGCTCCAGCCACGGCACCTGCGGCGGCCCGGACCGGCTCTGCCAGACCAGGTCGTACGGCAGGTCGGGCGCGGCCGCGGCGTGCACCAGCCGGGCGACCTCCTCCAGCTGGGCGGTGTACCGGCCGCCGTGCGGGCCGGCGGTGGCGGCCGCGGACATCGGAACCGAGTGCGCGGTGAAGACCAGCCGGGTGCTGTCCCGCTTCGCCGGGTCGAGCTGGGCCAGCGCGGCCCGGACCGCGTCGGCGTGCGGCTCGATGAAGCCGGGGTGGTCCCAGAACTGGCGCAGCTTCTCGATCAGCGGGGCGTCCGGGCCGACAGCGGCGCGGGCCGAGGCGATGTCCTCCTGGTATTGCCGGCAGGAGGAGTAGCCGCCGTACGCGCTGGTGACGAACGCCAGCGCCCGGGTGATCCCGTCGTCGCGCATCCGTGCCACCGTGTCGGCGAGCATCGGATCCCAGTTGCGGTTGCCCCAGTAGACCGGCAGGTCGACGCCGTTTGCGGCGAAGTCCTCGCGGATCGCCGCGAGCAGGTCACGGCACTGCTGGTTGATCGGCGACACCCCGCCGAAGTGCAGGTAGTGCTCGGCGACCTCGGCCAGCCGCTCCGGCGGCACGCCCCGCCCCCGGGTCACGTTCTGCAGGAACGGGAGAACGTCCTCGGGCCGCTCCGGGCCGCCGAAGGAGACCAGCACCAACGCGTCGTACGCCATGGGGCCATTCTTCCTCGCCCGCCGTCACGGCGTGGCGACGCCCCCTGGTCGGTGTGGTGACCACCCGGGCGGCGGCGTGTTAAGAAGGGCCCCTTCCGCTGCACGAGGCGTTAAGAAGGGGCCCTTCCTTACCTCTCAGGCGCCGATGGCGTGGTAGCCGCCGTCGACGTGGACGATCTCGCCGGTGGTGGCCGGGAACCAGTCGGACAGCAGCGCCAGGCAGGCCCGCGCGGCCGGCTCCTGGTCGGTGAGGCTCCAGCCCAGCGGGGCCCGCTCGGTCCAGGCGTCCTCGAACTGGTCGAAGCCGGGGATGGACTTGGCCGCGATGGTGCGCAGCGGGCCGGCCGCGACCAGGTTGCTGCGGATGCCCTGCTTGCCCAGGTGCAGCGCCAGGTAGCGGGAGGCGGACTCCAGCCCGGCCTTGGCCACGCCCATCCAGTCGTAGACCGGCCACGCCTTGGTGGCGTCGAAGGTGAGGCCCACCACGGCGCCACCGGCGGACATGAGCGGCAGCGCGGCCATGGCCAGCGACTTGTACGAGTAGGTGGAGACCTGGAGCGCGGTGGCCACGTCCGCCCAGGGGGCGTCGAGGAAACCGCCGCCGAGGCAGCTCTGCGGCGCGAATCCGATCGAGTGGACCACCCCGTCCAGGCCGTCGACGTGCTCGCGTACCTTGTCGGCCAGCCCGGCCAGGTGTTCCTCGTTCGTCACGTCCAGCTCGATCACGGGCGCCGGCTCGGGCAGCCGCCTGGCGATCCGCTCCACCAGGGAGAGCCGGCCGTAACCGGTGAGCACGACCTGGGCGCCGTTCTCCTGGGCGAGCTTCGCCACCGAGAAGGCGATCGACGCGTCGGTGATGACGCCGGTGACAAGCAGCCGCTTACCGGCGAGAAGTCCGGACATTGCGTGTCTCCTCCGTGTGCTTCGCTCAGTGACCCATGCCGAGGCCGCCGTCGACCGGGATGACGGCGCCGGTGACGTATCCGGCCGCGTCCGAGGCGAGCCAGGTGACGACACCGGCTACCTCGTCCGGGGTGGCCATCCGGCCGGCCGGGATCGACTTGCGGATCTCCGCCTTGCGCTCCTCGGGCAGGCCCGCCGTCATGTCGGTGTCGATGAAGCCGGGCGCCACCACGTTCGCGGTGATGTTGCGGGCGCCCAGCTCGCGGGTGATCGAGCGGGCCACGCCGACCAGGCCGGCCTTGCTGGCCGCGTAGTTGACCTGGCCCGCGCCGCCGGAGAGGCCGACCACCGAGGAGATGAAGATCATGCGGCCCCAGCGGCCGCGGAGCATCTTCGTCGAGGCCCGCTTGGCGACCCGGAACGAGCCGGTCAGGTTGGTGTCGAGGACGCGGGCGAACTGCTCCTCGGACATCCGCATGATCAGCGTGTCGTCGGTGATGCCGGCGTTCGCGACGAGCACCTCCACCGGGCCGAGTTCCGCCTCGATCGCGGTGAACGCGGCGTCGACCGACTCGGCGTCGGTCACGTCGCACCGCACGCCGAACAGGCCCTCGGGGGCTTCGCCGCTCCGGTACGTCACCGCCACCCGGTCGCCCTGCTTGGCGAACGCCTGCGCGATGGCCAGGCCGATCCCCCGGTTGCCGCCGGTCACCAGCACCGTTCGGGCCACGGATCCCCCTCTGCTCAGTGATCTCTCGGTCGGTCGGAGCCTAGGGGTTACCGACAGGTAAGCGCTAACCCGCGCAGGTCACAGCGCCGCTCCAACCGGGGTCCGCGGGACCGGCGGCCGCGCGCGCGACACCCACACCCCCGGTGTACGATGATCGCGTTCGCGGGCCGGTCTGCGCCCGCGCCGGGCCCCGCCGACCGCAGGAGGTGATCGCTGTGCGAGATAGCGATCCTCCCAGTCGTGGCCGGGCCCACCGTCAGCCCCGCTGAGCCACGGCTCTGCCGACGCGGCTGACCCGCTTCCCGCCCTCCGCACCGCATTCGCTTCCCGGCGAGCACGCCGGGGTGTGGCCTGCCGCGCGGCGGAGCACCCGGTCACGACTTCGTGCGCGTACGCCCCGACCCCCAACGGCCCGCACCGGGCCGCCCGTCGCCACGGAGCACACCCATGAGCCGTTACGTCGCCCCGCTGGGCTTCACCCTCGCCGCCGTCTGGGTGGCCGTCCTGTTCGTGCTGGTCGGCGGCGGTCACTGACCGCCGCCGGCCGGTTCCCGGCTCAGACCAGCCGGGACGTCCAGAGCAGACTCAGCCCGCCCGCGCACAGGGCCAGCAGCAGCGCGATCCCCGCGTACCACTGGGTGATCTCACGCGGCTCGGTGCGGTAGCCGATCGAGCTGCCCATGTCCTGGTAGACCTGCTTCAGCTCGCTGGCCGAAGCCGCCTCGTAGAAGAAGCCCTGCGTGGTCTCCGCGAGCTGGGACAGCGCGGTGCGGTCCACCGGCACCCGCTGGAGCTGCCCGCCGATGTCGACCTGCCCGGAGTCGGTGCCGAACGCGATGGTGGACACCGGCACGTTCGCCGCCTGCGCCGCCGCCGCGGCCTCCTCCACCGACCGGCCCGACGTGCGGTAGCCGTCGGAGAGCAGCACGATCCGGGCCGGCGGGATGCCGGCGGCGCCGTCGGCCGGCACCGAGCGGATCGCCTCCAGGCAGGTGAAGACCGCCTCGCCGGTGGCGGTTGCCTCGGCCAGCACCAGCCCGTCGATGGCGGTGGTGACGGCGGCCCGGTCCTTCGTCGGTGGCACCAGCACGTTCGCCGACTTCGCGAACGAGACGAGCCCCAGGTTGTAGCTCTGCGGCAGCTCGCCGACGAACTGCTTGGCCGCCTCCTGCGCCGCCTCCAGGCGGTTCGGTGACACGTCGTCGGCCTGCATCGACAGCGACACGTCGATGGCGAGCATCACGGTGGCCCGCTCCAGCGGCTCCCGGGTGTCGATCGCCGGACGGGCCAGCCCGGTCGCCAGCACCAGCAGGCAGAGCAGGAACGCGGTGGCCGCCACGTGCCGCCGCCAGCCCAGTCCCTTGGGCGCGACGGTACGCAGCAGGTCGACGTTTGTGAACCGCAGGGCGTACTGCCGGCGGTGCAGTTGCCGCCAGACGTACGCGGCGGCGAGGGCGAGCACCGGCAGCACGGCGAGCAGCCACCACGGTTGCAGAAAACGGATCATCGAGTCGTCCCTCTGGTGCGGGCGTGCCGCTGCGCGGCGACGAAACGCACCATGTCCAGCAGCCAGTCTCGGTCGGTACGCAGGCGCAGGTGGGCCGCGCCCGCGGCACGCAGTTCGGCGGCGATCGCCCCGCGCTGGGCGGCCGCCGCCTCGGCGTACCGGCGGCGCAGGCCCGGGTCGGCGGTCTGCACCTCGTGCAGCTCCCCGCTCTCCGGGTCGACCACCGGCAGCACCCCCACGTCGGGCAGTTCCAGTTCCCGCGGATCGACCACCTCGACGGCCAGCACGTCGTGGCGGACCCGCAGCTTACGCAGCGGACGGCCCCACTGCTGCGGCGGCGCGAGGAAGTCGGAGATCACCACCGCGACGCCGCGCCGCCGGGGCGGCCGGTTGAGCATGTCGACGAGCGCGCCGAGGTCGCTGCGGCCGGGCCGGATCTCGGCTCCGGCGACCGCCCGCAGCAGCCCCTGGGCCTCCTTGCGGCCGGAGCGGGCGGGCAGCCGCAGCATCGTGCCCGGCCCGCCGGTGCCGACCACCGCCCCGATCCGGTTGCCGCCCCGCACGGTGAGGTGGGCCAGCGCGGCGACGGCGGCCACCGCCACGTCCCGCTTGAGCCACCGTCCGCTGCCGAAGTCCAGGCTGGCCGACATGTCCACCGCCAGCCACGTCTCCAGCTCGCGGTCGGCCACCGTACGCCGAACGTGCGGCATGGTGGTGCGGGCGGTGACCGGCCAGTCCATCCGGCGCACGTCGTCGCCGGGCCGGTACTCCCGGGACTCCCCCGCCTCGCTGCCCGGTCCGGGCAGCAGCCCGGCGTAGTCGCCCTGGAGCAGGCCGTCCAGCTTGCGGGTCACCATGAGCTGGAGCCGGGCCAGCACGGCCCCCGAGCGGTCGCCGGCGGCGCTCAGCGGGGTGGGCGAGGTCACGGCCGCTGCCCGGGCCACCCGTTGTGCGGCACGGCCGGCGGCGGTGGTGTGGCCTGCTGGCGGGGCGCGACGGCGGGCAGCGGGATGGTCGACATCACCCGGTGCACGATGTGGTCGGCCGGCACGTCGTCGGCGAGCGCGTCGTAGCTGAGCACCAGCCGGTGGCGCAGGATGTCCGGCGCGATGTCCTGCACGTCCTGCGGCAACGCGTAGTCCCGGCCGCGCAGCAGCGCCAGCGCGCGGGTGGCCCGGACCAGGCCGAGCGAGGCGCGCGGGCTGGCGCCGTACTGGATGAGCTGGGCGACGTCGGGCATGCCGTGCTCGGCCGGCGCCCGGGTGGCGAGCACCAGCCGCACCGCGTAGTCGACCAGCGCGTTGTGCACGAACACCTGGTCGGCCTTGTGCTGGAGGGCGACCAGGTCCGGGGTGTCGAACACCCGGGCCGGCTCGGGCGGCGTCACGCCCATCCGGTAGACGATCTCGCGCTCCTCGGCATCGGTCGGGTATCCCACGACGATCTTCATGAGGAACCGGTCCCGCTGTGCCTCCGGCAGCGGGTAGACGCCCTCCTGCTCGATCGGGTTCTGGGTGGCCATGACCAGGAACGGGTCCGGCACCCGGTGGCTCTCGCCGCCGATGGAGACCTGCCGCTCGCTCATCACCTCCAGCAGCGCCGACTGCACCTTGGCCGGCGCGCGGTTGATCTCGTCGGCGAGCAGGAAGTTGACGAAGACCGGGCCCAGCTCGACGTCGAACTTCTCGCTGGACTGCCGGTAGATCCGGGTGCCCATGATGTCGGCGGGCACCAGGTCGGGGGTGAACTGGACCCGGGCGAACGAGCCGCCGACGACCCGCGCCAGGGTCTCCACGGCGAGTGTCTTCGCCACCCCCGGCACGCCCTCCAGCAGGCAGTGGCCCCGCGCCAGCAGCGCGACGAACATCCGCTCGACCATCCGGTCCTGGCCGACGATCACCCGCTTGGTCTCGAACAGGGCCCGCTCCAGCAGCGTGGCGTCCTGGGCCGGGGTGGTGCCCGCCGGGGGCGGCGCGTCCGGCGCCGCCTCGGTCGGGTTCGGCACGTCGGGTGTGGTCGGCTGGGCCACCGGTCCTCCACAGCAGGGTCGTCGTCGCGGCGTGGTGCGTACCAAGACTGTCATGCCTCCCTGAGAGCCGAGGGTGGGAGAGGCACGATTTTCGCCGCGCCGTCCGGCCACGCCGTCCCGGCGTGCGGAAAACGCTGAACACGGGTGGACAACGAGGGGTCCGCAGTGTGTACGATTCACCCCGTCGCCGGGCGGCTCCCCCCGTGGCCGCCCGGCGCTAAAACTCCCGGCGTGCGGCCTCTAGACTCGCCCCGGTGACGACTCCCACCAGCCCGGACGAAACGCTGATCTGCTCGGCGCGGGGATGTCGCGCACCCGCCGCGTACCAGCTCCGCTGGCACAACCCCCGCCTGCACGCGCCGGACCGGCGCAAGACGTGGCTGGCCTGCCCGGAGCACCGGGGGTCCCTCGGCGACTTCCTCGACGCACGCGGCTTCCTCCGCGAGGTGGTCCCGCTGCCCTGATCGCCTACGCTCGAAGCGTGAGCGAGCAGATGATCCGAGCCCGTACCGGCGGCGAACACGGCAGGTCTCCCCGATGAGCGGTGACGGTCCCGCCGGCCCGCCGCCCGCCGCGCGCAGCGCGCTGGAGCCCTGGCCGGACACGGTCCGCTGGCAGCCGATCTCCCGCGACCTGATCTGGGTGGAGCTGATCCGGCTCGGCATCGGGCTGGCGGTGACGCTCGTGGTGCTCGGCGCCGCCTGGGCGCTGGCCGGGCACTGGCTGCTCGGCGCCGCCGTGGGCGGAGCGCTGCTGCTGGGCGTCTGGCGGTCCGTCACCATCGTGCGCGCGGTCCGCGCCTGGGGGTACGCCGAGCGCGACGACGATCTGCTCGTGCGGCACGGCCTGCTGGTGCGGCGGCTGTCCATCGTGCCGTACTCCCGGATGCAGTTCGTCGATGTGAGCGCCGGTCCGCTGGAGCGCGCCTTCGACCTCGCCACAGTGCAATTGCATACGGCGGCGGCCGCGAGCGACGCCCGGGTGCCCGGTCTGCGCCCGGCCGAGGCGTCCCGGCTGCGCGACCGGCTGACCGCGCTGGGCGAGGACCGGGCGGAGGGCCTGTGAGCGACCGGAGCGAGCCCGGCGCCCCGCCGCCCCCCGACGACCGGTCCGAGCCGACGCCCGGCCCGCCCGCGCCGGGCCACGGTCCGCCCGCCGCGCCGCCCGCCCCTGGGCCGCCCGGATACGGACCGCCGCAGCCCGGCTACGGGCCACCGCCCGGCTACGGGCCGCCCGGCTCGGCGGCACCCGGTCACGGGCCGTCGCCCGGCCCCGATCCGGCGGCGCCCGGGCCGTGGCCCGCGCCGCTGCCGCCGTACCCGGGACTGTGGGGTCCGGCCGCCGGACCTGTCGGTGGCGAGGAGCCCCGGCAGCGGCTGCATCCGCTCAGCCCGGCGCTGCACGGCGCGAAGTCGCTTGTCGTGGTGATCGCCGGGCTCTCCTGGTCGACGCTGTCGCGGGTCGGGTTCGGCTGGTTCGCGGTGCTGGTCACGGTCTTCGTCCTCGGCGCCACGGTGCTGTCCGTGGTGAGCTGGTGGAACACCGGCTACCACCTGGTGGGCCGCGAACTGCGGGTCCACGAAGGGCTGCTGTGGCGGCGTACCCGGGCCATCCCGCTGGAGCGGTTGCAGGCGGTGGAGGTGGTCCGGCCCCTGCTGGCCCAGCTCACCGGCCTGGCCGAGCTGCGGCTGGAGGTGGTCGGCGGGGGCAAGACCGAGGCGCCGCTGGCCTACCTCAGCGTGGCCGAGGCCACCGCGCTGCGGCAGCGGCTGCTCGCGGTCGCCGGTCGCTCAGGTCCGGCGCCCGCACCGGCTGCCGAACCCGGCCTCCCGGCCGTGCCCGCGCCGGAGGGGCGCCGGCTGCACACCGTCCGCAACCAGGACCTGCTGGTCAGCCAGCTGCTCACGCCGCAGGCGTTCCTGCTGCCGCTGGGCCTGGTCTTCGTCGGCGCGCAGTTCCTCTCCGAGGACTCGTGGTCGTTCATCGCGGTGGCGAGCACGCTCACCGCGATGGCCGGCGTGGTGCTGCAACCGATCCGCCGGGTGCTCGACGACTGGAGCTTCCGGCTCGACCGGGACGACGGCACGCTGCGCGTGCACAACGGGCTGCTGGAGACGCGGGTGCAGACCGTGCCGCTGCACCGGGTGCAGACCGTACGGGCGACCTGGCCGCTGCTCTGGCGGATGAAGGGATGGCTGCGGCTGCGGCTGGAGGTGGCCGGTTACTCGGCCGGTGAGCCGGACGACCGCAACCGCCCGGACCGCCTGCTGCCGGTCGGCGACGCGGACACCGGCGCGCGGGTCGTGGCGGAGGTGCTGCCCGGCGTCCGGCTGGACGCGCTGCCCGCCACGCCGCCGCCGGCACGGGCCCGGTGGCTGCGCCCGCTGAGCCGCAAGGTGGTCGGCGCCGGCCTCGACGATCGGGTGTTCGTGGCCCGCTCCGGGCTGCTGACCCGCCGGTTGACGCTGGTGCCGTACGCCCGGATCCAGAGCGTGCGCGTCACCCGGGGTCCGGTGCAGCGGCTGCTGCGGCTGGCCACGGTGCACGCGGACACCGCCGGTGGGGCCGGGGCCGCGGCCGTCGACAGGGACCTGGCCGACGCGTGGGCGCTGGCCGCGGAGCTGACCGAGCGCTCGCGGGCCGCCCGCCGTACCGACCGCTGACCCGCCGGGCCTACCGGCGCTCGGCGGGCACCGCGTCCCGGTCGTCGGCGGCCCGGTCCGGGGTGTCGGCGGTGTCGCCGACGGCGGGCGGCTCGCCGGCGGCGACGGCGGGCTCGCCGGCACGCCGGGCCCGCCGCGCCGCCCACCAGCGCTCGGCCAGGCCGACCACCAGGAACGTCATGCCGACGTACGCCCAGCCGACCAGCACGTCGATCAGGTAGTGCTCACCGCTGTACATCAGCGTGAACGTCATGGCCAGCGGATACGCCAGCATCAGCGGCCACCAGCGCTTGCGCACCGCGCGCATGAAGAACAGCACCACGAACAGCGCGAACGCGGTGTGCAGCGACGGCATTGCGGCGACCGGGTTGGAGGCGATCTGCCCGGCGTTGAGCAGGTTGCCCGCGCCGTGCATGCCGATCTCCTTCCAGCCCCGGGTGGAGATCCGCGCGACCTCGGTGAGCAGGCCGTTCTGGGCCGCCCACCACGGCGGCGCGGCCGGGTAGGCGAAGTAGGTGACCAGCCCGGCCGCGCACAGGAAGCCCCAGCGGGACATGTACGCGATCCAGCGCCGCCGGTTGCGCATCCACAGCACCGCCGCGGCGGCGAACGTCGCCACGAAGTGCGAGAAGTAGATCCAGCTCACCAGCACGTCCCACCAGCGCACCTCGGCCGGGTCGTACAGCCGCTCCTGGAGCCAGATCGTCGGCACCTCGCCGCCGGTGAGCCATCCGGTGAGGAACCGGTCGGCGACGATCAGTTCCATGGCGTGCGGGGTGGCGCCGTTGTCGGCGAACCCACGGGACAGGTTGTACGCGGCGAGCAGCAGCACCACCGGGATCCAGTCCCGGGCGAAGCGCAGGTGGCTGCGCCACGGGCGGTCCGAGTTCCAGGCGATGGTGCCGGCCCAGATCCACAGGAACGCGTACGCCGGGTCGGTGGGCAGGCCGATGGCGAGCCAGGCGGCGACGAACGCGACGCCCCAGATGGTCATCGCGATCACACGGCGACGCCCGCCGTCGGGCGATTCGGTGGTCGCGTCGGGGGCGGGGGTCGGAGATTGTGTCTGCTCGGCCATCGCGGACAAGGTTAACGGCGGGCGACGGGCGGGCCTGCGGGCGGGCGGGAACGACGCGGGGGCGGCGGCTCGGACGCCGGACGGACCCGGGCCGGCTGCACTAGGCTCGGCCGCATGCAGGAGCAGCCGGAGCCGCCCTTCGCGCCGGGCCTGACCGCCCGGGTCGAGCTCACAGTGACCGACGCCGACACCGCGCAGGCGGTCGGCTCCGGGGACGTGCCGGTGCTCGGCACCCCACGGGTGCTGGCGCTGGCCGAGGCGGCCACGGTGGCCGCCACCGCGACCCGGATGCCGCCGGGGTCCACCACCGTCGGCGTACGGGTCGAGCTGGAGCACCGTGTGGCCACCCCGGTCGGGCGTACCGTTTCCGCCCACGCCGAGCTGGTGAAGGTCGACGGGAAGCGACTCGTCTTCGACGTGACTGTCACCGACGGGCCCACTGTGGCGGCGCGGGGCCGGGTCGAGCGGGCGCTCGTCGACCGGCAGCGCTTCGTCGAGCGGGCTCTCGGCCCGTCATGACCGCCGGGTTCACCGAGGTCGCCACCGGGGTGTACGTGAGACGCGAGCCGGCGCTCGCGGTGAACGTGGTGCTGGTGGCCGGTGACGGCGCGGCGCTGCTGGTGGACACGCTCTCCACCGCCGCGCAGGCCGGGGAGCTGGCGGAGGCGGCGCGGGCGGTGACGCCTCACCCGTGGACGATCGTCAACACGCACCACCACTTCGACCACTGCTTCGGCAACGCCACGCTGGCCGGGCCGGACACCGCGATCTACGCGCACGCCCAGGCCGCGGCGGCGCTGCGGGACCGCCCCGAGGCGGTGCGCCGGGCCGCGTACGAGGAGATGCGCGCCGGGCATCCGGCGCTGGCCGAGGAGCTGGCGCGGACCGAGCTGCGGGCGCCGACGCGCGAGGTGGTCTCCGAGACGGTGCTCGACGTGGGCGGCCGGCGGGTGGTGCTGCGCCATCCCGGGCACGGGCACACCGACGCCGATCTGGTGGTGCACGTGCCGGACGCGGACGTGCTCGTCGCTGGCGACCTGGTGGAGCAGAGCGGGCCACCGGCGTTCGAGGAGTCGTACCCCCTGAAGTGGCCGGACGCGCTGGCCGACCTGCTGCGGCTGACCACGCCCGCGACGGTGGTGGTGCCCGGCCACGGCGAGCCGGTCGGCGCGGACTTCGTCCGCGAGCAGCACGCGCAGCTCGCGCGGCAGGCGTGGCTGATCCGCGCCGGGCACACCGGCGGCGCGCCGCCGGAGCGGGTGGCGGCCGAGTCGCCGTTCGGCGCCCGGCCGGGCCTGATCGCGGCCCGGCGCGGCTACGCGGAGCTGGACGGCACGGCCTGACCGGCGGCGGAGGCCGAAGTCAGCCGGCGTCGGCCAGGATCTCGCGGAGACGGTTGCGGCACTCGGCGACGAACGCCGGGAACGTGTGCCAGTAGTAGGAGACGCCGCTGGCCGCCACGCCGAGCGCCCAGGCGCGGGCCCGCGCCCAGGTCACGTCGTCCACGCCGAGCGCCTCGCGGTAGGCGTGCCGGGCGGGTGGCGGGAGGTCCCAGATCGGCGCGTGTTCGGCGTCGGGGTGCCCGACGGCGAGGCCGCCGAAGTCGATGACCGCCCGCAGCCGGCCGTCGCGCACCAGCAGGTTGGTGGGCTTGAGGTCGCCGTGCAGCCAGACGTGCGGCCCGGCGGGTTCGGGCAGGGTGAGGGCCTCGCGCCACAGCCGCTGGAGCGTGCCGACGTCCGCCTCCTCCCCGATCAGGGTCCGGCAGTCGTCGAGCGCCGGGGAGATCCAGGTGTCGCAGGGACGCAGGCTGCCGCCGCGGTATCCACCCAGCGGGCCCGCCCGGGTCGCGCCGAGCAGGTCGGCCGCGTGCAGGTGCCGGACGAACGTCGCCAGGTCGGTGCCGAGGGCGGCCCAGTCCCCGACGGTGCCGGGCCGGACCTCGTCGCCCGGTATCCACCGCAGCACCGACCAGGGCAGCGGGAAGGCGGCGCCCGGCGTGCCCGCGTACAGCGGTTCGGGCACGCGCACCGGCAGCAGCGGCGCGAGCCGGGGCAGCCACCGCTGTTCCTTGCGCAGGGCAGTGGACTTCTCCGCCGTACGGGGCAGCCGGACCAGCAGGTCGGTGCCGAGGCGGTACATCGTGTTGTCGGTCCCGCCACCGGCGGGCGTCACCGGCAGGGCGGCCCACTCGGGGCGCTGCTCGGTCAGCAGCGCGCGGACCACGCCCTCGTCCACCGGTATCTCGTCCTGGTGCAGCACCCCGCGATCATGTGTCGAGGGGCGGTACGGCGGCCACCGGGTTTCCCGCCGCGGGTTCGGACCCCTCGGGCCGGACGGGTCCGGCGAGCGCGTCGCGCAGCGCGTCGAGGTGCGGGGCGGCGGCCAGGATCGCCGCCCGCGCCGGCGGGTCCAGCGCGTCCAGGGCGGCGGCGAGCAGCGCCGCGCGGTGGGTCGCGTAGTGGGCGATCCGCGCCCGGGCGGCGTCGGTGGTGCGCAGCCGGACCACCCGGCGGTCGGCGGGGTCACGGTCGCGAGCCAGCAGCCCGGCGTCGGTGAGGTCGCGGACCAGCGTGCTCACCGTGTTGGGCGCGGTGCCGAGACGCCGGGCCACCTCCTTGCCGCTGATCCCCGGCGTCTGGTGGACCAGCAGGAGCACCTCCACCTGAGCCTCGGGCAGCGGGTCCCGCCCGGCGCGCGCCATGGCTCGGCGGCGCAGGAGCCGGTGCACCTCGCCCAGCGCCGCGCCGAACCGCGCCACCTGCTCGTTCGTCGCCACGGAGTCACCCGCCTCACATCGCAATAGTTCTGACTACAGAGGTAAGGTACCCCGAAGCACCGGATCAGGGGGTACCCACTCGTGAGCAACGCCGCGCCCGCCGCCGCGCGCCCGACCGATCGCACCACCGCGTCCACCGCACCCACCGGCGGCGTGACGCTGCTGCTCCTGCTCGGCGGGCTCACCGCGGTCGGCCCGCTGTCGCTGGACATGTACCTGCCGGCGTTCCCGGCCATGACCCGCGACCTCGGCGCCGACCAGGCCGGCATCCAACTCTCGCTCACCACCTACCTGATCGGCCTGGCGTTCGGCCAGCTCGTCACCGGACCGCTGAGCGACCGCTGGGGGCGCCGCCTCCCGGTGCTGGTGGGCCTGGTCGCGTACACGGTGCTGACGCTGGCGTGCGCCGCGGCGCCGAACGCCCCGCTGCTCGCCGTCGCCCGGTTCGCCCAGGGTATGGCCGGCGGCATGGGTGTGGTGGTCGCCCGCGCGGTGGTCCGCGACCTCTACGCGGGCCGCGCCGCCGCGAAGTACTTCTCCCGGCTCATCCTGGTCTTCGGCGTGGCGCCGGTGGCGGCGCCGGCCGCGGGCAGCCTCGTGCTGCGGTTCGGCTCGTGGCGGGCCGTCTTCCTGGTCCTGGCCGTCATCGGGGCGATGCTCGCGGTCGCGGCCGCGCTGCGCCTGCCGGAGACGCTGCCGGCCGAGCGGCGCAGCACCGGCGGTCTCGGGGGCACCCTCCGGACCATGCGGTCGCTGCTCGCCGACCGGGTCTACCTCGGGTACGCGCTGACACAGGGTTTCGCGTTCGCCGGGCTGTTCGCGTACATCTCGGGGTCGTCCTTCGTGTTCCAGGACGTCTTCGGTGTCTCCATGATGGTGTACAGCGTGATCTTCGGGGTCAACGCGCTCGCCCTGGTGGCACTCGGGCAGGCAAACGCCCGGCTGCTCGACCGGTTCTCCCCGCGCCGGCTGCTGGTCACCATGCTCGTGGTCGGCCTGGTGGCGGCGGCCGGCGTGCTGACCGGCGCGCTGGCCGGGAGCCTGGTCGTGACGGCGGTGCCGCTGTTCGTCTTCGTCGGCTCGATCGGCATGGTGATGCCGAACAGCACCGCGCTGGCGCTGGACGCGCACGCCCGGCACGCGGGCACCGCCGCCGCGCTGATGGGCGGCATCCAGTCGGTGGTGGGCGCGCTGGCCGCCCCGCTGGTCGGGCTGGGCGGCGAGGGCAGCGCGCTGCCGATGGCAGTGGTCCTGGCCGGCGGGTCGCTGCTGTCCCTGACCGCCGTCCTGACGATGACCCGCCGGCGCGCCTGACCCCGGCGGGTTCACGGGAAGCGGGCGGACACCCGCGCGCGGGTGGGCATGGCGGTGGCGCCGCCCGGTGACTCGCACACCACAGCCGCCACCCGCAGCGCGAACGCGACCCGCTCCCGCCACCCGGCCGGGTCGGCCGGGTCCCCGGCGACCAGCAGGTCGGCGATCAGCGCGCCCATCACCGAGTCGCCCGCGCCCGTCGCGTCCACCGCGTCCACCTTCGGGGCGGGGACGCGTACCACGTCGTCGGCGGCGGCGACCAGGGCACCGTCCGCGCCGAGCGTGACCACGACCGTGCCCGCGCCCAGTTCCCGCAGGTACGCGGCGACGCCCTCGACCGGCTCGTCCGGGTAGAGCAGCCGCGCGTCGGCGCTGCTGAGCTTGACCAGGTGCGCGGCGGAGGCGAACTCGGCGACGACCGCCCGCAGCCCGTCCAGCGCGCCCGGTGCGGTGAGCAGGCGGGGCCGCACGTTGGGGTCGAACACCCGCAACCCGCCCGCGATCGACCAGGCGCGGCGGGCGGCGGCCAGCACCGGCGGGTCGAGCAGCACGATCGAGCCGCAGTAGAGCACGTCCGCGCCCTCGACCAGCGCCACGTCCAGGTCGTCCGGGCCGAGCAGCGCGTACGAGCGGGGTTCGCCGTAGAAGCGGAAATCCGGCTCGGGCCCGGCGAAGGTGGCCACCGCCAGCGCGGTCGGAGCCGGCACCGTGACCGTCCCGCTCACGTCCACACCGGCGTCGGTGAGGAAGGCGCGGATCCGTCCGGCCAGCGCGTCGTCGCCGAGCGACCCGACGAACCGCGCGTCCCCGCCGAGCCGGGCGACCGCCACCGCGACGTTCAGTGGACCGCCGCCGATCGCCTGCCGGTAGACGGGTTCTCCGTCGTGCTCGGCGTCGAGCAGGTCCACCAGCGCCTCGCCGAGCACCACCGCGTACCCCATCCTGGCTCCTCTCGTCGTCTCCCCCGATCCTGGCGCATGCCGGCGCCACGCCGCGCCGGGACCCGGGCATCGAGCAGCGCCTATTGCGGGCGGGGAGCGGACGTGGTGGGATGGCGGTGCCGGGTAACGACGCGGGGGCTGCCGCGTCACCGGCCGCCGGGTCGAGCCGACGCGAGGGCATCCACGCGGTCCGTGGGCAACGGATCGCAGACGGTGCGCGCCCGCCGACGGCCCCGGCCGCGCAGGCGCGGGCACCGCGATCGCCGCATCCGCTCGTCCCAGCGGAGCGGGCCGAACCAGGCCACGCTCCGCGAGTCAGGAGATCCCCGTGCACCGATCCCGTACGGCCGCGTTGCTCACCGCGGCCGCCACCCTGGCCCTGGGCGCGTTCGCCCTGGCCACCAACTCCGGACCGGCGGCCGCGCACGGCGCGGCCATGACGCCGGGCGCCCGCACCTACCTGTGCTGGAAGGACGGCCTCACCGGAACCGGTGAGATCCGGCCGAACAACCCCGCCTGCTCGTCGGCGGTGGCCGCGAACGGGGCGAACTCGCTGTACAACTGGTTCAGCGTGCTGCGCTCCGACGCCGGCGGGCGGACCGTCGGGTTCATCCCGGACGGCAAGCTCTGCAGCGGCGGCAACCCCAACTTCAGCGGGTACGACGCGGCGCGCAACGACTGGCCGATCACCCACCTGACGGCGGGCCGGTCGATGGAGTTCCGGTACAGCAACTGGGCCCACCACCCGGGCACGTTCTACTTCTACGTGACGAAGGACAGCTGGAGCCCGAACCGCCCGCTGGCCTGGAGCGACCTGGAGGAGCAGCCGTTCCTGCAGGTGACCAACCCGCCGCAGCGCGGCGCGGTCGGCACCAACGACGGTCACTACTACTTCACCGGCAACCTGCCGTCGAACAAGAGCGGCCGGCACATCATCTACTCGCGCTGGGTCCGCTCGGACAGCCAGGAGAACTTCTTCGGCTGCTCGGACGTGACGTTCGACGGCGGTAACGGCGAGGTGACCGGGATCGGCTCGGGCGGCAGCACCCCCCCGACGACCGCGCCGCCGACCACCGCGCCGCCGACGACCGCTCCCCCGACGACCGCGCCGCCGACCTCACCCCCGCCGGTGACGACCAGCCCGACCATGCCGGCCGGCTCCTGCATGGCGGTGTACAAGGTGGTCACCGCCTGGGGTGGCGGCTTCCAGGGCGAAGTGACGATCATGAACCACAGCACCCGGACCTACTCCGGGTGGACCGCGAACTGGACCTGGCCCAGCGGCCAGACCATCAACCAGGTGTGGAACGGCACGCTGAGCGGCAGCGGGGCGTCGGTCAGCGTCTCCAACGCCGCCTACAACGGCAGCGTCCCGCCGGAGGGCACCACCACGTTCGGCTTCACGGCGAACTTCTCCGGCACCAACTCCCTGCCGACGGTCACCTGCACCGGTCGCTGATCCCGTAACGGGAAGGGCCCCCGGGGAACACCCCGGGGGCCCTTCCTCGTCACGCTCGGGTCAGCGGACCATGCTGCCGACGACCGGCTTGGTGAGCAGCGCGGACTGGTTGCGCTGGATGCCCGGGTCGAGCGTCTTGGCCACGAAGATGGCGTGCCAGATGCAGAAGATCAGCACGGTCCACACCTTGCGGGAGTGGTCCGCCTCCTCCCGCTTGTGCTCCTCCAGCAGGCGCATCGCGTACGACAGGTCGATCAGGTCACCGGCGCCCGAGGTGGACAGCACGTGCCGCGCCCACTCGTACATCTCGCCGCGCAGCCAGACCCGGGTCGGGGTCGGGAAGCCCAGCTTCTTGCGGTTGACGATGGCCGGCGGCACCACGCCCTGCAGCGCCTGGCGCATCGCGTACTTGGTGGCCTCGGAGCGGGGCGGCAGCTTCAGGTCGACCGGGATGCCGGCGGCGACGTTGAAGACCTCCCGGTCCAGGAACGGCACCCGCACCTCGAGCGAGTGCGCCATCGAGATCCGGTCGGCCTTGACCAGGATGTCACCGCGCAGCCAGGTGTAGAGGTCGACGTACTGCATCTTGGTGACGTCGTCCAGTTCGGTGCACTCGGCGTAGATCGGCGCGGTCACGTCGGTGTAGCGCACCGAGGGGTCGTAGCGGCGCAGCAGGTGCTGCTTCTCCTCCTCGGTGAACATCCGGGCGTTGCCGTAGTAGCGCTCCTCGATCGGGGTGGTGCCGCGTTCCAGGAAGCTCTTGCCCTTCACTCCCTGCGGGATCGCCTTGGAGACCGCGCGCAGCCCCTTCTGCACGCCGTCGGGCAGGCTGTTCACCGCGTTGAGCGACAGCGGCTCCCGGTAGATGGTGTAGCCGCCGAAGAACTCGTCCGCGCCCTCGCCGGAGAGCACCACTGTGACGTGCTCGGCGGCCTTCTTCGCCACGAAGTAGAGCGGCACCAGCGCCGGGTCGGCCACCGGGTCGTCCAGGTGCCAGACGATCTTCGGCAGCGCGTCGATCATGTCCTGCGGCCCGATCTTGGTCGGGATGGTGGTCACGTCGAGGTGCCGGGCCGAGTCCTGGGCCACGTCGATCTCGGAGTAGCCGGGCACGTCGTAGCCGACGGTGAAGGTGAGGATGTTCGGGTTGAACTCGCGGGCCAGCGCCACCACGGCGGTGGAGTCGATGCCGCTGGACAGGAACGAGCCGACCGGCACGTCCGAGCGCATGTGCATCCGGACGCTCTCCCGCAGCGTCTCCCGGATGTCGTGGTAGAGCCGCTGCTCGTCGGAGACCGGGGCCGGGCGGAACACCGGCCGGTACCAGCGGCGCACCTCGATCCGGCCACCAGGGGTCCAGGTCAGGTACTCCCCCGAGCCGATCCGGCTGATCCCCTTGTGCAGCGTGCCCGGCTCGGGCACGTACTGCAGGGTCAGGTAGTGGCTCAGGTTGGCGGTGTCGATGCCCGCGTCGCCCTGGTACGCCGAGTGCGCGAACGGCAGCAGCGCCTTCTTCTCCGAGGCGAGGTAGAGGCCGTCCTGGGTCTCCAGGTAGTGCAGCGGCTTGATGCCGAAGTAGTCCCGCGCGCCGAAGGCCCGCCGCTCCTGCCGGTCCCAGATCACGAACGCGAACATGCCGCGCAGCTTGGTCAGCACCTGCTCACCCCAGTAGTGGTAGCCGGCGACGATCACCTCGCCGTCGCCGTTCGTGGCGAACTGGGCGCCGTAGTCGCGGATCAGCTCCTCGCGCAGCTCGATGTAGTTGTAGATCTCGCCGTTGAAGGTGAGCAGGTAACGCCCGCCCGCGTAGGGCAGGGGCTCGTGGCTCAGCGCCACGTCGATGATCGCCAGGCGCTTGTGCGCGAACACACCGTCCGCGTACCGGCCGGAGGCGTCGCCGACCACCTCGACCCCTGTCTCGTCCGGGCCACGGTGGTGCAGGCACTCCAGTGCGCCGGCGATGTGGTCGCGGTGGGCGGCGGCGTCGCCGCGCGCGCTGAAGAAGGCCAGGAGTCCGCACATGGCCGCCATCTTTCCACGCGCCGGAAGCCGTCGTCGCGGCACCGCAGGCACCTACCGCTGTCGTGCGCGCGGTACCGTCGGGACCAGCGATGAGGCTCAGGGAGGGCGGATCATGGCCGAGGAGCGGACCCGGCAGGGCAAACCGGCGGACGGCACGGAGTCGCACGACCCGGATTTCCCGGAGGCGTTCCTGTCGTTCATGCGGCAGGGCTGGCGGGACACCGAGCTGCCGGTCACCCCGCGTCCGGAGGTGCCCAACCACGCCAAGCGGCGGGCCGCGCTGGCCGAGGCCTTCCCGGGCGAGACGCTCGTCATCCCCACCGGCAACGAGAAGGTACGCGCCAACGACACCGACCACCGGTTCCGGCCGGGCAGCGACTTCGCGTACCTGACCGGCGACCTGGAGCCGGACAGCGTCCTCGTGCTGCGGCCGGGCGGCGAGTCCACCCTGTTCATGCGGCCCCGGTCGTCCCGGGCGACCGACGAGTTCTTCCGCAGCCGCCACGGCGAGCTGTGGGTGGGCCGCCGGCCGACGCTGCGGGAGAAGTCCACCGAGCTGGGCCTGCCGACGGCCGACCTGAGCGAGCTGGACGCGGCGCTGGCCGAGCTGGCGCCGGGGCGTACCCGGGTGCTTCGCGGTTTCGACGCCCGGGTGGACGCGGCGGTGCGCCGGTACGACGGCGCGCGCGCCGAGGGGCAGCCCGGCCGCGACCGCGAGCTGGCGATCGCGATCGCCGAGCTGAAGCTGGTCAAGGACGAGTGGGAGATCGCGCAGCTCCAGGAGGCGTGCGACGCCACGGTGCGTGGCTTCGAGGACGTGGCGCGGGCGCTGCCGGCCGACCGGGGGGTCTCCGAGCGTCTGCTGGAGGGCGTCTTCGCGCTGCGCGCCCGGCACGACGGCAACGACGTCGGCTACGGCTCGATCGTCGGGGCCGGCGAGCACGCCACGATCCTGCACTGGGTGCACAACCACGGCGCCACCCGTCCCGGTGACCTGCTGCTGATGGACATGGGCGTGGAGAACCGCAACCTCTATACCGCCGACGTCACCCGGGTGTTCCCGGTCGACGGCCGGTTCACGCCGTTGCAGCGCCAGGTGTACGACGCGGTGTACGCCGCGCAGCAGGCCGGCATCGAGATGTGCCGTCCCGGCGTGGCGTTCCGGGACGTGCACCTGGCCTCGATGCGGGTCCTCGCGGAGGCGCTGAAGGATCTCGGGCTGCTGCCGGTGAGCGTGGACGAGGCGATGGACCCGGCCTCCACCGTCTACCGGCGGTGGACGCTGCACGGCACCAGCCACATGCTCGGCATCGACGTGCACGACTGCGCCAACGCGCGCAAGGAGAACTACCGCGAGGGGCCGCTCGGCGAGGGGTACGTGCTCACCGTCGAGCCGGGCCTCTACTTCCAGCCGGAGGACGAGCTGGTCCCGGAGGAACTGCGGGGCATCGGCGTGCGGATCGAGGACGACATCCTGGTGACCGCCGACGGCCCGGTGAACCTGTCGGCCGGCCTGCCGCGCGCCTCCGCCGAGGTGGAGACCTGGCTGGCCGAGCAGCGTGAGGCGGGCCCCCGCCTGCCCGGCTGATCCCGCGGCCGCGATCTTCGTCGGGCCCCGTCACCGCGCCTCCATGGTCCGGTGACGGGGCCCGCCGCCGTCTGGGCCGTTGCGGTCCCGCACACGTGGTTGCTCACCGACCGCCATTAGTGGGAGGAATGCGGGCTTTTCTCGGATACGTCCTCTTCGCGAGGACACTTCTCATACGGTGTCGATCAGAGGCTACAACCGGTTTGTAGCTGGTCGCCCGGCCTGGGGCGGTGCGACCCGTTTGGGAAGAACCGAAAGGGCTCTCATGTCGAACGACGTAACGACACCGGACGGCGGCGCTCCGATGGCGCCTCCGCCGCGGACGAGCAGGCGGCGGGCGCTCTGGGTCGCCACCGGCGTGGCCGGGCTGACCGGCGTCGTCGGGCTGGCGGCGCTCGGCGGTCTCGCCGCCCGCGACGACAAGTCCGGCACCGAGCCGGTGGCGGACAACCACGCCGCGGCGCCGCAGAGCGCCGGCGACGGCTCCCGCGCCGAGGGCGGCAAGGGCGACGACGGGTACGGCAAGGACGGCGAGGACCGTGGCCAGGAGGGCCGCGACCATGGCGAGTGGGGCCCGGACAAGGGCGGCAAGGACGGCAAGGACGACCACGGCAAGACCCGCGAGGTCCCCTGCAAGGACGAAGCCCTGATCGACGCCCTCGAACTGGCCAACCGCGACCACGGCGGCACCATCAAGCTCGCCGAGAACTGCACCTACGAACTCGGCGTCAAGGACCGCAAGGTCGGCTCCGCCCTGCCCGAGATCAAGCAGGACGTCACCATCAAGGGCAACGGCTCCACCATCAAGCGCGACGCCGAAGACACCTTCCGCATCTTCCGCGTCGCCGACGGCGGCGACCTCACCCTCAAGGACCTCACCATCAAGGGCGGCAACGCCAACGAGTTCAAGTACCCCGGACCGTCCGCGCCGAAGGCGGCCGACCCGGCCGAGCTGGACGCCAAGCGGGTCGAGGGTGACGGCGGCGCGCTCCTGGTCGAGCGCGGCGGCAGTGCTCACCTGCACGCCGTCAAGCTCGTCGGCAACAGCGCCGAAGGCGACGGTGGCGCCCTGGCCAACTACGGCCGCACCTGGCTCATGGACAGCCAGGTCGTCGACAACCACGCCCAGGGCGACGGCGGCGGCATCTACAACGAGGGCATCCTCAAGGTCGAGACCACCCACGTCGACGACAACACCGCGGGCGGCAACGGCGGCGGTATCGCCAATGGCGGCGGCGCGCACCACGACGGGCCGGTCGACCTGGCGTCGGCCGCGAAGGCCGGCAAGGGCGGACACGGCCGGCAGCACGCGGGCACCGTCGAGATCATCGGTGGGCACGAGGGCAAGGACGCCGCGTCCAGCACGTTGAGCCGCAACCGGGCCGGTCACAACGGTGGCGGCCTGTTCAGCAGCGGCGGCTGGGTCAGCGTCTCGTTCACCGCGATCACGGGCAACACGGCCTGCGACAACGGTGGCGGCGTCTACGCCGAGAGCACCGACCTGCTCCTGGAGCGGGTCCTCGTGGCCGGAAACCACGCCGACGGCAACGGCGGCGGCGTGGTGACGACCGGCGGGCGGGACTGGACGCCCACCGGGGCCGAGAAGGCCGACGGCGAGGCGAGCGCCACGATCTCCGACAGCGCCATCGTGGACAACACGGCCGGCCGGTTCGGTGGCGGCATCTACAACGGCGAGTGGCTCATCAAGATCGAAGACGGCTTCCTCGCCCGCCCGTACGACAAGGACGACAACGCCACCCTC